>NZ_JBEZZG010000050.1:0-53820 GCF_040639085.1 Nonomuraea sp. NPDC023979
CGTTTTTGATCGCGGAGGCGATGGCGTCCAACATCGGTGGTGCGGCGACGTTGGTGGGTGATCCGCCGAACATCATCATCGCCAGCCGGGGCGGGCTCAGTTTCAACGACTTCCTGATCCACATGGCGCCGATGGTGGTCGTCCTGATGGCGGTGTTCGTCGGCCTGTGCTGGCTGATGTTCGGGCGGACGTTCCGTCATGATCCGGAGCGGGCGGCGGCGGTGATGGCGCTGGACGAGAACGAGGCGATCGGTGACCGGCGGCTGCTGTGGCAGTCGCTCACCGTGCTGGGCCTGGTCATGGCGGCGTTCGTGCTGCATCCGGTGCTGCACTACGAGCCCTCGATCGTCGCCCTGCTGGGCGCGGGCGTCCTGGTCGCCGCCACCAAGATCACGACTGAGCAGGCCATCGCCGAGGTGGAATGGCCGACGCTCGTGTTTTTCGCCGGGCTGTTCGTCATGGTCGGGGCCCTGGTCGAGACCGGCGTCATCGCGCAGCTGTCCGAGGCCGCCGTGGACGCCACCGCCGGGCAGCTGGAGCTGGCCACGATGGGCCTGCTGGGCGCGTCCGCCGTGCTGTCGGCCATCGTCGACAACATCCCGTACGTCGCCACCATGAGCCCCATCGTCGCCGAGCTGGTCCAGGCCGGCGACGGGCCGACGCAGGTGCTGTGGTGGGCGCTGGCCTTCGGCGCCGACCTCGGCGGCAACGCCACCGCCGTCGGCGCGGCGGCCAACGTCGTCGTCCTCGGCATCGCCGCCCGCAACGGCACGCCGATCAGCTTCTGGCAGTTCACCAAGTACGGCCTGATCACGGCCACGGTGACCGTCGCGCTCGTCGCGCCGTACCTGTGGCTGCGCTACCTGGCGTGAGGCGGCCCGCCCGGCTAGGGCCGGGCGGCGGCGGCCAGGTCGGCGTCCTCCAGGATCCCGCAGGCGTCGGGCACCAGGACGGCCACCGAATAGTAGGCGCTGACCAGGTACGACATGATCGCCTGGGAGTCGACGCCCATGAACCGGACGTTCAGGCCGGGCTCGTGCTCCTCCGGCAGGCCCACCTGGTGCAGGCCCACGACCCCCTGGTCGTCCTCGCCGGTGCGCATCGCCACGATCGAGCTGGTGCCGCGCTCGCTGACCGGGATCTTGTCGCACGGGAAGATCGGGATCCCGCGCCAGGAGGGCACCGCGTGGCCGTCGACGTCGGCGCTGTCCGGCACCAGGCCGCGCCGGTTGCACTCGCGCAGGAACGCCGCGATCGCCCGCGGGTGGGCGAGCAGCAGGCGCGTCCTGCGGCGCATGCTGATCAGATCGTCCAGGTCGTCGGGCGTGGGCGGCCCCGACCGCGGCCGGATCCGCTGGCCGTAGTCGGTGGCGTGCAGCAGCCCGAAGTCGCGGTTGTTGAGCAGCTCCCACTCCTGGCGCTCGCGGACCTCCTGCACGGTCAGCCGGAGCTGCTCCTGGAACTGGTTCATCGGCCCGTTGTAGAGGTCGGCGACCCGGGTGTGCACGCGCAGGACCGTCTGCGACACGCTCAGCTCGTACTCGCGCGGGCGCAGCTCGTAGTCGACGAACGTGCCGCCGAGCACCGGCTCGCCGGTGTGCCCGGCGGCGATGTCGAGCGCCGCCTCGCCGCGCCGGTTGACCGGCCTGCCGGCGAGCTCCGCGAACCGTTCGACGTGCTCGCGCAGCGCCGCCGACCGGCCGGCGATCCGCCGCAGGTCGGTCTTCCGCGACACCAGGATCGTGCTCGCCGTGGCCGCCCGGATCGTGTACGGCCAGCGCGCGTCGTCCTGGCTGAGCAGCTCGTCGCCGAACTGGTCGCCGTCGCCGATCACGCCACGGTGCTGCGCGGAGCCGTACGGGCCGGTGGAGAGCCGGTCCAGGCGGCCGTGCGCGATCACGTAGAGCTCGCTGACGGGCGTGCCCGCCTCGACGACGACCTCGCCGGGCCGTACGTCGCGCTGCCGGAACGTCGCGGCGATCGTGTCCAGCACGCCGGTGTCGGCGAAGCCGCGCAGCACCGGGATCTCCGTCAGCGTCTCGGGGACGATCCGTACGTCGTCGGCGCCGGTGTGCGTGATGCCCACGCGCCCGCGCCCGACGGCGTGCGTCAGCCGGCGGTTGACCCGGTACGTGCCGCCTGCCACGTCGACCCACGGCAACCGGCGCAGCAGCCAGCGGGACGTGATCGCCCGCATCTGCGGACGGGTCTTGGTGGTCGTGGCCAGGTTGCGCGCGGCCTGGGTGTCCAGGCTCAGCCGCGGCTCCGTGGTCATGGTTCCTCGCAATCACCGATCCGGACCGTTCGCTCACTGAACGTAATCACCTCGCCACTCTCTGTAGAGTGGCGTGGCGGCGAGGGAATGCTGGCGGCCCGCAACGACGATCTAGCGTCTGGCCGCCCACACCGTCCGGGTGGTGCGCACCTCCAGGTCGTCGCGCTCGCCGATGCCGTCGAGCAGGGCGTCGAGCGCGGCGAGGGAGGCGGCGTCGAGCGTGCCGTCGAGGCCGTGGCGCATGCGCCGCAGCGACCGTTCGGCGTAGCGGCCGGCCGAGGCGGGCAGCGGGTGCGTCAGCCGCACGTCGAAGACCCGTTCCGCCTCGACGGTGAAGCCGGCCGAGGCCAGGCGCGGCCCCCAGTCGTCGCCGAAGTGCGGCAGCGCTTCGGCCCGGCGCCGGTCCAGGATCGCATGGCAGCGCTCCTCCAGGCCGGCGTGCTCCTGGGGCAGGAAGCGCGGGAAGCCGGCCGTCTCCGCGGCGACCAGCAGCCCGCCGGGCCGCAGCGCGGCATGCGCCTCGGCCAGGACGCGGCCGGGGTCGGCCAGGTGGTGCAGGGACGCCGACGCCCACACCAGGTCGACCTCGCCGACCGGCGGCCAGCCCGTGTCGAGGTCCGCCTGAAGGGTGCGGACCCGGCTCGCCAGCCCGCGCTCGCGGGCCCGCCCCTCCAGGTGGCGCAGCATCGGCTCCGACTGGTCCAGCGCGATAGCCTCGGCGTCGCCGAAGCGCTCCAGCAGGGCGAACGTGCCGGTGCCGGTGCCGCTGCCCAGGTCGAGCAGGCGGTGCGGCGGCCGGTCGGCGGTCAGGTCGCGGACCCAGGCGGTCACGTCGGACAGGTAGGAGTGCAGGACCTCGCCGTCGAGGTCGAGGATCTCGGCCAGCGAGTGGTCGTCGTGGTGGTGATGGTTCGCCATGCCGCCGACTCTAGGCAATGCTTGCGTGTGCGGCATACGGTCTTGCGTAGGAAGCAAGAAAGAGGCGTTCGCCCAGGCCGACGGCGCAGCAATCTGCGGCCTTCGGGGTGATTCTTGCCCCGATGCGCGGATGGTGCTGGCGCTCGCTTGGGACGGCACCGGGAACCTCCCCGTTACGTGACGAAGGAGGACGCCTTGGCCGGCAAACGCACGTCCAGGAACGGCAGGAAGGCCGACAGCCAGCCGTGGCCGCACCTGAACGGGGTGCAGATCCAGGAGTACGGCACGGTCCGGATGTTCCCGCTGGGCCTGTCGTACGAGGCCCGCATGTACTCGTGCCAGCGCCTCAACCAGATCCTGGCCGACACCCAGATCCTGTACGCCCTGTACAAGAAGCACCACTGGCTGATGCGCGGCCCCACCTTCTACCAGCTCCACCTGCTGCTGGACAAGCACGCCGAGGAGCAGAACAAGCTCGTCGACCTGATCGCCGAACGGGTGCAGACGCTCGGCGGCGTGGCCGTCGGCGACCCGCGCCACGTCGCCGAGATCACCGTGGTGCCGCGCCCGCCGGACGGCGCCGAAGAGGTGCCCGCGATGCTGACGCGCCTGATCGAGGCGCACGAGACGATCCTCGTCGCCGCCCACGACGCCGCCGCCCGGACGGCCGAGATGGGCGACGACGGCACCAACGACCTGCTGGTCTCCGACGTCATCCGCACCGGCGAGCTGCAGACCTGGTTCCTGATCGAGCATCTGGTCGACACCCCGCTGGTCGAGCCGCCGCCGGGAGACTGACGCGGGTGAGCGCGGACCTCCCGGACCGGCTCGCCCGGCACGCCGCGCCGGCCGGGTTCACCGGCGCGGCCATCTACGTGGCGGACCCGTGGCAGCGCTTCCTCGTGCCGCTGCCGGGCCAGCGGGACGCCTCGGGGGCGGTGCTGGAGCCGCTGGGCGTCGACGACAGCGTGGCGGGCCTGGCCTTCCGCGGCATGGAGCTGGTCCGGTCGGGCGCCTCGGCGGCCGGGGAGCAGGTGTGGGCGCCGCTGCTCGACGGCACGCAGCGGATCGGCGTGCTCGGCCTGACCGTGCCGCTGTTCGACGCCGCCGCCGAACGGCGCGTCCGGCGGCTGGCCGCCCTGCTCGCCACGCTGGTGGCGGGCAGGCGGCAGCCCGGCGGCCACCAGGAGTGGCGCCCGCTGCCGGTCCGGGCCTTCGCCGGCGAGCGGGTGCTGGTCAGCGCGGCGCTGGAGCCGGCCTACGTGGTCGGCGGCGACGCCTTCGACCAGGCGGTCACCGGCGACGTCCTGCATCTGGCGATCTTCGACGCGATGGGGCACGACACCTCCGCCGGCCTGACCGCGGCGATCGCCATGGGCTGCTACCGCGACACCCGCCGCCGCGGCGCCGACCTGTGCGCCGCCGCCGAGGCGATCGACGCGGCGATCGCCGACCGGTTCGCCCGCACCCGGTTCGCCACCGGCGTGCTGGCCGCCCTCGACACCGCGACCGGCGAGCTGACCTGGGTCAACCGCGGCCACCACCCGCCGATGGTGCTGCGCCGAGGCCGGGTCGCGGCCACGCTGGAGACGCTGCCCGACCCGCCGATGGGCTTCCGGCTGGGCGCCGAGGCGGGCCCGTCACGCTTCAGGCTCGAACCCGGCGACCGGCTCGTCCTCTACACCGACGGCGTCGTCGAGGCCAAGAGCCCCGCCGGGGAGCCGTACGGGCTGGAGCGTTTCACCGAGTTCATCCTCCGCCGCGAGGCCGACGGCGTGAGCGCCCCCGAGACGCTGCGCCGCCTGATCCGGGCGATCCTCGACCACCAGGACGGCCACCTCCAGGACGACGCCACCGTCCTGCTGGTCGAATGGCGGACGCTGCCGCGTCGCCACCCACGCCGCGAACGCCACTGAGTGGAACGGCACGTGCCGTGTTGACACTCTGCCCGGCATCCGCCCAGAATGAGCCAGCTCTCCCGAGATTCAGGAAGAAGGCCGTGTTCGATTCCCCCGTTCCCGCCGTCGAGGTGGCGGACCTCACCCAGCGCTTCGGGTCCGCGGTCGCCGTCGACCGGCTCAGCCTGAGCGTCCCGCCCGGGATGTTCTACGGCGTCGTCGGCCCGAACGGCGCCGGCAAGACCACCACCCTCATGGCCGTGTGCGGCCTGCGCGAGCCGACGTCCGGCACGATCAGGATCGCCGGCCACGACCTGCGCACCGCGCGCGAGGCCGCCCTCGCCCAGCTCGGCGTCATGATGGACGGGCTGTCCCTGCCCGAGCGGCTGACCGGCGCCGAGGTCCTGCGCTACAGCGCCGGGCTGCGCGGCCTGGACGACGGCTGGCAGGCCCGCGCGGGCGACCTGCTGGAGATCCTCGGCCTGGACGCGGTCCCGCGCACGCTGATCGTGGAGTACTCCACCGGCATGCGCAAGAAGATCAATCTCGCGCTCGCGATGCTGCACCGGCCCCGCGTCCTCGTGCTGGACGAGCCGTTCGAAGCCATCGACCCCGTCTCGGCCCACTCCATCGAGCAGGTGCTCAAGCAGTACGTCGACGGGGGCGGCACCGTGCTCCTGTCGAGCCACATCATGGACTTCGTCGAACGCAACTGCCGCCGGGTGGCCGTGGTCGCCGGTGGACGGGTGCTGGTCGAAGGGCCGACCGAGGAGGTGGCTGCCGGCTCGACGCTGAACGAGCGCTTCATCGAGCTGGTCGGCGCCGACCCGGTGCGCCCGCTGGAGTGGCTGCGATGACGGGCGCCCTGTTCGCGCTCAAGCTGCGCCTGCTGCGCAACGGCCCGCACAACGAGCGGGCCTTCGGCCTGGTCACCGGCCTGGTCCTGGCCGCCCTGGTGGTCGCGGGCTCGGCGCCGGCCGCCCGTGGCGTGATCCACGAGGGCTGGGTCGCGGTGGCGCTCACCGTGTGGGGCGGCATGTGGGTGTTCGGGCCGCTGGCTCAGCCGCGCCACGACCCCTCGGTCATCTCACGCGAGTGGCTGCGCGGCTATCCGCTGCGGCCCGGGCGGCTGGCGCGCGCGCTGTCCTGGACGGAACTGCTCGGCGTCGGGCCGCTGATCACCCTGGCGTGCCTGGCGTCCCTGGTGGTGCTGGCGGCGCCGGGCGGCCCCGCGGCGGCGGCGATCGCCGCGCTGGCCGCCGCCGCCCAGCTCTACCTGCTGATCTGGGCGGGCAAGACGGTGGCGGCGCTGGCCGCCTGGCTGCTGCAGACCCGGGCCGGGATGACCCTGGCGGCGCTGCAGACCGCGATCATGCTCGCGCTGTCGTTCGCCGGATGGGTGCCGATCGCCGCCTGGCTGCTGCCGCGGCTCGGTGAGGGGGACACCGCGCTCGTCATCCCCACGTTCGGGCATCTGCCCGCGCCCGTGATCGACGCGCTCACCGCCCTGCCCACCGGCTGGGGTTACGGCGTGGCGGTCGCCGTGCGTGACGGCGCCGGCTTCGGCGAGGTCGCGGCGCCGCTGGCGGGGCTGCTGGCCTGGGGCGTCCTGCTGCAGGCGGGCTGGATCGCGCTGACGGCGCGGGCGCTGCGCCGGCCGCCCCGCCGGGCGGTCCCGCGACGGCCGGCCGTGCCGGGCCGCCCGCTGCCGCTGCCCGGCACCAGCCCGCAGGTGGCGGCGGTCGTCTCGCGGGAGCTGGCCACCTGGCTGCGCGACCCGGCGCGCGGGGTGGAGCTGCGCAGCGCCTGGCTGACACCGCTGCTGATGGCGGCCGTCATCGCGCTCACCGACTGGAGCTGGGCCCTGCCCCTGGTGGGGCCCGCGGCGGCGGTGTTCGGCGCGATGGTCGCGATCAACACCTACGCCCTGGACGGCACGGCCCTGTGGCAGCTCCTCACCACCCCGGGCGCGCTCCGGGCGGACGTGCGCGGGCGCATGGCGGCCTGGGCGCTGCTGTTCGGCGTCCCGTCGGTGGCGCTGGCGGCCGTGCTGTGGGCCGTGACCGGCTCGCCCCTGGGCGGTGCCGCGCTCGGCGGCGCCGTCACGGCCGCCGCCGCCGGCTGCGCGGCGGCGCCGCTGCTCGCGCTCGTGATGCCGGCCGTGGGCGCCGACGCCCGCGATCGCGTCCACCCCGGCCAGCAGGCGGGCGATCCGACCGGCGGCCAGATGACGATCTTCCCGGTGGTCCTGGCGGCCGCCGCCGTGCCCGGCGTCGCCGGCGCGCTCGCCGGCGGCCCGGGGTGGGTGGCCGCCGCCGTCCTCCTGGCCGGTGCTCTCCTCTACGCCACCCCGGTGCTCACCGTGCGCCTGCTCCACCGGCGCGGCCCCGGCCTCCTGGACGCGATGGCCTCGCGCGACGCCGCCGTGCTCCGCCCGGCCGCACTCAAGGCCGAGCGGTAGCGGCGGCCGGGCTCGTCACTGGACGGCCTTGATCACCGCGTCCGCGATGGCGCGCGGGCTCACCCCGAAGTGCTCCCGCGCCGCCTCCCGCGTGTCGGACAGGCCGAAGCCGTCGGTGCCGAGCGACGTCCACGGGCGGCCGATCCACGGGTGGATCTGGTCCGGCACCGCCCGCATCCAGTCGCTCACCGCGATCACCGGCCCCTGCGTGTCCGCCATCGCCCGCTGCAGATACGGCACGCCGTCGGCGGCCATCGCGTCGCGCCGCAGCTCGCTCCAGGAGGTCACCGACCACACGTCCACGCCCAGCCCGTACTCCTCCTTCAGCAGCCGCTGCGCCTCCAGCGCCCAGTGGATCGCGGTGCCGCTGGCCAGCAGGTGGGCCCGCCCGCCGCCCTCGGAGCAGCGGTAGATGCCCTTGAGGATGCCCTCCTCGACGCCCTCCGGCATCGCCGGCTGGGGCAGCGGCTCGTTGTAGAGCGTGAGGTAGTAGAACACGTCCTCGCCCGCCGGCCCGTACATCCTGCGCAGCCCCTCCCGGACGATCACGGCCACCTCGTAGCCGAACGCCGGGTCGTAGGCCAGGCACGCCGGGTTGGCCGAGGCGAGCAGCTGCGAGTGGCCGTCGGCGTGCTGCAGCCCCTCGCCCGTCATCGTGGTGCGCCCGGCCGTCGCGCCGACGAGGAAGCCGCGGCCGAGCTGGTCGGCCAGCGCCCACATCTGGTCGCCGGTCCGCTGCCAGCCGAACATCGAGTAGAAGATGTAGAACGGGATCATCGCCTCGCCGTGGGTGGCGTAGCTGGAGGCCGCGGCGGTGAACGACGCCATCGACCCGGCCTCGGTGATGCCCTCGATGAGGATCTGCCCGTCGACCGCCTCCTTGTAGGCCAGCAGCAGCTCCCGGTCGACCGCGTCGTAGCGCTGGCCGAGCGGCGAGTAGATCTTCGCGGTGGGGAAGAGCGACTCCATGCCGAACGTCCTGGCTTCGTCGGGCACGATCGGCACCCACCGGCGGCCGGTCTCCGGGTCCTTCATCAGCTCCTTGACCAGGCGCACGAACGCCATCGTGGTGGCGATCCGCCCGCCCCCCTTGGCCGCCGCCTGGAAGGGCCGCTCCGCGGGCGGGGGCAGCGGCGCGTACGAGACGGTCCGGCGCGGGATCGGGCCGCCGAGCGCGGCCCGCCGCTCGGCCAGGTAGCGCGCCTCCGCCGAGCCGGGGCCGGGGTGCAGGTACGGCGGCAGGTCGCCGCTCAGCGCCTCGTCCGGGACGGGCAGGCCGAGCCGGTCGCGCATGGCGGCGAACTCGTCCTGGGTGAGCTTCTTCATCTGGTGGTTGGCGTTGCGCGCCTCGACCCCGGCGCCGAGCGTCCAGCCCTTCACCGTCTGCACCAGCACCACCGTGGGCGCGCCCCGGTGGTCGAGCGCCGCCCGGTAGGCGGCGTGCACCTTGCGCGGCTCGTGCCCGGCCCGCGACCCGCCGACGATCGCGCGCAACTGGTCGTCGCTGTAGGGCGCGGCGACGGCCTCCAGCCCGGCGAACAGGCTCTGCCTGATGTACGCGCCGCTCGAGGCCGCGTACGTCTGGAACTGGCCGTCCGGCACGGCGGAGAGCCTGGCCACCAGCTCGTCCGAGCCGAGCAGCCCGTCCCAGTCGCGGCCCCACAGCGCCTTGACCACGTGCCAGCCCGCGCCCCTGAACACGCTCTCCAGCTCCTGCACGACGCTGGTGTTGCCGCGTACGGGCCCGTCGAGGCGCTGCAGGTTGCAGTTGACGACGAAGGTGAGGTTGTCCAGCCCCTCGCGGGCGGCCAAGGTGAGCGCGGCGGTGGCCTCCGGCTCGTCCATCTCCCCGTCGCCGAGGAACGCCCACACGTGGCTGCGCGAGGTGTCCTTGATCCCCCGGTGCAGCAGGTAGCGGTTGAACCGCGCCTGGTAGACGGCGTTGAGCGGGCCCAGACCCATCGACACCGTGGGGAACTGCCAGAAGCCGGGCATCGCGCGCGGATGCGGGTAGGAGGGCAGCCCGCCGGCGGTCTCCCGCCTGAACAGGTCGAGCTGCGCCTCGCTCAGCCGCCCCTCCAGGAACGCGCGCGCGTACACGCCGGGGGAGGCGTGGCCCTGGAAGTAGACCTGGTCGTCGGCGCCGTGGAAGAAGTGGTTGAACCCGACCTCGTACAGCCAGGCGGCCGAGGCGTAGGTGGCCATGTGGCCGCCGAGGCCGAGCACGCTGCCCCGGGTGACCATGGCTGCGGCGTTCCACCGGTCGTAGGCGGCGATGCGCTCCTCCAGCTCCAGGTCGCCCGGGTAGGCGGGCTCCTGCGCGGTGGGCACGGTGTTGAGCGGGCGCGTGCCGGTGGCGAGCCTGCGCAGCAGGAACTCGGCGCGCTCGTCACCGGCGGCCCGGCGCACCGCCTCCAGCGACTCCAGCCACTCCGCGGTCTCCTGAGGGTCCAGATCTCTCTCCATGCCTCCATTAAACACCCTATGATCGATCATCCGGTCTATGATGGTCGGATGAATCCGGTCGAACGGTCCCCGCTCCGCGACGAGATCCGCCAGGTGCTGCTGGACGGCCTGATCGACGGCCGGTGGGAGCCCGGCGACCGCATCGTCGAGCGCCGCCTCGCCACCGAGCTCCAGGTCAGCCAGGCCCCGGTCCGCGAGGCGCTGCGCGAGCTGGAGGCGCTGCGGCTGATCGAGACGGTCCCCAACCGGGGCGCCCGCGTGCGCGCGTTCACCGCCGCCGACCTGCGCGAGGTCTACCAGGTCAGGGCCTGCCTGGAGGAGAAGGCCGCCACGCTCGGCCGCCCCGACGCCGACGCGCTGGAGCTCCACCTGGCCCGGCTGCACGAGGCCGCGACCGCCGGCTCGCTCACCGCCCAGGTGCGGCACAGCGTCGCCTTCCACCGCGAGATCGTCGCCGCCTCGGGCAACGCCGTGCTCGTGTCGGTGTGGGAGTCCCTGGGCATCGAGGTGTGGACCCACCTGTCGATCCGCCTGTTCAGGGTGCGGCTGCACGAGAACGCGGCCGACCACGGGCCGATCGTCGAGGCGTTCCGGCGCGGCGACCCGGCCGTGGGCCGCCTGCTGCACGACCACGTCCTCGGCTACGCCCCTCCGCAGCCATAAGCCCCAGCGGAGCGGGCAGGGGCAGCGGCATGGGCAACGGGTACGACAAGGTGGCGATCGTCACGGGGGCCGACTCCGGCATCGGCAGGGCGACCGCCGTGGCACTGGCCGAGCAGGGATTCGACGTGGGCATCACCTATCACGCCGACCGCGACGGCGCCGAGGAGACCGCACGGCAGGTGCGCGAGCTCGGCCGGGCGCCGGCCGTGCGCGGGCACGACCTCACCGATCCGGAACGCGCCGCGGGCGTCGTCGACGAGCTGGCCGACGAGCTCGGCGGGCTCGGCGCGCTGGTCAACAACGCCGGCACCGGCACCGCCGAACCGCTGCTGGACATGGGGTACGACCGCTGGCGCTCGGTCGTGGCCGTCGACCTCGACGGGCCGTTCCTGTGCGCGCAGCGGGCCGCCCGCCGCATGATCGCCTCCGGCAGGGGCGGGCGCGTCGTCAACGTCACCAGCGTGCACGAGGAGCACCCGCGCGTCGGCGCGGGGCCGTACTGCGCGGCCAAGGGCGGGCTGCGGATGCTCAGCCGGGTGCTGGCCCTGGAGCTGGCCGAGTACGGCATCACGGTCAACACCGTGGCGCCGGGCGAGATCGCCACGCCGATGACCGGGCAGGAGGACCTGCCGCCGCAGCCGGGCACCCGGCCCGGCTACCCGGTGCCGAGGCCGGGCGACGCCCGCGAGGTCGCCGCCGTGATCGCCTTCCTGGTGAGCCCCGGCGCCTCGTACGTGACGGGCGCGAGCGTGTTCGTGGACGGCGGCCTCGGCCTGATGGGACCGCAGGCCGCCGGCGCGCTCGGCTCGGGCGACTGGCGCACGGGCTGAGCACGCGGGCTGACCGCAACAGCAGGCCGCGCCGGACCGTCAGCCCGCCAGGCCGGCCTCCTTGGCGGCGGCGTCGATGGCCGCGAGCTCGTCGGCGGTGAAGTCCAGGCGGTCCACGGCGGCCACGTTCGCCTCCAGCTGCTCGGGGCTGGAGGCGCCCACGAGCACCGAGGTGACGCGCGGGTCGCGCAGCGCCCAGGCGAGCGCGAGCTGGGCCACCGACTGGCCGCGCGCCCGCGCCAGCCCGGCGAGCGCCCGGACGAACGCCAGCACCTGCGGCGTCACCCGGTCCGGCGTGAGGAAGCGCCCCTCGGCGGCACGCGAGTCGGCGGGGATGCCGTCGAGATAGCGGTCGGTGAGCAGCCCCTGCGCCAGCGGCGAGTAGACGACGCAGCCGACCCCGTGCTCCTCCAGCACGCCCAGCAGCGAGTCCTCGATCTCCCGGTTGAGCAGCGAGTAGGACGGCTGGTGCACCAGGAGCGGCGTGCCGAGCTCGCGCAGCAGCCGGGCGGCCTCGGCGGTGCGCTGCGGGGAGAAGTTGGACACGCCCACGTACAGCGCCCGCCCGGTTCGCACCAGGTGGTCGAGCGTCGCCACCTGCTCCTCCAGCGGGGTGTCCGGATCGTCCCGGTGCAGGTAGAAAATGTCGACGAAGTCGAGCTCCAGCCGGGCCAGCGAGCGGTCCAGCGTGGCGAGCAGGTGCTTGCGCGAGTTGCCCTTGCCGTACGGGCCGTCCCACATGGGGTTGCCGCCCTTGGTGGTCACCACCACCTCGTCGCGCAGCGAGCGCGGCAGCAGCCGGCCGAACGCCGACTCGGCTGCGCCCAGCGGCGGGCCGTAGCGGTCGGCGATGTCGACATGCGTGATGCCCAGGTCGAAAGCCTTGTGCAGGATCGCCCGCTGCCCGTCGAGCGGCTTGCCGCCGCCGAAGTTGTGCCACAGGCCGAGCGACACGGCGGGAAGCAGGAGGCCGCTACGGCCACACCTTCTGTACGGCTGGCGTTCGTAGTCCACGGTGCACCTTCCGGCGTGATCAACAGGATGGGCGACATATCCGTCGTGCCCTGATGAATCACCGTAGCGGCATCTCCCCGGCCCGCCCGGGTCAGCCGAGCTCGATGGCCGCCCCCGGGCACACCGCCGCCGCCTCGCGGACCGCGTCGTGCTGGTCCGCGCCCGGCTCGGCCTGGAGCACGACGGCGATGCCGTCGTCGTCACGCTGGTCGAACACCTCCGGCGCGATCAGCACGCACTGTCCGGCGCCGCAGCACTTGTCCTCGTCGACGATGACCTTCATTCCGATCCTCCCCTTTCCGATGACCAGCGGACCGGCTACCAGCGGACCGGAACGGTGCGCAGGCCGCCGACGGCCAGCCCCTCCACCCGCTCCAGCTCCCCGGCGGGCACGGCCAGCTCCAGCGTGGGCAGCTTGCGCAGCAGCACCTCCAGCACGACCTGCAGCTCGGTGCGGGCCAGCGCCTGCCCCAGGCAGGAGTGCGCGCCCGCGCCGAACGCCAGGTGCGGGTTGGGGCTGCGGGTCAGGTCCATCTCGCCGGCGGCCTCGAAGGCGCTCTCGTCGCGGTTGGCCGCGGCCATGCTGCACACCACGGTCGTGCCGCGCGGCAGGACCGTGCCGCTGACCTCGGTCTCCTCGCCCAGGTAGCGGGGCAGGCCGAAACCGGCGTTGGCGTCCAGGCGCAGCGTCTCCTCCACGGCCGTGCGGATCAGCTTCGGGTCGGCCAGCAGGCTCTCCCAGCGGCCGCGGTCGGCCAGCAGCATGGAGACCATCTTGCCGATCATGTTGGCGGTCGTCTCGTGCCCGGCGACCAGCAGGCCCATGCCGGTGACCACGATCTGCAGGTCGGACAGGCCGCCCTCCTCGGGGCCGCCCACCGCGATCAGCTCGCTCAGCAGGTCGTCGCCGGGCGCGGCCCGCTTGCCCGCCACCAGGTCGGACATGTACTGGAAGAACTCCGCCTGCGCGGCGTCGATCTCCTCCTTGCCGTAGCGGGTGAGGTTGAGCAGCGTGTCGGACCAGTACGAGAACCGGTCGCGGTCCTCCGCTGGCACGCCGAGCATGTCGCAGATGACGTAGACCGGCAGCGGGAAGCCGAGGCTGGCCCTGAGGTCGCCGGGCGCGCCGCCCGCGACCATCTCGTCGATCAGGCCCTCGGCGATCTTCGTCATCGACGGCCGCAGGGCCGACATCCGCTTGGCGGTGAACCACCTGCCGACCAGGCGCCGCCAGTGCTGGTGCTCCTCGCCGCCGTCGGGGATGATCGTCGCCATCTCGTTGCTGAACACGCCGCCGCCCTCGGCCGACAGCCGGGCCGCGTCGGGCGCGGTGAGCTGCCGGGTGAAGCGCGGGTCGGCCAGCACCTGCTTGACGTCGTCGTAGCGGGTCAGCAGCGTGGCGGTGTCGCCGCTGGGCAGCTTCACGTGGGCCACCGGGCACTCCTTGCGCAGCTCCGCCCACTCGGCGGGCGGGTCGAGCGCCGCGTCACTGGGGATCGGGTAGCGCAGGACCTGCTCGTTGACGCTCATGCGGCATCTCCTCTGCGGTAGTGGTTGGTCACGCGCGGACGGGTCAGGCGGGCGCGAGCGGCTGGGCGGCGAGGACCTGCTGCCTCAGGACACGCGCCTGCTTGGGCATGTTCCAGCCGAGCACGCCGGTGACCCGGCCGTCCTCGCGGTAGAGGGCGGCGAAGCGGTGCTCCTCCGGGTCGCCTTCGGCGACGGTCAGCTCGGCCGCCGGTGACGGCAGCCCGTGAGCCTGGATCTTGACGTCGTACTGGTCGGTCCAGAAGTAGGGGATCGGCGTGTACGGCCGGTCCGCGCCGAGGATGTTGGCCGCCACCGCCTGGGCCTGCTCGGTGGCGTTGGTGCGGTTCTCCAGGCGCAGCCGCCTGCCGAGCCCTTCGTGCGGCCAGGAGGCCACGTCGCCGACGGCCCAGACGCCCGCGGCGGCGCGGCAGCGCGAGTCGCACCTGACGCCGTCGTCCAGGGTGAGGCCGCTGCCCTCCAGCCAGCCGGTCGCCGGGCGGGACCCGGCGGCCACCACGACCACGTCGGCGGCCAGCAGCTCGCCCCCGGCCAGCCGGACCCCGGTGACCCGGCCCGCGGCGCCGGTCAGCTCCTCGACGGTGACGCCGAGCCGCAGCCGGACCCCGCGCTCGGCGTGGGTGCGCGCCAGCAGCGCGCCGGCCACGTCGCCGAGCTGCGCGCCGAGCGGCGTGCCGCCCATGCCGGCGAGCGTGACGTCCAGGCCGAGGGTGCGGGCGGTGGCCGCGACCTCCGCGCCGAGCACGCCGTCGCCCACGACCACCAGCCGCCGCCCGGCGGTCAGGTCGCCGCGCAGCGCGAGCGCGTCGTCCAGCGTGCGCAGCACGTGCACGCCGGCCAGCCCGTCCTGGCCCGGGAGCCGGCACGGGGTCAGCCCGGTGGCGACGACCAGGGCGTCGGCGCGCAGCACGCGGCCGGAGGCGGTGGTGACCTCCCGGGCCGCCGCGTCCAGCGTGACGGCCGGGTCGCCGAGCGCGAACTCCGCCCCCAGCGCGTCCAGCCGCGCCTGGTCACGGAGCTGGACGCGCTCCGGCTCCCACACCCCGGCCAGGACCTGCTTCGACAGCGGCGGCCGGTCGTAGGGCAGGTGCGGGCCGGCGTCGAGCAGCGTCAGGCCGCCCTGGTAGCCGTGCCGCCGCAGCGCCTCGGCCGTGCTCAGGCCGGCCGCCGAGGCGCCGACGATCAGCACGCCGCCGGGCGGGGTCACGAGCGGCCGCCCCGGGAACGTGTGCGCATGGTCGTGCTCCCTTCCGGACGCCACATTACCCTACACATGTAGGAAATCGTACACATGTAGTCAGAAGGTAGGGTGAAATGCGTGTCCACTAGCAGAAACAGCACCCCCGCGGCCGACCGGCGGGTGCGACGGACCCACGCCGCCCTGGCGCGGGCGCTCCTCCGGCTCGTCGAGGAGCAGGACCTGTCGCGCATCAGCGTCGCCGACGTCGCCGAGCACGCCGGGGTGAGCCGCTCGACCTTCTACGACCACTACCGCGACGTGCACGAGCTGGCCGAGGCCGCCTGCACGGCGATGATCGACGACCTGATCGCCTCCCTGCCCGCCCCCTCGCCGGGCTCGCCCGACCTGGAGCGGGAGGCTGCCCTGTCGCTGGAGGCGTTCTTCGCCAGCCTCGCCGGGCACGCCGGGCTCTACCGCGGCCTGCTGGGGCCGCAGGGCAGCGCGCGCGTGGCCGACCACATCCGCCGCCGCATCACCGCGGCCGTCTACGACCGCCTGCGCGAGGGCACCGGCCTGCCCGCCCGCGCCGGGGCCCCGCTCGACGGCCGGCTCGACATCCCGCACAACGTGCCCGCCGCCTTCACCGGCGGGGCGATCATCGGGGTGGCCGCCGACTGGCTTGAGCGCGGCTGTCCGCGCTCGCCCGCCGAGATGGCCGCGCTGACGTGGCCGCTGTTCAGCGCCCTGTACGGGGCCGGCGTGCATAAGCAACTCTAGTTGCTAGGCTTGCCCGCATGGCAAGCGAAGATCCGGCCGACGCGCTGGCCGCCGTGGCCGCGCTGCGCCGGCTGGCCGACCAGCTCGAGGACGCCGCCGTCGAGCAGGCGATGCGGGCCGGCTGGAGCTGGCCGCAGGTCGCCGAGGCGCTCGCCGTCACGCGCCAGGCGGTCCACAAGAAGCACGCCAAGCGGCTCATCGCCGCCGGGGTGACGCTGCGGAGGCGGGCATGAGCGAGATCGACCTCCACCTCCAGGAGGTCCTGGGGCGCGCCGAGGAGGAGGCCGCGCAGGACGGCTCGGCCACCATCGAGGCGCACCACCTGCTGCTGGCCATCGCCGCCGGCCCCGATCCGGCGCTCACCGCGGCGGGCCTGGACCACGCGGCGCTGAAGGCCGCCCTGCGCCGCGAGTTCGAGCACAGCCTGAGCGTCGCCGGGGTGTCGCTCGGCGACTTCGACCTGCCGCCCGCCACCCGCGACCCGGAGCGCCGGCTCGGCCTGGGCGCCTCGGTCAAGCTCGCCCTGGACCGGATGGCCAGGGCCCACCGCAAGAAGGACCTGCGGCCGGGCCACCTGCTGATCGCCGTCCTCCAGGCCGAGGCGGGCACGGTCCCGCGCGCCCTCGCGCTGGCGGGCGTCGACCGGGCCGCCCTGATCGACCGCGTACGGGACGGGCTCGCCGGCCGGTGAGCACACGCCGAAAACGGCGACTCGGACACCCGTATCAGGCGCGCGCTTGAGATCGCGCCGGGCTCGATGGATCTTAGAGTCCGGCTCGTCTGAAGGGCGTCGCTACACATGCAGCCTCCACCCCCGAGCGACCCGCGCGACCCGGGCGGACGGGGCTCACTCGGCTGGCGGGACCCGCTCTTCCTGGCGTCCAGGCCCAGCGCCGAGCGGGTGCGCAGGTTCGTGGCGATGCTGCTGCTGCTCCAGCGGCTCAGCTACCTGCTGCCCGCCTGTTCGAGCCTGTTCACCGCGCGGGGACCGGTCACCGTGCTGTCCGCCGGCCGGGGGCTCGACGTGGCGCTGCTGGCCGTGGCCCTGGCGTGGAACGCGGCGCTGTTCCGCTGGGTGGCGCGGCGCGGCTGGTTCGACCCCCGGGCGGTGGTGATCGACGTGGCCGCGACCTGCGTGTTCATGATGGGGGTGACCGGGGCGTGCCTGCCCTCGTCCGGCACGTGCGTGTCCAACTGGTCCTCCCACGCGCTGCTGGCGACGGGCGCGCTGATCGGCGCGGTGTGCGAGCGGCCGGTCCAGTTCGCGGCGCTGCTGCCGCCGGTCGCGGTCTACGCGCTCGCGCACGCCGGCGACCTGGGCCAGCGCCTCCCGGCCGTGGTGGAGCTGGGCGTGCGGGTCAACAGCTACGTGTGGTTCGCGGTCATCGTCTTCTTCATCCGCCGCTACCTGGCCGCCCAGGCGACGCGGCTGGACGCCCTGGCCGAGCAGCGCTCGGTGGCCGAGGCCGAGCGGGCCGCCGAGCGGGCCAGGCTGGCGCACTACCGGCAACTGCACGACACCGTCCTGACGACGCTGACCGCGATCGCCCGCGGCGGCCTGGACCACCGTACGGAGGAGGTGCGGCGGCGGTGCGCGGCCGACGCCGCCTACGTGCGGACGCTGATCAGGCAGGACGCGATCGGTCCCGCCACCGGGCTGGGCAACGGCCTGGCCCGCGCGGTCGCCAGGGCGGCCGGGCTGGGGCTGTGCGTGCGCTACGCCGCCGAGGCGCTGCCCGGCGGCGTGCCCGACGAGGTGGGGGAGGCGATGGCGGAGGCCGGTGCGGAGGCGCTCAACAACGTGGCCAGGCACTCGGGGGAGCGCGAGGCGTGGCTGACCGCGGTCGAGGTGGACGGCGTGGTCACCGTGCGCGTCGTCGACCGGGGCACGGGCTTCGACCCCGGCCTGGTCGAGCCTGGTTACGGGCTGCGGTCGTCGGTGATGGGGCGCATGCGCGAGGTGGGCGGGCGCGCCGAGGTGATCACCGCGCCGGGCGAGGGGGTGTGCGTGGAGCTCAGGTGGCCAGACCGTCCTCCCTGACGCGGTCGGCCAGGTCCAGCTTGGTGTAGGCGGGGCGGCCCGCCTTGCGGTACTTGTCCTTGACGCGTTCGAGGTAGTTCCTGGCGGTGCCCGGCTGTACCCCGGCGCTGCGGGCCGCCGCGGTGAGCGTCATGCCGGAGGCGTAGGCGAGCAGCACCGCGCGTTCCTGCGGCGACAGGACCGGCCGGTCGCCGTCGCGGTCGGCCAGCCAGCCGAGCGCCAGCTCGGGCGAGATCGCCACCCGGTCCTCGGCCACCTCCCTGACCTTGGCGACCAGCATGCCCAGGTCGTGATCCTTGGTGAGGTAGCCGCCCGCGCCCGCGGCGATCATCTGCCTGGCCATGTCGCCCGAGGTCACGACGCTGACCACGAGCACCCGGCGGTGCAGCCGTACCAGCGTGCGCACGTTGCCCGCGGGGTCGGAGCGGTCGGCGAGCAGCAGGTCGAGCAGCACCACGTCGGCCGGCGAGCGCTCGGCGGCGAGCAGCTCGGCGACGGTCGCGGCCGATCCGATCAGCCGGACGTCGGGCACCGCGGCGAGCCAGGCGGCCAGCCCGTCGATGAGCATCCGGTCGTCGTCCACGACGGAAACGGTGATCACGCCTGTCTTTCTCATATCCGGAATGTCGTGTCAAGTGCGCAGTTTTGACGTCTAGCCGTCACGAACCCGGCACCAGATCATGACGCCAAGTCCGAGAAGGGAGCAAGGATGACCGTCACCCTCGAAAGGGCCGAGGAGATCATCGCCGCCTGGAGGGCGGGCGACGAGCCGGACAGCCCGGTGGGCCCGCTGCTGCAGGGCACGTACGCCGAGTCCGAGATCACCATGACCGGGCCGGGCGCGTCCGGGAAGTGCGGCACCGCCTGCTCGGCTTCTCGCACCCGTTACTGCTGCTGAGCGGGGACGGGAGCACATGGCCGGTGAGTTCGACCCACCGCTGGACCCGCTGATCGGACCGGCTCTGGCCGACCTGGAGGCCCGGCTGGGACGGCTCACCGGCCTCGCCGGGGCCGAGCGCGCAGCCGTCCTGGCGGGCTCGGCGCGGTCCCTGGACGAAGACGTCCGCCGCAGGATCACCAGAGTGCTGGTCCTGGAGGTGAACGCCGCCCGGCTCTCCGGGCGCCTGACCGCCCCCGATCCCGCCGCCCGCTGGGAGCAGTGGAAGCGGACCGTGGCGGAACCGGCGTTCTGGCGCGGACTGGACGGCCCGTACCCGGCCATGAAGGCCCGGCTGGCGACCGTGATCCGCAACCGCTGCGAGGCCGCCCACCGCTTCGCCGCCCGCTTCGCCCGCGACCGCGCCGCGCTGGCCGCGCTGCCCGGCGCGCCGGCCGGCGAGCTCACCCGCGTCGAGTTCGGCGCCGGAGACAGCCACCGCGGCGGGCAGACGGTCGTGCTGGCGCACGGCGAGGACGGGCGGGTGCTGTACAAGCCGCGCTCGCTGGCCGTCGACGCCGAGCTCGCCCGGCTGCTCACCCACCTCGGCGACTCCACCATGCGAGTGCCCGAGGTCGTGACCCGCGACGGGTACGGCTGGGCCGAGCACATCGAGCACCGCCACTGCGCCGACGCCGCGGAGCTGCGCGCCTTCTACCGGGGCATGGGTCACTGGCTGGCCCTCATGCGCCTGCTCGGCGGCAGCGACCTGCACGCCGAGAACCTCATCGCGGCGGGCCCGCACCCCGTGGTCGTCGACTGCGAGAGCCTGTTCACCCCGCACGCCAAGGCCCGCCCCTCCGGCTACGGCCAGGCCGTCGACCTGGCCGTCGAGCTGGTCAACGCCTCCGTCATGCGCACCGGGCTGCTTCCCGGGCGCGGCGTCGCGCTGGGCTGGCGGGGCGTCGACATGTCGGCGGCCGGGGCGCTGCCCGGCCAGCAGCCGGAGGTCGAGCTGCCGGTCGTGCTCGACGCCGGCACCGACAGCCCGAGAATGGGCATCGAACGGGTGGAGCTGCCTCCGGCGGCCAACCACCCCAGCCCCGAGCCGGTCCTCGGCCACTACTGGGACGCCATCATCGCCGGGTTCGACGAGCTCGACGAACGCCTCGCCGAGCTGGACCGGTCGGCCAAGCTGGAGCCGCTGCTGGCGGGCTTCGCCGACTGCCCGGTCCGCGCCGTGCTGCGCTCCACCGAGTCCTACGCCGAGCTGGCCCGCATGCTCTGGCATCCCGTCGCGCTGCACGACGAGGCGCCCGCCCGGGCCAGGGCCGCCGCGCTGCTGGCCAGGATGTCCGAGAACGTGCCCGGCGCTCCCGGCGACGCCGCCGTCATCGCCGCCGAGGTGGACGAGCTGTGCCAGGGCGACATCCCGCTGTTCGACACCACGCCCCGGGTGGGCGTGCTGCGCGGCCCCGGAGGCAGCCGGTGCGGGCCCGAGCTCGACCTGGTGGCCGACGCCGTGGCCCGCTGGCGGGCGCGTGATCACGCGCTGGACCGCCGGGTGGCGCAGGCTGCCCTGGTCAGCGCGTACCTGAACGAGGGCTGGATGCCGGAGGACAAGCGGCTGTCGCCCGGCCTGCTCCTCACCGACCGGCTGGAGCCCAGGCGGCGCGCGGCGGCGGCCGGCATCATGCGGGGCGTGCTGGACGCCGCCGTGCGCGGGCCCGACGGCACCGTCACCTGGATCACGCCCGTGCTCAACCCCACCGGCTGGGCGGTGCAGCCGCTGTCGGCCGACCTGTACGGCGGAGCCCACGGCGTGGCCGTCCTGCTCGCCGCCTACGTGGGCGAGGCCGCCGCCGGCCGGGCCGAGCCCGTCGACGAGCTGCCGGGCCTGCTGGCGGCCGTCCTGCGCACCGTACGCCTGACCGAGGACCGCGACGCCGCCCAGCGGCGCGCGGACATGCGGCTGCGGCCGGAACCGCCCGGCGCGTACCTCGGCATCACCTCGCAGGTGTGGGGCTGGCTGCTGCTGCGCGCGCTCGGCGCGGCCGGGGAGGAGGCGCCGGACCGCGCCCGCGCGCTGGCCGAGCTGCTGCCGGAGGCGATCGACGCCGACGACGGCTACGACCTGCTGTCCGGCATGTCCGGGGCGATCGTCCCCCTGCTGCGGCTGGCCGAGCAGACCGGGGAGCCGCGCTGGACCGCGCTCGCCGCGTCCATCGGCGAACGCCTCGCCGCCCTGGCCGAGCACCGGACCGGCGGGGCGTGCTGGCCGGGTGCGCGCTTCCCGCAGGGCCTCGGCGGGCTGGCCCACGGCGCCACCGGCATCGGCTGGGCGCTGTCCCGGCTGGCGGACACCGCCGCCGCCCCCGCCGGGACGCGCGAGCTCGCCGACGCCGCTTTCGCCTACGAGGACACCCTGTACGACCCGGACCAGCGCGGCTGGGTGGACCTGCGCGGCGACGGGTTCACCGCCGCCGCCTGGTGCCACGGCGCGGGCGGCGTCGGCATCGTCGCCGCCGACCGGCTCGCCCGCGAGGGCGGCGCCCGCTGGCGCGACCGGCTGGCCCGCGCCGCCGCCTCCTGCTGGGCCGACGGCACCGGCTGGAACCACACGCTCTGCCACGGCGACCTCGGCTCCTGGGAAGTGATCGAACACGCGCGGGCCGCCGGGGTCGCGCCGGTGGACCGGGCCGTCCTGGACGCCCACATCCTGGGCGGCCTGGAGGTCAACGGCCCGGTCAGCGGCCTGGCCAGGGACGCCTTCGCGCCGGGCCTGCTGCCCGGACTCGGCGGCGTCGCCTACCAGCTCCTGCGCATGCACCCGGACTGCGCGCTGCCGTCCGTCCTGCTGCCGGACCCGGCGTGAGCGGCATGACGGCGGACGCGCAGGACGAGCTCGTCACCCCCTACTGGCACCTCGACAGCCCGGACGGGCCCCGGCACACCTTGCGCCGCCTGCCGGCGCTCGTCGCGCCCGTGCTGCGGCTCGTCTGGGAGTGCGGGCGCCGTCCCGCGCTCGCCGTCCTGGCCCTCCAGCTCGCGATCGGCGCGGCGACGGCGGGCGGCCTGCTGGCGACCACCGCCGTGCTGGACGAGCTGCTGGCCGCAGGGGCGGCCCCGGAACGCATCCTCGCCGCGCTGCCCGACCTCGTCCTCGTCGCCGTGATCGTGGCGCTGCGCGGAGCCGCCGTGGCGGGCGTCGAGCTGGCCAGGGCGCGGCTCGAACCGGCGCTGCGCCGGGCCGCGCAGGAGCGGCTGTTCGCTGCGGCGCTCGGCGTGCAACTGGCCGACCTCGACGACGTGGACTTCTTCGACGGCCTGCACCGGGCCCGCGACCGCGGGCTGTTCCACCTCGACCGCTCCGCGGGCAACCTCGTCGACCTGCTCGGCGCCGCCTGCGGGGTGACGGCCGCCGCCGCCGGGCTCGCCGTACTGCACCCGCTGCTGGTGCCGCTGCTCGTGGCCGGGGTGATCCCGGAGGCGTGGGCGGTGCTCAGGGCCGCCAGGCGCGGCTACGCGGGCATGCGCGCGATGGTCACGCTGAACCGCCGCGTGGACCTGCTCACCTCCCTGGCCACCGAACGCGAGCCGGCGGGCGAGCTGCGCGCCTGCCAGGCCGAGCCGTCCGTGCTCGCCGAGTACCGGCAGGTGGCGGACGTGCTGAAGGCGGAGGAGACGCGGGTCGGGCTGGCCATGGCGCGGGCCACCGCCGCCGGCCGCGCCGCCGCCGGGCTGGCCCTGGCCGGGGTGCTGGCCGCGCTCGGGCTGATGCTGCACGCCGGCTGGATCGCCACCGCCGCCGCCGGCACCGCCGTGATCGCCGTCAGGGTGGCCGCCGGGGCGCTGCGCCAGCTCACTCAGGCCGCCAACCAGCTGTTCGAGCAGTCCCTGTACGTGGCCGACTACCACGACTTCCTGGCCGACGCCGAAGCCAGGAGGCGGCCCGAGGGCGGCGTGCCCGCGCCCCGCTCACCCGCGCGCATCACCCTGCGCGACGTCGGCTTCACCTACCCGGGCGGCGCCGGGCCCGCGCTGCGCGGCATCGACCTGACCGTCCACGCCGGCCAGACGATCGCGCTCGTCGGCGAGAACGGCTCGGGCAAGACCACGCTGGCCAGGCTGCTGGCCGGGCTGTACCGGCCCACCACCGGGACCATGCGCTGGGACGGGCTCGACTGCGCCGGACTGGACCCGCGCTCGCTGGCCGACCGGATCGTGCTGGTGCCGCAGCACCCGGTCCGCTGGCCGCACGACGCCAGGACCAACGTCCGCATGGGCCGCCACGACCGCCCCGACCCGGGCGACCACGCCCTGCGCGAGGCCGCCTCGCTCGCCGCCGCCGACGACGTGATCGCCGGGCTGCCCTCGGGCTGGCGGACGCTGCTGTCCAAGCAGTTCCGGGGCGGTCACGAGCTGTCGGCCGGGCAGTGGCAGCGCCTGGCCGTCGCCCGGGGGCTGTTCCGCGACGGGCCGCTGCTGATCTGGGACGAGCCGACCGCGCCACTGGACGCCAAGGCGGAGTACGCCGTCTACGAGACGCTCCGGCG
Organism: Nonomuraea sp. NPDC023979; assembly: GCF_040639085.1. Lineage (NCBI taxonomy): Bacteria > Bacillati > Actinomycetota > Actinomycetes > Streptosporangiales > Streptosporangiaceae > Nonomuraea > Nonomuraea sp. NPDC023979. The sequence continues at coordinate 23,505 of NZ_JBEZZG010000050.1, forward strand.
GATCGCCGGCGAGCGCACGGTCGTGCTGATCACGCACCGGCTGACCAGCGTGCGGCACGCCGACCGCGTCTACCTGCTGCACCAGGGCCGCATCGCCGAGCAGGGCACCCACGAGGAGCTGCTGGCGCTGCGCGGCCGCTACGCCGAGCTGTACGCGCTCCAGACCGGCAAGCCGGCCCGCCGATGACCGCGCCGCGGCTCATCCATCCCGGCGAGCCCGGTTACCAGGCCCGCCGCAAGCCGTTCCTGGGCACGCTCGACGAGGCGCTGCCCGCCGCCGTGGCCTGCTGCGGCTCCGAGGCCGACGTGATCGGCGCACTGGAGCTCGCGCGCGTCCGCGGCCTGCCGTTCGCGCTGCGCGGCGGCGGCCACAGCTTCGCCGAGCACTCCTCGACGACCGGCCTCCTGGTCGACCTCGGCGGGATGCGGACGATCGAGGTCGGCGACGGCACCGTGCGGGTCGGGCCCGGCGTGCGGATCGGCGAGCTGGCCCGGCGGCTGGCCGAGCACGGGCGCATGGTGCCGTGCGGCTGGTGCCCGGCCGTGGGCGTGACGGGCGCGGTCCTCGGCGGCGGCTACGGCGTCTTCTCCCGCCTGTACGGGCTCGGCGCCGACCACCTGCTGGCCGCGCGCGTCGTCCTGGCGGACGGGCGGGCCGTCGAGGCGGGCGACGACCTGCTGTGGGGGCTGCGCGGGGCGGGCGGCGGCACGTTCGGCGCCGTCACCCGGCTGACGCTGCGCACCCGCCCGATCGTCCCCGTCACCGCCGTCCGGGCGATCTGCGGTTTCGGCGACGCCGCCGCCCTCGTGGACGCCTGGCAGCACTGGGCGCCCGGCGCGCCGGACGAGGTCAACCTGGAGATTGCCGTCATCGCCGGCGACGAGCCTGAGGAGGAGCCGTACGCGGTGCTGTTCGGCGTCGTCGCCGGGCCGGAGGAGCAGGCCGCCGAGCTGGTGGCCGGCCTGGCCCCGGTGGACCGGCTCACGCTCACCCGGCTGGAGGGCGCCGCGGCCGCCTGTCACCACTCCTACGCCGACGGCGGAGCCGGAGCCGCCACGGAGCTGCCGCCCGGAGAGCGGCCCGGCCTGCGCCTGAGCAAGTCGGGATTCCTGCCCGGCGCCCTGCCCCGGGAGGCCGTCGAGGACCTGCTGGAACGGCTGGCCGCCGACCGGGTCTACGGCGAGATCCGCGACCTGGAGTTCGTGCCGTGGGCGGGCGCGATCGGCCGCGTCGACCCCGCCGCGACGGCCTTCGCCCACCGCACGCCGCGTTTCCTGCTCAAGCAGGCCGTGCAGGTCGGCTTCCGGGCGAGCGACAGCCGCCGCCGGGACGCGCACGCCTGGCTGCGCCGCGCCTGGGAGCGCATCTCCCCGTGGACGTCCGGCGTCTACCCCAACTACCCGGACCCGGACCTGGCCGACTGGGCGCGCGCCTACCACGGGGCCAACCTGCCCCGGCTGCGCGAGCTGAAGGCCCTCCACGACCCGCACGGCGTGTTCGGCTCGGCCCAGCCGCTGGGCTGACCTGGCGCCGGTTACTCGAATGGCGTATGTTTTACTCATGCAAGTAAGAACGTTCACGGGGGAGGCCCGGCGCGCGCAGATCATCGCCGCGACTGTGGAGACCCTGAGCGAGGCCGGCTACGGCCAGACGTCGTTCGCCCGGATCGCCAAGCGGGCCGGGCTCAGCAGCACGCGGCTGATCTCCTACCACTTCGCCGGCAAGGACGAGCTGATGGCCGAGGTCGTCGGCCACATCATCGGCAAGCTCGGCCGCCACCTGGGGGAGCGGATGGCCGGGCTGCCCGGCGCCGCCGCCCGGCTGCGCGCGTACATCACCGGGCTGGTGGAGTTCAACGCGACGCACGCCGGTGAGATGCAGGCGCTGATGACGATCTTCCTCGACTGGCGCGGCGGCGCGGGCGAGAGCCGGTCCTACGGCCCCGACGAGGAGAACGGCGTCCTCGGGCACCTGGAGGCGATCCTGCGTGACGGGCAGAGCCGGGGGGAGTTCCGGCAGTTCGACACGTTCGTCATGGCGGCGACCATCCAGCGCTCGCTCGACGGGCTGCCGTTCCTGCTGCGCACCAAGCCCGACCTCGACCTCGACGGCTACGCGCGCGAGCTCGTGACGCTGTTCGACCTGGCCACCCGGAGCGGCGGGTGAGCCGGGCCCTGTCGTTCGCGCTGAACGTCGTGGTGCCGCTGGGGGTCTACTACGGGCTGCGCGCGCTCGGGGTCAGCGTCTATCTCGCGCTGCTGGTCGACGCGCTGGTCCCCGCCGTGGTCACCGCCTGGCAGTTCGCCCGGGGGCGCAGGCTGGACGGGCTCGGCCTGTTCATGGCGGGCATGATGGGCATCGCCCTGCTGGCCGCGCTGGTCGGCGGGGACGAGCGGCTGCTGCTGGCCAAGGAGGGGTTCGTCACCGCCGCCGCCGGGCTGTGGTTCCTGGCCTCGGTGTGGTGGGGGAGGCCGATGGCCTACGAGTTCACCCGCCCGCTGGTGGAGCGCAGGCTCCCGCGCGGGCCGCTGCGCGAGCCGTGGGACGTCTACTGGGAGCGGCTGCCCGCCTTCCGCCGGATCTGGCGGGTGTCCACCGTGATCTGGTCCGTGGCGCTGCTGCTCGACGCCGCGGCCCGGGTCGCGATCGCGTACACGCTGCCCGTCGACCTCGTCAGGGCGGCCGGGCTGGGGCTGTACGTGGCCATGACGCTGCTCGCCGTGCTCGCCACCAACGTCCACTACTTCGCGACCGGGCTGTTCAACGGCTGGAGCGCCCTTTACGCGCCCATCAGGGAGCGGAGCCTGCCCGTCACCGGCCCGTCGTGACGACGATCTTGCCGACCTGGGCGCCCGACTCCAGATAGCGGTGCGCCTCGGCGACGTCGGCCAGGTCGAAGACGCGGTCCACGGCGGGCGCGAACGCGCCGGCGCGCAGGCCGGAGGCGACGAACGCCTCGGCGCGGCGCAGCCGGTCCGGGTCGGTGGTCGTCTCGTGCACGGTGTAGGTGCGCATGTTCAGGGCGGGCATGCCGAGCGCGAACCCCGGATAGGGCGTCACCTCGCCGCTCAGCGCCCCGTACATGATCAGCGAGCCGCCCGGCGCGACCGCCCGGCCCAGCTCCAGCACGCCGGGACCGGCGACGGCGTCGAAGACGAACTCGGCGCCGCGCCCGCCGGTCAGCGCGAGCACCCGCGCGGCCACGTCCTCCTCCTCGGTGACGATCACCTCGGCCGCCCCGGCCGCGCGCAGCCGCGCCGCCTTGGCCCGCGTGCGGGTGGTCGCGACGGGCACCGCGCCGACGCGGCCGGCGATCTGGATCGCGGCCAGGCCGACGCTGCTGGAGGCCGCCGTCAGCACGACCGTGTCGCCCGCGCGCATCCCGCCGACCTCCACGAGCGCCCCGTACGCCGTCAGGTACGGCATCCACACCGCCGCGCCGCCGACCGCGTCGAGCCCGGCGGGGCGGGGCAGCACCGCCGCGGCCGGGACCACCGCGCGCTCGGCGTAGACGCCGTAGTCGTTCATGGAGAACGCGGGCACCACGCTGATCTCCTGGCCGGGGGCGAACCCCGTCACGCCGGCGCCGACGCCCTCGACCACGCCCGCGGCCTCGGCGCCGAGCCGGGAGGGGAACTCCTTGACCGGCTCGATGTAGTGGCCGCTGCGGAACAGCGTCTCGGCGCGGTTGAGCCCGATCGCGTCGACCCGCACCAGCAGCTCGCCGGGGCCGGGGTCGCCGGGCTCCACGTCCTCCAGCCGCAGCACCTCGGGCCCGCCGAGCTCGTGGAAGCGCACCGTCCTGGTCATCACGCATCGTTCCTTCCGTGGTGAGGGGTTCACTCAAGCGGAAAGTATGATCGCTGTCAAACTTCGATGGTGGCCGTACTTTGCTAGGGTGGGGTGATGACGGTGGCACGGCGAACCGGGCGGGAGCGCGTCCCGCCACACCCGGACATCCGGACGATCACCCTCCAGCAGGTGCTGGAGGCCCTCGTCGACCCCGTGCGCCGCCACATCGTGAGCGAGCTCTACCGGGCCTGCGAGGACGTCAGCTGCGGCACCATCGAGCTGCCCGTCAGCAAGTCCACCGCCACCCACCACTTCAACGTGCTGCGCGAGGCCGGCCTCATCCGCCAGCACTACGTGGGCACCTCCCGGATGAACGCGCTGCGCCGCGACGAGATCGACGAGGCCTTCCCCGGCCTGCTCCAGGCGCTGGTCGGCCGCTGAAAAGCAGTGGACAGCCCCGTTACGGTGGCTGCCATGACTGTTGTGGACGTGGAGCGTTTCGTCGCCGACGGATTCGTCAAGCTGGAGGCCGCCGTGCCCCGCGAGGCCGGCGACGCGGCCAGGGCGGCGGTGTGGCACCAGATCGGCCTGTCGCCCGACGACCCCGCCGGATGGCGGCAGCCCGTGGTGTGGGCCGCCGACGTCACCGGCCAGGGGCCGTTCGGCGCGTTCGTCCGCAGCGCCCGCCTGGCCGAGGCGCTCGACGCGCTGGCCGGGCCGGGCGGCTGGAAGCCGCGCGGAGCCATCGGCAACATGCCGGTCCGCTTCCCCGGCAAGTCCGAGGTCGACGACCGGGGCTGGCACATCGACGCCTCCGTGGCCCGGCCCGACGGCTCCTGGGCGGTGTCCGGGCGGCCCGAGACGATGCTGCTGCTCACGCTGCTGTCGGAGGTGGGCGAGGACGACGCGCCGACCCGCATCCGGGTGGGCTCCCACCGTGACGCCGCCCGCGTGCTGGGCGAGCGGGTGCTCGACCCGTTCGAGGCCGGGCCCCTGCTGGACGAGGCGTCCCGCGACCGCCCGGTGGCCCGCGCGACCGGCCTGCCCGGCGACGTCTACCTCGTGCACCCGCTGACCGTGCACGCCGCCGACGAGCACCGCGGCACCCGGCCGAGGTTCATGGCCCAGGGGCCGGTCTTCCTCACCGAACCGGTCGCGCCCGGCGACGGCAACGCCCTGGCGCGCGCCCTGCGGGACTGAGTCCCGCCGCCGTCCAGCGTCCGGGCTGACAGGAACGTGTCACGGCGGACATCATGCTGGCCCGCACAATTCCGGATACGCGGCGGCCCGGACCGCACACTTGCAGTATGCAGGCGAATTCGGCGGACGAAGGGACGGCAAATGGCACAGGTGAATTGGCCCCCGCGACGGCGGGAATTCGTCAACCACGCGGGCGGAAAACGCCCGCACATTACCCTGGTTTCGGATGAGCCGGGAATTCGCGGGCTGTTCCGCTACCGGCCCGAGGCGGCGGCGCCGCTCACGCAGTTGTCGGAGGTGCTCCTCTCCGGCGACGACACCCTGGACCGCGCCGAACGTGAGCTGATCGCGGCGTACGTGTCGTCGCTGAACCGGTGCCGGTTCTGCTTCCACACCCACGCGGCGTTCGCCGCGGTCCGGCTGCCCGAGGGCATGAAGCTGGTCGACGCGGTGCGGGCCGACCCGGACACGGCGCCGATCTCCGCCAGGCTGCGGGCGCTGCTCGCGATCGCGGCGGCGGTGCAGCGCGGCGGGCAGCAGGTCGGCGCCGACCTGGTCGAGGCCGCCAGGGCCGAGGGAGCCTCGGACCTGGCGATCCACGACACGGTGCTGATCGCCGCGGCGTTCTGCATGTACAACCGCTACGTCGACGGGCTGGCCACGCTGGCCTGCGACGATCCGGAGCACTATGCGGCCAGGGCCCGCCTGACCAGCGGCTACGTGGCCGTCTGGCGCAAGGAGCTGGCCGAGAGCGCGTGATCAGGAGGCGAAGAACGCGTCCACGGCGCCAGGATCGTCCGGGTAGCTCCACCGCTCGCTGATCCTGCCGCCGGAGACGCGGTAGACCTGCAGACCGGTGTCCTCCAGGACCCGGCCCTCGCGCTCGGCGTAGACGCTCAGCATCGCCGCGACGTGGTCGTCGCCCACCAGGTACGTGCGCGGCTCCATCCGCAACGTGTCGCCGGTGCTCTGGGCGAGGCGCCTGAGATAGCCCAGCACCTCGTCCTTGCCCCGGTAGTCGCGGGCCAGCGAGCCCTGGCCGGGCACGTGGAAGACCACGTCGTCGGCGAGAAGTTCGTCGCGCAGGTAATCCCAGTTGCCCTTCGCCATCGCGTCGTAACTGTTCGCGGCGACGGTGATGTTCGGGTGATCGGCCATGACGCACTCTCCGGTCGTTAAACGGGGTTCACGTGGCGTGCGTGACATTACGCCGGGCGGTTACGCCCGACAACCCTTGTCCGGCCGCCGGGAAACAAATGGGGCCGGCGACCGGAAAGGAGGCGTTGACAGGCGCGCATTACACAACGATCATGCAGGTGCCCGGTCGTCCGAAGGAGTTGTGTCTTGCCCCACGTCACCATCGATTCCGGAATGCCGGGCATCCGCGGCCTGTTCGCGTTCCGGCCCGAGACGGCCCGGCCGCTGAACGCGCTGGCGGAGGTCCTGCTGCGCGGCGACAGCACGCTGACCCGCGGTGAGCGCGAGCTGATCGCCGCCTACGTGTCAGGGCTCAACGCGTGCTCCTACTGCACCGCCTCCCACTCGGCGTTCGCCGCCGCGCAACTGCCCGAGGGCGCGGACCTCGTCGCCGCGGTCCACGCCGACGCGGCGACCGCGCCGGTCACGCCGAAGCTCCGCGCGCTGCTGGCCGTCGCCGCCGCCGTGCAGCGCGGCGGCAAGAACGTCACCCGCGAGCTCGTCGCCGCCGCCGAGGCCGAGGGCGCCACCGAGGTGGAGATCCACGACACCGTGCTGATCGCCGCCGCGTTCTGCATGTTCAACCGCTACGTCGACGGCCTGGCCACCGACACGCCGGACGACGACTCCTTCTACGCCGCCTCCGCCGAGCGCATCGTCGAGCGGGGCTACACGAGCGTCGCCGATGGATGACGAGCGGCACCGCTACGTGATCATCGGAGCCGGTCCCGCCGGGCTCCAGCTCAGTTACTTCCTCCAGCGCGCCGGCGCCGACTACCTCACCCTCGAACGCGAGCACGCGCCCGGCGGCTTCTTCCGCCGCTACCCCCGCCACCGGCGGCTCATCTCGCTCAACAAGGTCAACAGCGGCGAGAAGGAGCGCGAGATCCAGCTCCGCTGGGACTGGAACTCGCTGCTCTGCGACGACGGCCCCGACCTGCGCTTCGACGCCTACTCGCGCGAATACTTCCCGCACGCCGACGACCTGGTCCGCTACCTGGGCGACTTCCACGCCCTCCACGGGCTGAACGTCCGCTTCGACACGCCGGTGACCCGCGTCGGCAAGCGTGACGGGCTGTTCGAGGTGCACGCCGGCGACCGCGTGGTGCGCGCCGAGTGCGTGATCGTCGCCTCCGGCTGGAGCGGCCCGTACGTGCCCGACATCCCGGGCATCGAGCTCGCGACCGGCTACGAGGACGTGCCGACGGCGGGCGAGGAGTTCACCGGCCGCCGCGTCCTGATCATCGGCAAGGGCAACGCCGCGTTCGAGACCGCGATGGCGCTGCTGCCGCACGCGTCCGTCATCCACCTGGCCAGCCCCAGCCCGGTCCGGCTCGCCTGGACCACCAAGCACCCCGGCCACGTGCGCGGCCAGTACGGGGCGCTGCTGGACAGCTACTGGTTCAAGACGCTGCACGCCGTGCTGGAATGCACCGTCGACAAGCTCGAACGCCACGGCGAGGGCGTGCGCGCCTCCATCACCTACACGCTGGCCGACGGCGAGCGGGCCGAGCTCGACTACGACGCCGTGGTGCGCTGCACCGGCTTCGTCATGGACACCGGCCTGTTCGCCGAGGAGTGCCGGCCGGAGATGGCGCCCGGCGGGCGGCTGCCGGCCATCCGGCCCGACTTCCGCTCGGCCAACGTCGACGGCCTGTACTTCGCGGGCACGCTGATGCAGGCGCGCGACTTCAAGCGGGCCTCGTCGGCGTTCGTCGACGGCTTCCGCTACAACCTGCGCGTGCTGGCCGCGCTGCTCGGCGAGCGCTACGACGGCGTACCCCTGCCCGAGGGCGCGGTGCCCGCCGAGGCCGAGGCGCTGACGCGGTCGATGCTGGCGCGGGTCAACCACAGCTCGGCGCTGTGGACGCAGTTCGAGTACCTGTGCGACGCCTACGTCGTCGACGGCGGCGTACGGCACTACCGGGACCTGCCGGAGGACTACGCGGTCGAGCGGTTCGGCGGCGGCGGGCTGACGTTCACGGTCACGCTGCGGTGGGGGCGGCGCGACTACGCCGACGTGTTCGCCATCCGCCGCCACCCGGAGCCGGAGCGGGCTGAGGAGTGCGCGTTCCTGCACCCGGTCGTCCGGGCCTGGCGCGGCGGCGAGCTGCTGGCCGAGCGGCACCTGCTGGAGGACCTGCAGGCCCGCTGGGACGACCCGGCCCGGCACGCCGAGCCGCTGCGCGCGTTCCTGGCCCGCTGGCTGCCCGGCTGAGCCCGGCCGGTCAGCGGGTGAAGCGGCCGATCAGGTCGTCCACCACGTCCGTCAGCAGGCCGCGCCGCGCGAAGGCGGCGCGCTGGCGGGCCGCGCCGCTGCCCGACGCGCGCAGCCGCCGCCACAGCTCCTGGACCGCCTCCAGGTCGCCGCTGGCGGCCAGCGCGGGCCGGACCAGCTCCAGCAGCTCGGCCACCAGCTCGGTGGCGGGACGCGGCACGCCGGTGAACGGGTCGACCGCGTGGCCCTCCAGCCCGTCGCGGGCGCTGCGCCAGTAGGCCACGCGCAGCAGCGGCTCGGCCGGCCGGGGGCCGGGGTCGCCGTCGCGCGCCCGCTTCGCGCACACCGTCACCAGCGCCCGGACGAGCAGCGCCAGCAGCGTCGCCTCGGCCGTCGAGGCGGGCACGTCGCCGACGCGCACCTCCACGGTCGGCAGGCGGGCCGACGGGCGGGCGTCCCAGAACAGGGTGCCGGGGTCGACCACCGCCTCGGACGCGGTCAGCGCCGCCACCAGCCGGTCGTGCTCGGCGGCGCTCGCGCAGTAGGGCGGCGGCCCGGCCACCGGCCACTTGCCCCAGGCCAGCACCCGCCAGGCGGCGTAGCCGGTGTCGCGGCCCTCCCAGAACGGCGAGTTGGCCATCAGCGCGATCAGCGCGGGCAGCCAGGGCCGCAGGTGGTTGCAGACGAGCACGGCCAGCTCGCGGTCGGGCAGGTGCACGTGCACGTGCCCGGCGCAGATGCTCTGCTCGTCGTGCAGCGCCCGGTAGGCGGCGATGCCCTGGTCGTAGCGGGCGCCCTCGGTGATGGGCGGCGGCACCGCGCCGGGCAGGACGGGCGTCCCCGACGCGATCACGGCCAGCCCTTCGGCGCGGGCCGCGGCGGCCACCGCCCGGCGCATGCCCGCGAGCTGGCCGCCCAGCTCCGCCACGCCCGCGCACGGAGCCGTCTTGGCCTCCACCTGGAAGCGGGTGATCTCCGCGCCGACGCGGTCGCCGAGCTCGGCGGCGGCCCGCTCGACGACGGCCCGCGCCCGCGGGGCGACCGCCCGGGTGGCCGGGTCGACGAGCAGATATTCCTCCTCGACCCCCATGAGCGGGGTGACGGCGTCGAAGGGGAGGTCGAGCGTGGTCTCTGCGGTCGCGGTCATCTCATCTCCGGCTCACGGGCGGGCTTCCTCCCGATCATGCTGCCGTAACCGCCACCCGGCCGCGAGGACCTTCGCCAGGTTCAGGGGTAGCGGACGCGACCGGGCGCGGCCCGGCCGGGGGAGTCCGGCGGGGCTACCCGGCGTCCTCGCTCGGGAACAGGATCGGGCTGAGCAGGTAGCGGGACCGGCCGGGTCCCGGCTCGTTGGCCAGCTTGGGCGCGATCGCGGCGCGCAGCCCGGTGATCAGCTCGTCGAGCTCCTCGGGGCTGAGCCAGACGGCGTGCTGCCGGTAGCCGACCAGGTCCGCGATCGGGTCGGCGTGCTCCCGGTCGAGGTAGGCGTTGAACTCGGCGAGCAGGATCGCCATCGCCGTGGCGAAGCCGCGCCGGTGGTCGTCGGGCGTCAGCGTCCGCATCAGCTCGGCGTCGATCACCGCCCGGTCCTGCCGCAGCCGGTAGCGGCGCTCGACCGCGCCGCGCACCCGCTGCTCGCCGGCCACCTCCAGGACCCCGCCGGCCGCCAGGAGGTCGACGTGCCGGTAGACGGTGGCCTTGGAGACGTCGGGGATCAGGCCGCACAGCTCGGTCGTGGTCAGCGCCCGCCCGCCGCGCATGGCGTGCACGACGCGCAGCCGTACGGGGTGGCCCAGGAGCTCCAGCGTGTTCACTCCCGTACGATCTCATGTCGTGCTACCGTTCTCAAACTATGAGAATGTTAACGGGGGCGGAGACGACAGCCCGGATGGTCGCCGAGCTCGCGCACGCGGGACGGTTCGCGGAGCTCGAGCGGCTGTTCGCGGCGCCGCTGCGCAAGCTGATCGACGCCGAGGCGGTGCGCGCCGCGTGGACGGGCGCGATCGCCGAGCGGGGGCCCGTCACCGGCATCGGCGAGCCCGCGACCGAGCGGGCCGGGCCGGGCCCGGCCCGCGTGAGCGTCCCGGTCACCGGCGAGGGCGGCGGGCTCGCCGTCGTGGTCGCCGTCGACGCCGACGGCCTGCTGCACGACCTGCGGCTCACCGCGCTCACCCCGCCCTGGGAGCCGCCGCCGTACGCCGACCCGGCGGCGTTCGGCGAACGTGACGTCATGATCGGCGACGGGCCCCTGGCCGTCCCCGGCACGCTGAGCCTCCCGCACGGGCCCGGCCCGCGTCCGGGCGTCGTCCTGCTGAGCGGGGCAGGGCCGTTCGACCGCGACGCCACCAGCGGGGCCAACAAGCCGCTCAAGGACCTGGCCTGGGGGCTCGCCACACGCGGGGTCGCGGTCGCCAGGTTCGACAAGGCCACCCACGTCCACGCCGCCGCCGAGCTCACCATGACCGGCGAGTACGTGCCGTACGCGACCGCTGCCGTCCGCCTGCTGCGAGACGAGCCGGGCGTCGACCCGGACCGCGTGTTCGTCCTCGGCCACAGCATGGGCGGCAAGGTCGCCCCGCGCGTCGCCGAGGCGGAGCCGGCCGTCGCCGGTATGGTGATCATGGCCGGTGACACGCAGCCCATGCACGAGGCCGCCGTCCGCGTCGTCCGGCACCTCGCGTCGCTGGACCCGGGGCCGGACATGGACGCCGCCGTCGAGACGATCACCCGGCAGGCCGAGGCGGTCGCCGACCCGGCCCTGTCGCCCTCGGCCCCGGCACAGTCGCTGCTGTTCGGCCTGCCCGCGCCGTACTGGCTGGAGCTGCGCGGCTACGACCCCGTCGCCACGGCGGCGGCGCTGGAGCGGCCCATGCTCATCCTCCAGGGCGGCCGCGACTACCAGGTGACCGTCGAGCACGACCTGGCGGGCTGGCGCGCCGGGCTCGGCCACCGGCCCGACGTCACGATCCGCGTCTTCGACGCCGACGACCACCTGTTCTTCCCCGGCACGGGCCCGTCGACCCCGGCCGGGTACGAGCCCGCGCAGCACGTGGACCCGGCCGTGGTCGCCGACGTCGCGGCCTGGATCGGAGGCTGACCGGGGGAGGCGCCGGCCCGCTCGCCGGCCAGGTGACGCGGAGCGCCTGTCCGGGCAGGGTCGTTGCGGATAATCCGGATGAGGACGATTGGCTAGGCTGGTGGCATGACCGCAATGGCGCCCGGCCGCACTGAGCCCGACCTGTCGTTCCTGCTCGACCACACCAGCCACGTGCTGCGGACGAGGATGGCCGCCGCGCTGGCCGAGATCGGCCTGACGGCGCGGATGCACTGCGTGCTCGTCCACGCCCTGGAGGAGGAGCGCACGCAGATCCAGCTCGCCGAGCTCGGCGACATGGACAAGACGACGATGGTGGTCACCGTCGACGCCCTGGAGAAGGCCGGGCTGGCCGAGCGCCGCCCGTCGAGCACCGACCGGCGGGCGCGCATCATCGCGGTCACCGAGAAGGGCGCCGAGATCGCCCGGCGCAGCCAGGAGATCGTCGACGGCGTGCACCGGGAGGCGCTGCACGCCCTGCCGGAGGGAGAGCGCGAGACGCTGCTCGCGGCGATGCGGCGGCTGGCCGAGGGCCACCTGTCCACTCCGGTCGAGGTCGCGCCGGGTGCGCGCCGGGCCCGCCAGTCCCAGAAATAGGTCCGACGGGGATCGTCTACAACAAAACCATCTGTTAGGGTCTCACCTGTCCGCATCTGAACAGGAGAGGCCATGTCCCCCACCCCATCGCGCCCGCTCGCGCTGATCGCGCTGTCGGCCGCCGGCCTGATGACCATCCTCGACGGCAGCATCGTCACCGTCGCGATGCCCGCCATCCAGCGCGACCTCGGCTTCACCGCGGCCGGGCTGAGCTGGACCGTCAACGCCTACCTGATCCCCTTCGGCGGCCTGCTGCTCCTGGCCGGGCGGCTCGGCGACCTGATCGGCCGCAAGACGGTGTTCCTCGCCGGAAACGTGATCTTCGCCGCCGCGTCGCTGCTCGCCGGCCTGGCCGCCACCCCCGCCGTGCTGATCGCCGCCCGCTTCCTCCAGGGCGCCGGCAGCGCGCTGGCCTCCGCGGTCGTGCTCGGCATCCTGGTGACGCTGTTCACCGAGCCACGCGAACGGGCCAAGGCCATCGGCGTGTTCAGCTTCACCGGCGCGGCCGGGGCCTCCATCGGCCAGGTGCTCGGCGGCGTCCTCACCGACGCGCTCTCCTGGCACTGGATCTTCTTCATCAACCTGCCGATCGGCCTGGCCACCGTCGCCCTGGCCGTCCGCGTCCTGCCCGCCGACCGCGGCGCCGGCCTCGCGGCGGGCGCCGACACGCTCGGCGCCGCCCTCGTCACCGGCGGCCTCATGCTCGGCATCTACACCGTCGTCAAGATCGAGGAGTACGGCTGGGCCGCCGGGCACACGCTGGGCCTGGGCGCGCTGTCGCTCGCGCTGCTGGCCGGGTTCTTCGCCCGCCAGGCCACCGCCCGAAGCCCGCTCATGCCGCTGCGCGTCCTGCGCTCCCGCAACGTCGCCGGCGCGAACCTCGCCCAGATGCTGAGCCTGTCGGCGATGTTCGCCTTCCAGATCCTCGTCGCCCTCTACATGCAGAAGGTGCTCGGCTACGGCGCGCTGGAGACCGGCCTGGCGATGCTCCCGGCGGCCGTCGCCATCGGCGGCGTCTCCCTGTTCGTCTCCGCCCGGCTCAACCACCGGTTCGGGGCCCGTGCCGTGCTCGTCGCCGGGCTGGCGCTGCTGCTCGCCGCGATGGCCTGGCTCACCCGGGTGCCGGTGCAGGCGTCGTACGTCCCCGACCTGCTGCCCGTCATGCTGCTGATCGCCGGAGGCGGCCTGGTGCTGCCCGCTCTCGCCACGCTCGGCATGTCCGCGGCCAGGGCCGACGACGCGGGGCTCGCCTCCGGCCTGTTCAACACCACCCAGCAGATCGGCATGGCGCTGGGCGTGGCCGTCCTGTCCACCATGGCCGCCTCCCGGACCGGCGAGCTGCTCGGCCAGGGCGCGACCCAGGCGGCGGCCCTGACCGGCGGCTACCGGCTGGCGTTCGGCATCGCGGCCGGGCTCCTGCTGGCGGCGCTCCTCGTCGCGCTGGCCGTGCTGCGCACGCCCGCCCGCGCCGCCGCCGGGTCACCCGCCCCCGTGGTCACGCACTAGGACGCGGGCGCGACGTTGTAGTTGAACCGGAACACGTTGCCCGGGTCGTACACCGCCTTGATCGCGGCCAGCCGGGCGTGGTGGGCGGCCGGGTAGGCCGTGCGCACCAGCTCCGGGCCGGCGGCCTCCCCGTGGCCCATGAAGCTGAGGAAGCGGCCCAGCGTCCACGGCTGCAGCTCGCGGAACACCTCCGCGGGCGCCGGCCGCCCGTCCATCGTCAGGACCGCCAGCATGAACGCCGCGTCCCGGTGCCCGACCGCGTTCGGGCGCGCCGGGGGAGCGGCCAGCGCGCCGCCCAGGTGACGCAGCTCCACGATGACCTCCGGACCGGCGTGCGCCAGGATGATCCCCGCCGCCTTCTCGTCCAGCTCGCGCAGCATGGCGTTGTCCGAGCCCCACGGCATCGGCGTCGGCGGGTCGTCGTGGATGGAGGCGCACTCCGCGTACGGCATCTCCCGCAGCGTCTCCAGCACCCGCGGGCCGACCCGCCGCAGCGGCTCGACCAGGCGCTCGCCCTCCTCCGCCGGGCCGGTGTACGCGATCCGCACGTGGCACAGCCGCCCGTCCGGAGCCGGGATCAGCGCCAGCGAGGAGTTCATCTCCGCCGGGACGCCCGCGGTCCACTCCCGGTACGCCTCCAGCACCCCGGGGGCGAGCCGGGCGTCGAAGAACAGGCCGCCCCCGTACAGCCGGGACACCTCCACCAGGCCGAACTCCAGCGCCGTCACCACGCCCACGTTGTCGCGCCCGCCCACCAGCGCCCAGTACAGGTCCGGCTCGGAGTCCGGCGTGACTCGGCGGGCCCGGCCGTCGGCGGTCACCACGTCCAGCGCCAGCACCCGGTCGGCGGCCCAGCCGTGCGAGCGCCCCAGCAGCGCGAGCCCGCCGCCCAGCGTGTACGAGACGACGCCCACGTGCGGCGCCGACCCGTTCAGCGGGGCCAGCCCGTACGGCGCGGCCTCGGCGATCACCTGGCCGAGCCGGGCCCCGGCCGCCACCCGGGCGGTCCGCGTCTTCGGGTCCACCTGCACGCCGGTCATGCGCCGGGTCGAGATCAGCACGCCGCCCGTCGCGGGGACCGAGAACCCGTGCCCGGCGCTCTGCACCGCCACCGGCAGGCCGTGCGCCACCGCCGCCTCGACCGCGGCGGCCACGTCCCCGGCCTCGCGGGCGCCGACGATCACGTCGGGGCGGTGCCGCACCGCCAGGTTGAAACCGGTCAGCTCCTCCTCGAACCCGTCCTGGCCAGGCAGGAACACCGGCCCGGCCACCCGGCCGGCCAGCGTGGAGGCAAGGGTGCGCGTCATGTCGTACTCCGTTCGTCTCGTCAGGGTCAGCACGGCCAGCCTGGCGACATAACATGACATCTGCCGTCATATTCTGAACGGGTGAAATTCGACCGGCTGCTGTCGATCATGCTGGTGCTCCAGCACCGGCGCCTGGTCCCCGCCAAGGAGCTGGCCGAGCTGCTGGAGGTGTCGCAGCGCACCATCTACCGCGACATCGAGGCGCTGTCCGCCGCCGGCGTCCCCGTCTACGCCGAGCGCGGCAAGCACGGCGGCGTCGGACTGCTGGCCGGGTTCCGCACCGACGTCACCGGGCTGACCACCGACGAGGCCAGGGCGCTGTTCGTGCTGAGCGCCCGGGGCGCCCACGCGGCGCTCGGCCTGGACCAGGCGTTCGGCTCCGCGATGCGCAAGGTGATGGCCGCGCTCCCCGCGCCGCACCGGCCCGCGGCCGAGCTGACCAGCCGCCGCATCCTCGTCGACCCCGACCGCTGGCTCGCCGGCCCCCGCCCCGACTTCCAGCTCGACACCCTGCTCGACGCGGTCCTCACCGACCGGCGGCTGCGGCTGCGCTACCGCCACAGCGGCCAGCGCGCCGTCCGCGGCTACACCGTCGACCCGTACGGGCTGGTCGCCAAGGCCGGCGTCTGGTACCTGGTCGCCGACCACCGGCGCAGCCCGTACCTCTACCGCACGGAACGCATCTCCCGCGTGACCGTCACCCCCGAGCCCGTACGCCGCCGCCCCGGCGTGGAGCTGGCGCAGGCGTGGGACGAGCTGCGCCGCCAGGTGGAGCAGCGCGGCGACGGCATCCGGATCGAGACGCGCATCCGGCGGTCACGCCTCGACATGGTGACCCGCATCGCCGGCGGCTACTTCAGCGGCCCGCCCGAGGACGACGGGCCCGACTGGGTGCGCGTGCCGTTCACCTACCCGGAGCTGGGTGCGGTCTGCCACCTGCTGCAGTTCCACGCGGACCTCGAGGTCACCGCGCCGCCCGAGGCCCGCGATTACCTGTCCCGCGCGGCCTCCGCGATCTCCGCCCTGTACCGTGACTGACAGGGCGGCCGAGCTCCAAGAGATCTTCGACCGGGCCGGATGCCAGGGCGCGCTGTGCGTCCGGCCGCTCACCGGCGACGCGGAGATCGGCCTGCGCCCCGCCGAGCCGGTCGTGCCCGCCTCCGTGGTCAAGGTGCAGATCGCCCTGGAGGCCGAGACCTGGTTCGCCGATGGCCGCCTCGACCCGCGCGAGCGCGTCCCCCTCCGCGCCGCCGCCCGCACGCCTGGCCCGGTCGGGACCTCGCTGTTCGAGGACGACACGGTCATCTCGTTACGGGACATGGTCACGCTGGCGCTGACGATCAGCGACAACCACACCGCCGACACGCTGCTGCGCCGCACGGGCGTCGCCGCGGTCAACGCGACCGCCGCGCGACTCGGGCTGGCCGCGACCGTGGTCGAGTCCGACCTGGCGGCCATGCTCGACTCGATGGGGCGCGAGCTCGGCCGCGCGGGCTGGGAGGACCTGGTCACCTGGTCGGCGGGCGCGCCGCCGGAGGAGGTGGCGCGGGCCGAGCGGCGGCTGCCCGGGTGCCGCGCCCTCGACCCCGCGCGCGGCACCCGCACCACGCCACGCGACATGACCGAGCTGCTGCGGCTGATCTGGTCCGACGCCGCCGGCCCGGCCGCCGCGTGCGCGCGGGTGCGGGCGCTGATGGGCCGCCAGCTCACCCGCCACCGCATCGCGAGCGGCTTCCGGCAGCCCGTCCGGGTGGCGGCCAAGAGCGGCGGCCTGGCCGGGGTCGTCCGCAACGAGGTCGGCGTCATCACCTGCCCTGACGGCGGGCGCTACGCCGCCGCCGTCTTCACCCGGTCCGAGCCCGGCGCGGACGACGCTGCGATCAACGCCGCCATCGGCGCCGCCGCCGCGCGGGCCGTCGCACTGCTGCGCGACGGTGCTGGTCAGGGATAGCGGGCGTTGACGAACGGGCTGGTCAGGTGGGCCGTCGCCAGCGTGGCGCGGCGGCGCCTGGCGTCCGCGAGCAGGGCGCGGCGCGTCTCGGCGGCCACCGCCTGGTCCGCCTCCAGCGCGTAGCCGACGTCCGGGGCGACCAGTTGCACGGCGTGCACCAGCACGTCGCCCGTGATCACCATGCGCCGGCCGTGGCCGTCGACCAGCACCGACTGGTGGCCCACGGTGTGCCCCGGCGTCGGGATCGCGGTGAGCCGGCTGCCACGCGCGCCGGCCAGCCGCACCTCGCCGTCGATCTCGCGGAGCTGCCCCGTGCGCTGCAACGGCACGATCAGGTAGTCGCGCATCGGGCTGGTCGCCGCGAGCCGCGCCACCTCGGTCCGCTGGACCACGTACCGGGCGTTCGGGAACGTCGGCACCCCGTCCGTGCTCACCGACCAGCCCATGTGGTCCTCGTGGACGTGGGTCAGCACGACCAGGTCCACGTCCGCCACGTCGATGCGGGCGGCGGCGAGCAGCTCGGGCAGCACGCCCGGGGCGGCCCACGCCGAGCCGGGGCTGCCGGCCGGGCCGACCCCGGCGTCGACCAGCGCGATCCGCCCGCCCGGACGCCGCACCGCGTAGCAGCGGAAGTCGAGCTTCCAGGCGAGGTCGGGGCCGAACGCGCCCGGGTCGGCCCGGCGGGCCCGCTGCCAGTCCGCCTCCGTCGCGTCCGGGAACATCTCGGTACGCGTCGCCGGGAAGGTGTCGGCGGAGTCGCGGAGCGCCACCACGTCGAAGGCGCCCACGGATTTGGACGTGATGGCCCCGCCCGGCGACGCCCCGGCGTGGGCCGCCGCGGGAACGGCGGCCGCGGGCAGGAGCGCGCCCGCCCCGGCGGCGACCGCGCCCCACAGGAACGTCCGACGATGCACTCCGGTCATGATGTGTCTCTCCTCTGCGTTCGGCTCCGGGGATCATCCTGATCGGGGCGGCGAAGGCGGCAGGAGTAGCAGGAATGCCAACATGCGCTACATTCCTGCCATGCGCAGCGTCGCTCTGCTTCTCCATGACGGGATGAGCGCGCTGGACTACTCGGTCGCCTGCTGGGTGTGGGGAGCCGACCGCTCCCAGGCCGGGGTGCCGCGCTTCGACCTGCGGCTCTGCTCGGTCGACGGGGCTCCGGTCACGATGGAGCCCGCCGCGCAGGTCCAGCCCGCGCACGCGCTCGACGGCCTCGCCGACGCCGACCTGATCGTCATCCCCGGCGCCGGCGTTCCCCAGGGGCCGCTGGACGGGCGGCTCGCCGGCGCGCTGCGCGCCGCCGCCGGCCGGGGCGCCGACCTCGCCGCCCTGTGCAGCGGCGCGTTCGTGCTGGCCGCCGCCGGGCTGCTCGACGGGCGGCGCGCCACCACCCACTGGCTGCTGGCCGGCCGGCTCGCCGAGGCGCACCCCGAGGTCACCGTCGATCCGGACGCGCTGTTCGTGGAGGACCGCGGCGTCTGGACCTCCGCGGGCGCCACTGCCGGCATCGACCTGTGCCTGCACCTCGTACGGCTCGCGCACGGCGTGAACGTGGCCAACACCATCGCCCGCCACCTCGTCGCCGCCGGTCACCGCGACGGCGCGCAGGCCCAGTACGTCGCCAGGCCGGTGCCCGCGACCGGCTCGGCCGCCCCGGACATCGCCGCCACCCAGGCGTGGGCGCTGGAGCGGCTCGACCAGGCGCTGACCGTGGCCGACCTGGCCGCCCATGCCCGGACCAGCCCGCGCACGTTCGCCCGGCACTTCGCCGACTACACCGGCACCACTCCGGCCCAGTGGCTGCTGCACGCCCGCATCGCCCGCGCCCAGCAGTTGCTGGAGTCCACGACGCTGCCCATCGACCAGGTCGCGGCCCGCTGCGGCTTCGGCGTCACCGCGCTGCTGCGCCGCCACTTCGCCCGGCTGATCGGCACCTCGCCGGGCCGCTACCGCCGCCTGTACGTCCGCTGAACCCAAGCGCGGGGGCTGTCCTCAGGGCGCCATCAGCTGGTCGGCGAGCGCCGTCCGCGCGTACAGCACCTGACGGCCCGCCCTCGTGCGGGACAGCAGCCCGTTGCGCCGCAGCACGGCGAGATGCTGGGAGACGGCGCTGGGCGTGACGCCGTGCCGCCGGGCGAGCTCCGACGTCGACATCGGGTCGTCCAGGGTCGCCAGCAGGCTCGCCCGCGTGGGCCCGATCAGCTCGGCGAGCGCCTCCGGCGGGGGCGCCGGGGACGTCTCCCACAGGGTGCCGATGCCCCGGCACCGGTAGATCACGGTGGGCGGCTCGCCGGGCCCGACGGGGGCGATGGTCTGCGGCGCGAACAGCGTGGGCACCAGCCACAGGCCGCGCCCGGCCACGTCGGCCTCGTAGTTGAGCGAGGCGCCGCCGTACACGCGCAACGCGCCGTCGGCGAAGCTCACCCGGTGGTCGAGGCCGCGCAGCACGGCGGCGGCGCCGTCGGCGGCGGCCTGCCGCGCCCGGTGCAGCAGGTCGGCCTCCAGCACGGCGCGCATCCGGGGCCAGTGCGGGGCGACGGCCGCGTCCCAGTAGCGTCCCAGCACGCCGGCGATGGCGGCCGGATCGGTCGTCCCGGGCAGCGGGTGGGTGCCGTAGACGGCGCGGAAGTCGGCCAGGGCGCGCTCCGGCGGGGTGCCGCGCAGGCGGTCGAGCTCGCCGGCGATGTCGGGTGAGCGTACGGCGGGACGCGGGGTGAGGAAGTCGGGCAGCCAGTCGCGGCCGGGGCTGAGCAGGCCGTCGAGCACGGCGACGTCGGCGGACGCCGCCCCGGCGAGCGCCGCGCGTGCCCGCCGGATCCAGGGCAGGTGGATCGCGTGCCGCTCCGGCCGCCGCAGGGCCCACAGGCTGGTGACGGTCTCCAGCAGCGGCGAGCAGGCGAAACGCACGTCCGCGAGGTCGTCGACGGACAGCCGGTAGGTAATCATTAAGCCAGAGCCTAAATCAGTGTCGGCGTGGGGCGGCTCCCGGTTGACTCCTCGGCCATGGCTGTCATCGTGCATCAGGTGGCCCGGCCCCACGAGTGGCCGGACACCGGAGACTTCGCATATGTCAAGATCCCCGACCCGGTGCCGGGCCCGGGACAGGCGCTGGTGGAGAACCTCTACCTCTCGGTCGACCCGTACATGCGGGAGCGGATGGACACCGACGACCTCGGCATCCCCCTGGAGGGCCGCTCCATCGGCCGGGTCGCCGACTCGCGCGACCCCCGGCTCGCACCCGGTGACCTGGTCTTCCACCGCCAGGGATGGCGCAGCCACGCCGTGGTCGCGCCGGAGGACGTCCGGATCCTGCCCCGGGCGCCCGGCGTGCCGGTCACCGCGTACCTGAGCGTGCTGGGCGGGACGGGTCTGTCGGCGTACGTGGCGCTCACCCGGGTGGCCCGGCTGCGCGAGGGGGAGACCGTGTTCGTGTCGGCGGCGGCCGGGGGAGTGGGCAGCGCGGCCGGCCAGTTCGCCAGGCTGCTCGGCGCCGGGCGGGTCGTCGGCAGCGCCGGCTCGGCGGCCAAGGCCGCCTACCTGACCTCCGAGCTGGGCTTCGACGCCGCGATCGACTATCGGGCGGGCGACCTCGGCGGCCGGCTCGCCGCCGCCGCGCCGGACGGGATCGACGTGTACGTCGACAACGTGGGCGGCGACCACCTGGAGGCGGCCATCGACGCGCTGCTCCCGCACGGGCGCATCGCCTGGTGCGGCGCGGTCGGCCAGTACAACACGCCGGTCCCGCCCGCCGCGCCGCGCAACCTGTTCGACGTCGTGGGCAAGCAGCTTCGCCTGGAGGGCTTCCTCGTCCGCGACTACGGGCACCTGCAGCCCGAGCTGGAGCAGTTCGCGATCCCGCACCTGCGGGCCGGGCGGCTCGTCGCGGCGGAGACGGTCACCGAGGGCCTCGACGGCATGGCCGACGCCTTCATCGCCATGCTCCGCGGCGGCAACGTGGGCAAGATGATCGTCAAGCTGTAGCGGGAACTCGCCGCTACCGTGCGCCCGCCCGGCTCTCCAGCCAGTGCGCCAGCCCGCCGCTGAGCGGGATCTGGACGCCGGTGACGTCGAGCAGCACCACCTCCACCCCCCACCGCCCGCTCGTCTCACTCACCCGGTCGGCCAGCGCGGCGTGGTCGTAAGCCGCCAGCGCCGGCAGCTCGGCCAGGTCCCGCTGGGCGATGTGACGCCGCAGCTCGCCCTCGACCGCCATCGCCGTGGCTGCCGCCGGACTCTCGACCGCCGTCGCGAACCGTACCGGATCGGTCACCGCCGTCAGCGCGGCCGCCGTGACCTGAACCGTCACCCCGTCCCTGGTCACCGCGCCGGGGCAGGACAGCTCGAGCGGCTCCAGCCGCAACGGCACCCGCACCTCCCGGTCCAGCACCGGCCACATGACCACCGGCCCCGGCCCGCGCACCCCCCTCGTCCGCCCGAACCTGCGCACCACCAGCCGCTCGTCCTCGCCCACCACCCGGAAGCACCGCCCGGCGATCACGAGAAGGGACAGGCCCAGCAGGATCCACAGCCCGGGCTCAGCGATGTCGAGTGCGTCCATATGGGCCCTCTCCCTCCATGGTCGTGCCGCGGCCATGCGGGTGAGCAGGCGCTCCGGGGGACCTTCCGCCCCTCACGCATGGCCCTACAGTCTGCCCGTCCCCGGCCGGGAACTCCATCGGGCCTGACACCCATCTCCGGCCGGGCCACCATGTAGACGGGAACCGCAGGTCGCGCGGTCAGCGGCGGCAGGCGGCCAGGGTGGTGAGGATGACCTCGGCGAGCCGCTCGTGCGGGTACGGGCCGGCTTGACGCCGTCCTCCGGACCGGCGAAGCCTGACCCGCCGCACCGCATCCGGGCTGGTTGTCAATACCTCTGGGGTCTTGGGCTCGGGGGACCTGGTGGAGACGCGGGGGCCGGGGCGGGGCGGGATCGTCGACGGCATGCGAATCTCCAGGCTTCAACTCGCGGCGGCGGTCGTGTCGCTGCTCACTCTCATCACGGCCCTGGTGACGGCGGGGCTGCCCGCGCCGTCGTACACGGCCGGTTTCGCGCCCCATCTCGTGACGGCGGGGGCCGCGCTGGCGGGGGCGGTGTTCGCGCTGGTCCCCCGGCTGGCGCCGCTCGGGTGGGCGGCGGCGGTGCTGCTGCTCTGGTCGGCGGGCGGGGTGGTGCTGGACGGGTTCCGGGCGTTCTTCGCGGTCACCGGCATCCCGGCGGGCGACTTCGCGACGGTCGACTGGCCGGGGATGGCGGGCCGGGCGCTCGCGCTGGCCGCGACCGGGCTGGTGGGCGCGCTGATCCTGCGGCGGACCCGGGTGCCGGGCGGGCCCTGGCTCGGCTACACGGCGTTCGCGCTGGGCTTCGTCTACCCGACCGCCAAGCTCTACTGGTCGTTCGGCGGCGAGTTCCTGCGCCCGGCGGTGTACGCGGAGGGGTTCCCGTACGGTGAGCTGGTCATGCTGGTGATGGGCGCGGCCGGGTCGCTGGCGCTGGTGCAGGGGTGGGGGCGGCGGCTGCCGCGCCGGCTGGTGCTGGCCGGCGGCTGGACGGGAGCCGCCATGCTGGCCACGATGGGAAGTATGTCGGTTTTCGGCACGCTTGCGCAGCTCCTCGGGGTGACCGACGGCCCGGTGCCGCTCGGCGACGCCTCGGCCGTCATCATGGTGTCCGTGGTCTATGGAAGCTGGCTGCTGTTCGGGCTCGCCGTGGGTGGGGCCACGCTGGCCTTCCAGCGCGGATGAGCCCCGCCCGCAGGTTCGACGTCACCGTCGCGTTCGTGCTCGGACTGCCGGTCTTCCTGCTGTCCGCCGTCGTGGCCGTGCTGTCCGTGCCCGGCCCGAGGGCGATCGTCCTGGTGGCGGCCTGCCTGGTGGCGCACGTGGCGTTCGCGTTCCGTCGGGACCTGTGGGCGTTCGCGGTGATCGCCGGGGTGATGGCCGTCCAGGCGGCGGTGACCGGCCTGTTCATGGTGCTGCCGACGGTCGTGCTCTTCCCGCTCGCGCTGTATTCGCGCACCGCGTACGGCAGCCCGTACCCTCCGCTGGTCGTGGGCGTGGCGGGGGCGGGGCTGGCGGCGGCCAGGTTCGCCACCGACGCCAGCGTGGCCGCCGCCCGGCTCGGCCCGGACCCGTGGATGCTGCTCGGCCTGCTGCTGGCCGTCGTCGTCGCGGCCTGGGGCCTGGGCCTGCACCGCAGGAGCCAGCTCCGCTACGTGGAGCTGCTGGAGGAGCAGGCCACGATGTCGGCCGAGCGGGCCACGCTGGCGGAGCGGGCCAGGATCGCCCGCGAGATGCACGACGTCGTCGCGCACGCCCTCGCCGTGATCGTCGCCCAGGCCAGGGGCGGCCGGCTGGTGCCCGCCCGCGCCCCGGAGGTGCTGGCCACCGTCGAGGAGACCGGGCGGCAGGCGCTCACCGAGATGCGCGGCCTCGTCGGCGTCCTGCGCGCCGAACCGGCCGGGCTCACGCCGCAGCCCGGCCTCGCCGACCTTCCCGGCCTGCTCGACCGTACGCGCGCGGCCGGGCTCGACGTCACCATGACCGCCTCCGGCGAGCCCAGGCCGATCGGCCCGGGGGCGGAGCTCGCGCTCTACCGCGTGGTCCAGGAGGCGCTGACCAACACGCTCAAGCACGGTGGCGGCGCGGCCCGCTCGTCGGTGGACGTGTCGTGGACCCGCCGCGCGCTGGAGGTGACGGTGACCGACGACGGCCCACCCCCCGCCCCGGGCAAGCCCCCGGGACACGGGCTGGCCGGGATGCGCGAGAGGATGGCGGCCGTCGGCGGCACCGTGTCCGCCCGGGCCGAGGGGGAGCGGGGATTCGTGGTGAGGGTCCGTCTGCCGTACCGGGAGGGCGCGCGATGACGATCAGGGTGTTCGTGGTCGACGACCAGGACCTGGTGCGCACCGGCACGGCCATGGTGATCGACGCGCAGGACGACATGGCGGTCGTCGGCGAGGCGCGCGACGGCCTCGACGCCCTCGCGGGCCTGGCGCGCGTCAGCGCCGACGTGGTGCTGATGGACGTGCGGATGCCGCGCCTCGACGGCGTCGAGACCACCCGCCGCCTGCTGGCCGGGGGCGGCCCGAGGGTCATCGTGCTGACCACGTTCGACCTGGACGAGTACGCGTTCGCCGCGCTGCGGGCGGGCGCGTCGGGGTTCCTGCTGAAGGACGCGCCGGCGGACGAGCTGGTGGCCGCGGTGCGGACCGTCCACGCGGGCGACGCGGTCATCGCCCCGTCGACCACCCGGCGGCTGCTCGACCACGTCGCCCCCGCGCTGCCTCGGCCCGCGGACCCGGGCGTCCAGCTCACCGAGCGGGAGCGGGAGGTCCTGCGGCGCATCGCGGCGGGCGAGACGAACGCCGAGATCGCCGGCCGCCTCTACATGGCGGAGGGCACGGTCAAGACCCACGTCGGCCGCATCCTGGCCAAACTGGGGCTCCGCGACCGCGTCCAGGCGGTCATCTGGGCCTACGAGCACGGCTACGCCAGGACCGGCGGGCCCGGCCCTCACGCGTGACCCCGCCGCCCCCTGACGAACAGCACCGCGCCCACGGGGGTGAACAGCAGCCCCAGCCCGCCGACGATCAGCGGGCCGAGGAACCCCGACGAGAACGAGGCGATCCGCGCGTCCGCCGGGTCCCCCGGGTCGTAGGCGACGGGCACGCTCTCGCCCGTCGCGTAGGACGGCGGGTTGCTGCCGGTGGAGTCCCGGAACGTGTACGTCCGGCCGCCGACGCTGAACTCCACGGTCGGGTACCACACCGACTCCCGGCGCCGGTGCCCGTCGGAGTTGCGAGGCTTGGTGGTGATCCGCTCCGTCATGTCGACCACGGTCCCGTCGGCCCGCCCGGCCGAGGACAGGAAGCTCGCCGAGGAGACGGCCAGCGCGACGCCGACGCCGAGCAGCACCAGCCCGACCACGCCGAAGATCGCGCCGAGCAGGGTGAGAGGCCGTCCGATGCGCATGGGACGAGTGTGGCGCAAAGGGACAACTGATTTCGACTGCGCGAACCGTTGATCAACAATACGGTGGGGTCATCGCGAGTGCGGGAGCGTGGTGCGTGACGGAACTGGCCTGTGGCGTCCTGGGTCCGGTCTTCCTCCGGGTGGCCCAGCGGACCGTCGAGCTGAGCGGCAAGCAGAGCGCCCTGCTCGCCGTCCTCGTGCTCGACGCGAACGCCACCGTGTCCCGGGACCGCCTCGTCGCCGCCCTGTGGGACAGCCCGCCCACCTCGGCCGTCTCCAACCTGCAGACCTACGTCGCCCGGCTGCGCAAGGCGCTCCCGGCCGGGATCCGCATCCTCACGAAGGGCACCGGCTACCTGCTGGAGGCCGACGCCGGCCTGGTCGACCTGCTCGTCTTCGAACGCGAGACCCGGCTCGCCCGCTCGGCCGCGGCCGAGGGCGCGCCGGAGGCCGCCGCCGGACACTACGAGCGCGCGCTGGCGCTGTGGCGCGGCCAGCCCGCCGAGGGCGTCCGCCTGCCGGCCGGCGTGCTCGCCCGCCTCGACGAGCTGGAGGAGCGGCGCACGCGGACCCGCCTCGACCACGCCGAGACCAAGCTCGGCCTCGGGCACGCCCAGGACGTCATGAACGACCTGCGCCGCCTGCTGGCCGAGCATCCCCTCCAGGAACGGGCCTGGTACCTGCTCATGCTGGCGCTGGCCCGCACGGGACAGCGCGACATGGCGCTCGACGTCTTCCGGCAGGCCCGCGACGTGCTCGTGGGCGAGCTCGGCGTGGAGCCGGGCAAGGACCTGCAGCAGCTCCAGGCCAGGGTGCTGGGCGGCGACCTGCCGTCCGGCGCGCCCCCCGGGCCGCGTGACGGGGGCGTGTGCCAGCTCCCGCCGGACGCCGCCGACTTCGTCGGCCGGGCCGACGAGCTGGCGGCCGCCCTGGAGACGCTGCGCCCGGCCCGCCCGCAGGCGGGCCCCGAGTCGCCCGTCCCTGTGTGCGTGATCTCCGGTCAGGGCGGCGCCGGCAAGACGACGCTCGCCGTCCACGCCGCCCACCACCTGCGGCGCGACTTCCGGGACGGCCAGCTGTACGTGAACCTGCACGGCGCGGGCCAGTCGCCGGTCACGCCGGAGACGGCACTGGGACGGTTCCTGCGCGCGCTCGGCGTCGACAGCGCCGCGATCCCGGCGAGCCTGGAGGAACGGGCGGAGATGTACCGGGGGAAGCTGGCCGACCGGCGCTTCCTCGTGGTGCTGGACGACGCCGCGGACGAGGGTCAGCTCCGCCCGCTGCTGCCCGGCACCCCGGGCTGCGCGGTGCTGGTCACCAGCAGGCGGCGCCTGACCGGCCTGCCCGCCGCGCGCCGGATCGAGCTGCCGCTGATGCCGCCGGGCGAGGCGCGCGAGCTGCTGCGGTCCGTCATCGGCGCCGAACGGGCGGCCGAGGCGGCGGGCGACACCGACCGGCTCGTCCAGCTCTGCGGCGGCCTGCCCCTCGCCGTGCGGATCGCCGGGGCCAAGCTCGCCGCCCGCCCGCACTGGAACGTGGACCAGCTCGTCGCCCGGCTGCGCGACACCCGCGATCGCCTGCGGCACCTGTCCCACGGCTCCCAGGCGGTGCGGGCCACGCTCGCCGTGGGCTACCAGGGCCTGACGCTGCCGGCGCAGCGGCTGTTCCGCCTGCTCGGCCTGCTGGAGGCGCCGGACTTCGCCGCGTGGACGGCCGCCGCCCTGCTCGACGCGCCCCCGGCCGAGGCCGAGGACCTGGTCGAGGAGCTGGTCGACGTCCGCCTGCTGGACGTCGCGGGCCGCGACCGGAGCGGGCAGACCCGGTTCCGCTTCCACGACCTGACGCGCGCGTACGCCCGCGAATGCGCCGAGGCCGCCGAGACGGAGGCCGAGCGGACCGCGGCGGTGCGGCGGGCGGTGAGCGGCTGGCTCGCGCTGACCCGCCAGGCCCACATCAAGCTGTGCGGCGGCGACTACCAGCTCCCGCGCGGCGGCGACCTGCTCTGGTCGCCCGGCCCGCAGGTCACCGACGGGCACGTCCTGCCCGACCCGCTCGCCTGGATCGAGGCCGAACGCGCGGCCCTCGTCGCCGCCGTCCGCCAGAGCGCCACGCTCGCGGCGTGCTGGGAACTCGCCGCCGCGGCCATGCACCCGCTGGAGACCCGCGGCCTCTACGACGAATGGCACGCGATGCACGAGACCGCCCTGGCCAGCACCCGCGCGACCGGCGACGTCCGGGGCCAGGCGGTCGCCCTCTACGGCCTGGCCCGCCTGCACTTCGCCCGCAACGAGCTGGCCCGCTGCGAGCAGGTCATCGAGGAGTCGCTGGCGCTGTTCGACAGGGCCGCCGACCCGTACGGCCACGCCCTGGCCCAGGTCACCCTGGCCGAGCTGCACCGCCTGCGGGGCCGCGCCGCCGACGCGCTCGCCTGCTACGAGCAGGCGGGCGACGGCCTGGCCCGCGCCGGCGACCGGTTCACCGAGATCACCCGCGTCCGCGGCATCGGCCGCCTGCACTTCAGCCAGGGCCGGTACGACCTCGCCACCCGCCACATCCGGCGCGCGATCAGGCTCGCGGACCGCACCGGCGACGTCCGCTCCCGCGAGTTCACCCGGATCGTCCTCGGCGAGATCGAGCTCGAACGCGGCGACCTCGCCGCCGCCGAGGACTGCTTCAGCCGGGCGCGGGCCTGCCTCGACGAGCTCGGCTTCCCCATCGGGATCGCCTACGCCGTGCTCGGGCTCGGCATGGTCAGGCTCGCCCAGCACGACCTGGCCGACGCCGAACGCCGGCTGCGGCACGCCCTGGAGATCTACCACGGCGTCCAGGACCGGGTCAGCCAGGCCCGCGTCCTGTTCACCTGGGCCGACCTGCGGCGCAGGCAGGGCCGCTCCGGCGAGGCGATCGCCACGCTGACCGAGGTCATCGCCATCGCGGGGGACATTCCCGCGCCCCGCCGCCAGGGCCTCGCCCTGCGCGCCCTCGGCGACCTGCACCACGAGCTCGGCGACCTGCCCCAGGCCGCCGACGCCTGGCGGCGCGCCCTCACCGTCCTCGGCGCCGCCTCGCCCGAGGCGGCCGAGCTCACGACGAAGCTGGAGCTGCACGGCCGGCCGTGAGGCGCCGATGTCACGTTCGCTGCCGCTGGATCCGTCTGGATGCCGGTACGCGGACGATGACGAGGAGGCTGTCATGAAGGTTCTGGTCGCGGGGGCCACGGGGGCGATCGGCCGCCCCCTGGTGGCGGCGCTGGTGGAGGCGGGCCACGAGGTGCTGGCCCTCACCCGGAACGCCGGGGTGCGGGTTCCCGGCGCCACCACGGTGGTGGCCGACGTGCTGGACCGCGACGGCCTGCTGCGCGCGGTCGGCGGGCTGCGCGCCGACGCGCTGATCCACGAGCTGACCGCGCTGGCCAAGACCCCGGCCCGCTACGCCGACATGGCGATGACCAACACGCTGCGCACCACCGGCACCGCGCACCTGCTGAAGGCCGCCCGCGCGGTCGGCGCGCGCCGGTTCGTCACCCAGTCGATGGTGCCCGGCTACGGCTTCCTCGACCACGGCGTCAGGCCGCTGACGGAGGAGGACCCGTTCGGCCAGGCGCGCGGCGCGAGGACCGACCCGGTCGTGGCGGCCATGCGCGCCACCGAGCGGCAGGCGTTCGAGGCCGACGGGATCGACGGCGTCGCCCTGCGCTACGGCGCGTTCTACGGGCTGACCGCGTCGCGGAGCTTCGTGGAGGCGCTGCGGTCCGGCAGGCTGCCGGTGCCGCGCGACGGCGGGCGGATCATGGCGTGGATCCACCTCGCCGACGCCGCCTCGGCCACCGTGGCTGCGCTGGAGAAGGGCGCGGCCGGTCAGGCGTACAACATCGTCGACGACACGCCCGTCACCTGGGGCGAGATGTTCCGCGAGCACGCGCGCGCGGCGGGCGTCAGGCCGCCGCGCGCGCTGCCGGACCGGGTCATCCGCCTGGCCGCGCCGTACTTCGCCGCCCTGATGGTCGACACGTCGATGCGCGTGTCGAACGCCAAGGCCAAGGCCGAGCTCGGCTGGACGCCCGCCCTGCCGGGCTACCGCGACGGCGTGCGGCGCGACCTCACCTCCCGTACGGCCCCGGCCGGCTGACCGGGGCAAGGCGGTCAGCGGCCGAGGGCGTCGGCGAGCTGCCTGCGTGAGGTGACGCCCAGCTTGGGGAAGGCTCGGTAGAGGTGGTGGCCGACCGTGCGGGGGCTGAGGAAGAGCTGCGCCGCGATCTCCCGGTTGCTCACCCCGGCGGCGGCGAGCCGGACGACCTCCCGCTCCTGCGGGGTGAGGCGGCCGAGCGGGCTGCCGGTGGCGGCGGTCTCGTCGATCACCTCGCCGGTGCCCCGGAGCTCCGCGCGGGCGCGGGCGGCCCACGGCGCGGCGCCGGCCCGGTCGAAGCCCTCCAGCGCGGCGCGCAGGTGGCGGCGGGCGTCGGTGCGTCGGCGGCGCCGGCGCAGCCACTCGCCGTACAGCAGGTGCGTGCGCGAGCGTTCCAGGCCCGGCTCGTGGTGGCCGAGCGCCGCGCCGAAGTGGTCCTCGGCCTGCTCGCCGGTGCTGGTGAGGGCCCGGCAGCGGGCGGCGAGGGCGAGCGCGGCCGGGCTGCCGGTCCGCCGCGCCCACCGCTCGTAGCCGGCCGCGGCGTCGGGGCGGGGCGTGCCGGTGCGGGCGGCGGCCTCGACCAGGCCGGGCAGCAGGAAGGCGGTCAGCATCGGCGGCCCCGGCGGGACGCGGTCCAGGTGGGCGAGCGCCGGGGCGGGGTCGCCGGCGCCGAGGTGCAGGAGGGCCAGCGCGTGACGGGCGTGGGCGGCGGCGGAGCCGATGTCGTGGGCGGTGGCGTGCGCGAGGGCGTCCCCGGCCAGCTCGCGGCAGCGGGTCTCGTCGCCTTCCAGGGCGGCGACGGTGGCGAGGGTGGCGCGCAGGTGGCAGGCCCGGTGGTCCAGCCCCGCGTACTCGGCGTGGCGCAGTCCCTCCGCCGCCGACTGCCCGGCCAGGTCCAGGGCGCCGAGCGCGAGCCGGCTCTCCGCGAGCAGGTGCAGGCACGTCGCCTGCCAGCCGAGCAGCCCGTGGGAGCGGCAGCGGTCCAGCAGGAGCGCGGCGAGCTCGCCCGCCAGGCGATGGTCGTCGACGGCGTACGCGGCGCGGGCGGCCAGGAAGCGCTCGCTGAACAGCGCCCCCGCGTCCCGGGCCGCGTCCTCCCAGCGGGGCGTCGTGGCCTGGCCGGTGAGGAGCAGGGCGACGCCGGTCAGCGTGCCGTGGGGGCCGGGAGGGGCGGCGAGCGCCCGTTCGCACACGCGCGCGGCCAGGCCGGGGTCACCCGCGGACAGGGCCGCGTGCACGGCCTCGACGGCGATGGCGGGCTCGCCGAAGTCCGCGCCGAGCAGCACCCGGACGGCTTCGGCGGCCGAGCCCGCGTTCAGCTCGAGCGCGGCCCGCACCCGGGCCGCCTCGGGCG
>NZ_JBEZZG010000051.1:0-45727 GCF_040639085.1 Nonomuraea sp. NPDC023979
TGGGGGGTGGGTGCCCCCCTGCCGGCCCGCGTGAGGCGGTCGCCGCCGGCGCGCTCGGCGGGGGGCTGGGGGGCGGGGACCGCGTCGCGGGCCGCGGCGGCGGCGCCGAGCAGCCGGGCCGCCCGGGTGTGGTCACCGGCGAGGGCCGCGGCGCCGGCCAGCCCTTCGCAGGCGAGGGCGAGCGCGCGCGGGTCGCCGGTGCGGCGGGCGTGGCCGAGCCCCTCCCGGTGGAGCGCCAGCGCGGCGGCGGCGTCGCCGCGCTGTTCGGCGATGAAGCCGAGCTCCGCCAGGATGAACGCCGTCCCGTGGTCGCCCTCCCAGCGGCGGCACCAGTCGAGCCAGGCGCGCAGGTGGGCCTCGGCGTCGTCGAAGCGGCCCTGGCGGCGGGCCACGATCCCGAGGCCGACCTCGGCGAACTCCTCGCCGCGCCGGTAGGCGTGGGCCGCGGCCAGCCGGCGGGCGCGTTCGTGCAGGTCGCGGGCGTGGTCGAGGTCGCCGGTGAGGATGGCGGTGCGGCCCAGCCTGGACAGCATCTTGGAGGCGTCGCTCCACAGCTCCAGGTCGCGGGCGAGCCGGTGCCCCTCCTCGCGCAGGCGCCCTGCCTCGCCGTAGTCGCCGGACATCTCGGCCAGGTCGCCCAGGACGTAGGCGGTCTGGAGCAGGCCCCAGCCGTCGCCGACGTCGCGGAAGAGCGCCCGCGCCCGGCGGGCGTCCGCGTCCGCCTCGACGGCCCTGCCCTGGTAGAGATGGACCTCGGCGCGGACCGACAGGGCGGCGGCGGCCCCCCACTGGTCGCCCAGGGCGTCGAAGGCGTCGTGGGCCAGCCCGGCCAGGCGGAGCGGCACGCCGGGGTCGCCGAACCCGGCCCTGGCCAGCGCCACGAACCAGCGCGCCCGAGCCTGCCCGGCCGGGTCGGCGACCGTGTCGTACAGCTTGAGCGCGGCCCGGCTGCCCGCCTCGCCGGTCTCGCCCGGGTCGTCGGCGTCCAGGAGGAACAGGGACATGCCCGCCCGCCAGGCGCGGGCGGCCGCCTTCAGCTCCGGGCCGCCGCCGGTCGACAGCGCCAGGTCGAACGAGCGCCGCGCCTCGGCGAACCGGCCCCGCAGGAACCAGAACCAGGCCAGCGCGCCGACCAGCCGCAACGCGGCACCGCCACCGGTCCTGACGCCAGTCCCGGTGCCGAGGCTGGTGCCGGTGCCGGTGCCGGTGCCGGGGCTGGTGCTGGGGTTCGTCCGGGCGGCGTGGGCGAGGGCGGCGCGGGTGTTGGCCGTCTCGCCCTCCAGCCGCCGCAGCCACAGGCGCTGCTCGGGGCCGCGCAGCCGGGCGTCGGCGTGCTCGGCGAAGGCGGTGTAGTGGGCGAGGTGGCGGTCGCGCGTGGCCCGGTCGTCGTCACCGGCTCCGGCCAGGCGCTCCGCGCAGTAGGCGGCGACCGACTCCAGCAGCCGGTAGCGGCCCTCGCGCTGATGCACGAGGGACCGGTCGACCAGCCGGGCGAGCAGGCCGAACACGTCGTCACGGCCCACCGGCCCGCCCGCGCAGACGGCCTCGGCCGCCTCCAGGGTGCAGCCGTCGGCGCAGACGGCCAGGCGGCGCAGCACGATCCGCTCCGGCTCGCTGAGCAGGCCCCAGCTCCAGTCGATGGCCGCGCGCAGCGTGCGCTGCCGTGCCGGGGCGCCGCGCAGGGTCGCGGTCAGCAGGCGGAAGCGGTCGTCGAGGCGGGCGGCGAGATCGGTGACGGGCATGGCGCGCACCCGCGCGGCGGCCATCTCCAGAGCGAGCGGGATGCCGTCGAGGCGGCGGCAGATCGTGGCCACCGCCTCCGCGTCGCCCGGTCCCAGGCGGAAGCCCGGGTCGGCGGCGGTGGCGCGGGCGACGAAGAGCCGCACCGCGTCCGAGCGTTCGGGGCGCTCGTCGTACGGATCGGGCAGGGACAGCGGGGCGACGGGCCACAGGCGCTCACCCGCGACGGCGAGCGGCTCCTGGCTGGTGGCCAGGACGCGCAGGGCGGGGGCGGCGCGCAGCAGGCGCGTGGTCAGCTCGGCGACGGGCTCGACGACGTGTTCGCAGTTGTCCAGGACGAGCAGGAGGTCGCGGCCGGCGAGGGCGTCGGCGAGGCGGCCGGGCCGGGAGCGGGCGGGGGCGCGGACGTCGTCGCGCAGGCCGAGCACCGCCGCCACGGCCTCGTGCACCTCGGTGGCGGTGCGCGCGGGGGCGAGCTCCACCAGCCAGGCCCCGTCGGGGTGGCGGGCGGCGACCTGCCCGGCCGCCTCCAGCGCCAGCCGCGTCTTGCCGACGCCGCCCGCGCCGGTCAGCGTGATCAGCCGCTCGTCGGCGAGCAGCGCGCCGATGCGGCGCACCTCCTCCTCCCGGCCGATCAGCCCGGTCAGCGGCGCGGGCAGGTTCCCCCGGGCCCGCGCCCCCGTCCCGTCGGCGAAGCCGGCAGCGTCGGGGTCGGGGGCGGGGGTGAGGGCGGGGTCCTGGCGGAGGATCGCCTCGTGGAGGCGGGCCAGGTCGGGGCCGGGGTCGAGGCCGAGGTCGTCGCGCAGGCGTTCGCGCAGCTCGGCGAGGCCGGCCAGGGCCTCGTCCTGGCGGCCCGCGAGGTACAGGGCGCGGACGTGCGCGTGCCGGAGCCGCTCGCGCAGCGGGTGGGCGGCGACGAGCCCGCCCAGCTCGGCCGCGACCGCGGCGTGCTCGCCGAGGTCGAGCCGGGCGACGGCGAGCTCCTCCATCGCGGCCAGCCGCTGCTCCTCCAGCCGCCGGGCCTCGGCGCGGGCGAACTCCTCGTCGGCGTGCTCGGCGAACGCGGCCGTGCCCCGCCACAGGCCGACGGCCTCACCCAGCAGCCGCGCCTTCGCGCGCGGGTCGCCGGTGATCCCGTACGCGCGGCGCAGCAGCGTCTCGAAGCGCCCGGCGTCGACGGCGTCGCCGTCGGCCCGCAGCAGGTACGCCGACGGCCGGGACTCGATCAGGTCGTGCCCGCCGGGCTCGGCGTCCTCCAGGACGCGCCGCAGCAGCGACACCTTGGACCGCAGCGTGCGCACGGCGCCGGCAGGGGGCGCGTCGCCCCACAGGACGTCGGCGAGCCGGTCCACGGAGACGGCGTGGCCCCGGTGGACCAGGAGCGCGGCCAGCAGGGTGCGGATCCTCGCCTCGGGGACGTGGACGGGCTCCCCGCCCGACGTCCGCACCTCCAGGGGGCCCAGCACTCCGAAACGCACGCCGCAACGTTACCCACAACCTTTCCGGAGACCGTCCGGAACCCCCCTCCCGCACAGTGGAGCCATGACGAACACACCTGATGAATCCGTTACTGTCATCGGCCTCGGCCTCATGGGCCAGGCCCTGGCCGCCGCCTTCCTCGCGGCGGGCCACCCGACCACCGTGTGGAACCGCACGCCCGGCAAGGCCGCCGGCCTGGTCGAGCGCGGGGCCGTGCTCGCGCCCTCCGTGGCGGACGCCGTGCGGGCGAGCTCCCTGGTGGTCGTCTGCCTCACCGACGCGGACGCGGTGCGCGACACGCTCGGCGCGCACCGGGCCGAGCTGGCCGGCCGGACGCTGGTCAACCTGACGTCCGGCACGTCCGGCGAGGCCCGCGAGCTGGCGGCGCTGACGGCCTCCTACGTGGACGGCGCGATCATGGCGGTCCCCGAGGTGATCGGCAGCCCGGAGGCGTTCCTGCTGTTCAGCGGCTCGCAGGAGGCGTTCGACCGGCATCGTGACAGCCTGGGGCGGCTCGGCACCGCGACGTTCTTCGGCACCGACCCGGGGCTGGCGTCGCTGTACGACGTGGCGCTGCTCGGCGTCATGTGGGGCACGCTGAACGCGTTCCTGCACGGCGCCGCGCTGCTGGGTGAGGCCAAGGTCGAGGCGTCGGCGTTCGCGCCGTTCGCCACGCAGTGGGTGGGCAGCGTGACGGGGTTCATCACCGCGTACGCCGCCCAGATCGACCGGGGCGCCTACCCGGCGGAGGACGCCACGCTGGAGACCCATCTGGCCACGATGAAGTACCTGGTCCGGGAGAGCGCGGCGGCGGGCGTGGACACCGAGTGGCCCGCCCGCATCCAGGCCCTGACCGAGCGCGCGATCGAGGGCGGCCACGCCGGCACCAGCTACGCCAGCCTCGTCGAGGTGTTCCGCGGCCGGGCCTGACCCCCGGGCCGATCCTGGGGCCCGCGCTACAGCCCGGAGGCCGTGGCGACGAGGCCGCCGTCGATGACGAGGTCCTGCCCGTTGACGTAGGACGCCTCGTCGGAGGCCAGGAAGGCGACGGCGGCCGCCACGTCCTCGGCGGTGCCGATCCGCCCCGCGGGCACCGCGGCGACCACCGCGGCCCGCGTCTCGGCGGTGACGTTGCCGTGGAACATCGGGGTCTCGATGTAGCCGGGGCTCACGGAGTTGACCCGGATGCCGCGCGGCGCCAGGTCGGCCGCGAGCGTGCGGGCCAGGTTGTGCGCCGCGGCCTTGGTCGCGGCGTAGAGGGAGCCGCCGGCCAGGCCGCGGTGCAGCGTCCACGACGCGTTGACGACGATCGCGGCCCCGTCGGTGAGCAGCGGGAGGCTCTTCTGGACGGTGAAGAACACGCCTTTGACGTTGATGCCGAAGATGTGGTCGAAGGCGGCCTCGGTGACGTCGCCGGGCGGCTGGAACGCGGCGATGCCGGCGTTGGCGAAGAGCACGTCCAGCCGCCCGTGCCGGTCCCGTACGGCGTCGGCGATCGTGTCGAGGTCGGCGGGGCTCGCGGCGTCGCCGCGCAGCGCCAGGACGCGGTCGCCGCCGCCGAGCTGCCGGGCGGCGGCGTCGAGCCGGGCCTGGTCGCGGCCGGTGATGACCACGTCGGCGCCCTCGTCGAGCAGCCTGCGCGCGGTGGCGAGTCCCATGCCGCTGCCGCCGCCGGTGATGAGCGCGATCTTGCCGGTGAACCTGGAGGTCTGCTGTGTCATGGGACCCAGCGTGCCGACCGGCGGGGCGGGCAGACAGTGCGCGGCTGTCCGGGGAGTGACACCACCACCCTGCGGCGGGACGGTCAGGCGTGGGCGGCGAGCCGGTCGCCCAGCAGCCGTTCGACCCGGCCGGCGGTCCCGGTGCCGGCGCGCGGGTTGTACAGCTCCAGATACCAGTGCGGCCGGTCGGTGACGGCCAGGGTGGTGGTGTCGAAGAACAGGTCGCCGGCCTCGGGGTGGCGCACCGCCTTGACCGTCTGGGGCGGGGAGCCGACCTCGTGGCGCGCCCACAGCTCGGCGAACTCGGGGCTGGCCGCGCTCAGCTCGCCGACCACCCGGTCGAACTCGGGGTCGTCGGTGAAGTGGGCCGTGGTGGCGCGGAAGGCGGCCACGACGGCCGGGGCGGCCGACTCCCACTGCACGTGCATGCCCCGGTAGCGGGCGTTGGTGAAGAACGAGACCAGGCAGTTGTGGTCGACGTCGTCGTAGCCGAACACCGTACGGGTCGCGTCGTTGATCGCGAGCAGGTTCCAGTAGCGATCGCGCAGGATCGCCGGGCGCGGCATCCACGCGTCGAGCAGGTGCCGCAGCTCCGGTGAGACCTCGGTGTCGCGCCCGCCGCCGGGCCGTGGCGGGTTGAGCCCGGCCAGCAGGTAGAGGTGGACGCGCTCGGGGTCGCTCAGCCGCAGCGCGCGGGCGATCGCGTCGAGCACCTCGGTGGAGACGTTGATGTCGCGGCCCTGCTCCAGCCAGGTGTACCAGGACACGCCGACCCCGGCGAGCACGGCGACCTCCTCGCGCCGCAGGCCCGGCGTGCGCCGCCGGCCCGCGCTCGCCATCCCGACGTCGCCGGGCGTGAGCCGGGCCCGGCGGGCGCGCAGGAAGTCGCTGAGCTGCTCGCGGCGGCGCCGCTTCGCGGCGGGGGTTTCGCGGGTCATGACGCCACTGTATTCACCGCCGTATTCACCACCGCATTCACCGCCGCGGGCCGCGCCGCCGAGGGGAACCGGCCGGTACGGGCCGCGGCCCGGGCGGGCTGGTCAGCCCTGGGCGGGGCCGTAGCCGCCTCCGCCGCCGGACTCGCAGCGCAGCACGTCACCGGCCCTGACGGGGACGGCGTTGGCCTTGAGCATGGCGCGCTCGCCTGGGGTGCCCGGGTTGAGCGTGACGCGCGGGGGAGCGCCGTCCTCGCCGCCCGCCAGCCCCCACGCGGGCGTCACGGAACGCTCGAACCACAGCGAGAGGGAGGTGTCGCCGCAGAACTCGTACTCGCGGACCACGCCGTCGCCGCCCCGCCAGCGCCCGGCGCCGCCGGTGCCGGGACGGATCTCGTACCGGGTGACGCGGACGGGGAAGAGCGTCTCCAGGACCTCGATCGGCATGTCGCGCAGCGACCCGTTGACGTTGTTGATCAGCGCGGTCTCGCCGTCGCCGCCCTCCCAGGCGCCCCAGCCGCCGACGGTGGCCTCCTGGGAGACGTACAGCTTGCCGGTGCGCGGGTCGGTCCCGGTGAACTGGACGATCATGGAGTCGCCGTAGGAGGCGGCGGCGGCCTTGTCCGGCAGCACCGGGGCGAGCGCCTTGACGACCAGGTCGATGAGCAGCCCGAGGTGGGAGTAGTAGTACTGGCAGGCGGCGGGCGACTCGGCGGCCAGCATCGAGCCGGGCCGGGTCTCGACGGTGAGCGGCCGGAAGGAGCCGCCGTTGAGCGGCACGTCGCCGGAGACGAGCAGCTTGTAGCCGACGCGGACGGCGGCGACGGCCTGGGCGGCGCCGCAGTTGACCGGGCCGGTGGCCTGGTCGGCGCAGTCGGTGAGGTCCACGGCGATCGACTCGCCGGACACCGTCACCCGGACGGTCACGGGCAGCGGCGTGCCGAGGTCGATGCCGTCGTTGTCGAGGAACCCGGACGCCTCGTAGCGGCCGTCGGGGATGGCGGCGATGGCGGCGCGCTCCAGCCGCTCGGTCTGGGCGAAGATCTCGTCGCGGGCGGCCATGACGGTGTCGAGGCCCCACCGGGTGACGATCTCGCGCAGCCGCCGCTGCCCGGTCATCGCGCAGCTCACCTGGGCGCGCAGGTCGCCGAGCGTGGCGTGCGGGAAGCGTACGTTGCGGCCGATGACCTCGTGCAGGTCGCGGCAGGGCTGCCCGCCCTCGTACACCTTGACCGGGCCGAGCCGCAGCCCCTCCTGGAAGATGGAGGTGGAGTCCATCGACCCGCCGGGGTCCTTGGAGCCGACGTCGAGCCAGTGGGCGCGGGAGGCGGCGAACCCGGCCAGCTCCCCGTCGGCGAAGATCGGGCCGTAGACGGTGACGTCGTTGAGGTGGGTGCCGCCGATGTAGGAGTCGTTGAGCACCCACACGTCGCCCTCGCGCCACACGTCGCGGCCGTACCGGCGCTCGGTCTCGCGGGTGCACACCTCCAGGTTGCCCAGGAAGATCGGCAGGCCGGACGACTGGCCGAGCACGTGGTGGTCGCGGTCGAGCAGGGCGACGGCGCAGTCCTTGGCCTCGTAGATGACGGGGGTGTAGGAGCTGCGGATGAGGGTGGTGTTCATGTCCTCCGCGGCCTGCAGCAGGGCGCAGCGGATGATCTCCGTGGTGATGGGGTCGATCACTGGTGGGCCTCCACCTTCACGATGAGGAATCCGTTGTCGTCGACGCTCGCCAGGCAGCCGGGCGGGACGACCGTGGTGGCGGTCTCCTCGACCACGATCGCGGGCCCGGCGAAGGAGCCGGACAGTCCGGCGCGGCGCAGCACCGGGGTGGCGTGCACCTCGCCGTCGAAGATCACGTCCCGGACGGC
Source organism: Nonomuraea sp. NPDC023979 (assembly GCF_040639085.1). NCBI lineage: Bacteria > Bacillati > Actinomycetota > Actinomycetes > Streptosporangiales > Streptosporangiaceae > Nonomuraea > Nonomuraea sp. NPDC023979. Next base: position 7,747 of record NZ_JBEZZG010000051.1, read on the forward strand.
GGGCTCGGCCGGGGCGGGGGGTTCCGCGGCGGCGGCGTCGGTGCGGGGGAAGGAGCCGAAGCCGGTGCTGCGCAGCATGACGAACTCGACGGGCGCCTCCGGGGTGGCGTGCCCGTAGCGGCTGGTGTGCGCCTCGGCGTAGCGGGCCGCGATCGCGGCGAGGAAGCCGGGGCGGGCGGGTTCGGCGGCGTCGAGCAGCGGGATGGTGAGCGTGTAGTCCTGGCCCTCGTAGCGCATGTCGACGGCGTGCTCGACGCGGCGGCGGTCGGCGGGGACGCCCTGGGCGGTGAGCGCGTCCAACGCCTCCGCCTCCAATGAGGCGAAATTCTGGGACATGTCGGGGCCGTCGAGCGTGTCCTGCGGCCGGAAGTACGGCCGCGTCAGGTCCCGCCGCACGTCCGCCTCCAGCATCCCCCACGCCGAGAACGCGCCGGGGAAGCGCGGGATGACGACCTCGCCGATGCCCAGCTCGCGGGCGATGAACACCGCGTGCATGGCCCCCGCCCCGCCGAAGGCGACCAGCGAGAACTCGCGCGGCTCCACCCCGTGCTCCACCGTGAGCGTCCGGATCGCCTGCGCCATCTTGGCGTTGGCCACGTCGCAGATGCCCTCGGCCAGCCGCAGCGGGTCCAGGTCCAGCTCGCCGGCCAGCTCCGCGACCGCCGCCCCGGCGGCCTCGGCGTCCAGCGTCATGAGCCCCCCGGCGAACCAGGCCGGATCCACCCGGCCCAGCGCCACGTTCGCGTCGGTGACGGTCGCCCGGGTGCCGCCCCGGCCGTAGCAGGCGGGTCCGGGCACCGCACCGGCCGACTCGGGGCCGACCCGCAGCGCCCCGGCCTCGGCGTAGGCCAGCGAGCCGCCGCCCGCGCCGATGGTGTGCAGGTTGACGATCGGCATGAGCACCGGGAAGCCCTCGATGCGCGCCTCGGAGCTGACGTCGGGCCGGCCGTCCACGACCAGCGACACGTCGAACGAGGTGCCGCCCATGTCCACGCAGATGACGTTGCGCCGTCCGCCCAGCAGCCGGGCCGCCGCCACGCCGCCCATCGTGCCGCCGACCGGCCCCGACAGCAGCGTCTGCAGCGGCCGGCGCATCGCGTAGGAGGCGTTGACCAGCCCGCCGGACGACTGCATGACGTGCACCGGCACGGTCAGGCCGCGCCCGGCGAAGCGCCGCTCGATGTCGGCCAGGTAGCGGCGCACCACCGGCCCGGTGTAGGCCTCCAGCACGGCCGAGGAGGTCCGCTCGTACTCGCGCCACTCGCGCGCGACCTCGTGCGAGAGCACCACGAGCACGTCCTCGCCGAGCTCCTCGGCCAGGATCTCGCCCGCCCTGATCTCGTGCGCCGGATCGGCGTAGGAGAACAGCAGGCACACGGCCACCGCGTCGAAGCCCTCCTCGCGGGCCCGCCGCCCGGCCCGCCGCACCGCCTCCTCGTCCAGGGGTACGAGCTCCGCGCCGCGCCAGTCGAGCCGCCCGCCCGCCTCCATGACGTCGCCGGGCGGCACCAGCGGGGTGGGCTTGCGGTAGCGCAGGTCGAACATGCGGTCGCGGTTGCCCCGGGCGATCCGGTAGACGTCGCCGCCGCCCTCGCTCGCCAGCAGCAGCACCCGGGCGCCCTTGCGCTCCAGCAGCGCATTTAGGCCCTGGGTGGTGCCGTGCACGAAGAACGAGATGGCCGACGGGTCGTCCACGACCCGGCCCAGCGCGGCGAAGACGCCCTCGGCCAGGTCGCCCGGCGTGGTGGGCGCCTTCGACGCGGTGACGGCCCCGGTCCGCTCGTCGTAGCAGACGACGTCGGTGAAGGTGCCGCCGATGTCCATGGCGACGCGATAGCTCATGGACCGACCGTATGCCGACCCCCGCCGCCCGGCCTGTGCGGGGTGCACAGGCCAGGCGAGTGAGCAGTGCTCAGCGCAGCGACTGGAAGAACGCCCGCACGTCGGCGGTGAACTCCTCCGGCCGCTCCAGGGCGGCGAACGTGCCGCCGCGCTCGTGCTCCACCCAGCCGACGATGTTGTTGTCACGCTCGGCGAAGCGGCGGATCGGCCGCAGCACGTCCTTGGGGAACACCGAGATCGAGGTGGGCACGGTGGCGGGCTTGAGCTCCCACTCCACGCTGGTGTCCTGCTCGGTGTCGGGCGTCTCGACGAACGAGCGCGCCGCCGATCCGGCCGTGTTGGTCAGCCAGTAGATCGTCGTGGTCGTGAGCAACCGGTCGGGGTCGATGCCGCCGTCGCTCCACTCGTGGTAGACGCTCGCGAACCACGACAGCAGCGCCACGGGGGAGTCGGCCATGCCGTAGGCGAACGTCTGCGGGCGGGCCGACTGGATGAGCTTGTAACCGTACTGCTCGGTCAGGTAGCTCTCACGGAAGGCCAGCCGCTCCCGCTCGACCTCGGTGAGCCCGTCGAGCTCGCCCGGGGCGCCGATCGGGAAGCAGATGATCCCGTTGCCGTGCATGCCGATCACCCGCTCGGGGGCCAGCACGCCGACCTCGCGGGAGATCCAGGTGCCCCAGTCGCCGCCCTGGACGCCGAACCGGTCGTAGCCGAGCCGGGTCATCAGCTCCAGCCACGCCCCGGCGATGCGGGTGGAGCCCCAGTCCATCTCGGTCGTGGGGCCCGACAGCCCGTAGCCGGGCAGGGACGGGATCACCAGGTGGAAGTCGCGGCTGAGCGGCTCGATGACGTCGAGGTACTCCACCGGCGAGCTGGGCCAGCCGTGGGTGATCAGCAGCGGCGTGGCGCCGGGGTCGGCCGAGCGCACGTGCAGGAAGTGGATCCGCTGGCCGTCGATCTCGGTGACGTACTGGTCGTGCCGGTTGATCTCGGTCTCGGCGGCCCGCCAGTCGTAGCCGTCGCGCCAGCGGGCGGCGAGTTCCTTGACGTGGGCGAGCGGCGCGCCCAGGCGCCAGCCGGCACCGGGGACCTCGTCGGGCCAGCGCACCCGGTCGAGCCGCGCGCGCAGGTCGTCGAGCTCGGCCTGGGCGGTGTCGAGGCGGAAGGGCCGGACGTCGTTCAAGCGTTCTCCTCAATTGTTCGGTACGCTGTACCGTACAGCATACGGTTCGCGGCGCGCAAGCCGCTCGCTAGATTTGTCCGGTGCCGTACCTCACCCTGAAGACCCGCGTCGAGCACGAGACCGAAGCGCGCCGCTCGCGGTTCGTCTGCGCGATGGCGCCGGTCGCGACGGTCGAGGAAGCTGCCGCGTTCATCGCCGAACGGCGCGCCCTGCACGCCTCGGCCACCCACAACTGCACCGCCTACGCGGTCGGCGGCGCGCAGAAGGGCGACGACGACGGCGAGCCCGGCGGCACCGCGGGCACGCCGATGGTGCAGGCCCTGACCGGGCGCGGCTTCGACCACGTGGTCGCCGTCGTGACCCGCTACTTCGGCGGCATCCTGCTCGGCGCGGGCGGCCTCGTGCGCGCCTACGGCTCCGCCGTGACCGAGACGCTCGACCACGCCGAGGCCGAGCACGCGGTGGCGCGCATGGTGCCGGCCCGGCTGATGAGCGTGTCGGTCGCGCACGACCAGGCCGGGCGCGTCGAGAACGACCTGCGCGCCTCACGCCACCCGGTCCGCGACGTCTCCTACGGCTCCCGCGTCGAGTTCGCCGTGGCCGTCGGGGAGGACGAGGTGGCGGGCTTCACCGACTGGGTGGCCACGCTGACGGCCGGCCGCGCCCGGGTCACCCCCGGCACGGCCATCCACGTGCCGGACCGCACAGGGCAGAGCGGCTGACAGGACGGAGCCGCTAGCCCTCCAGCGCGTACTGCATGACGCGGAACTTGGCCTGAGCCTCGGCCAGCTCGGCCGTCGGGTCGGAGTCGCCCATGATGCCGCCGCCCGCGAACAGCCTGGCCTGGCGGCCCTCCACAATGCCCGAGCGCAGCGCGATGCCCCACTCGCCGTCGCCGTGGGCGTCGATCCAGCCCACCGGGCCCGCGTAACCGGCCCGGTCCATGCCCTCGAGCTCGCGGATCACCCGGATAGCGGTGCGCGTCGGGGTGCCGCCGACCGCCGCCGTCGGATGCATCGCGGCGACCACGTCGAGCACCGACGCCCCGTCGGCCAGCCGCCCGCTCACGTGGCTGGCCAGGTGCTGCACGTTCGGCAGCACCATCAGCTCCGGCTCGTCGGGCGTGCGCAGCGACGAGCACAGCGGCGCCAGCGTCTGGCGGACGGAGGCGATCGCGCACTCGTGCTCGTGCCGGTCCTTGGCCGAGGCCAGCAGCGCCCTGCCGCGCGCCAGGTCGTCGGCCGGGCCGGTGCCGCGCGGCGTCGTGCCTGCCAGCACCAGCGACTCGATCTCCTGCCCGGTGCGCCGGATCAGCAGCTCCGGCGTCGCCCCGACCAGCCCCGCGACCGAGAACGTGTAGCACTCCGGGTAGCGGCGGGCCAGCCGGATCAGCAGCAGCCGCACGTCGATCGGGTGCTCGGCGGTCGCCAGCAGGTCGCGGGCCAGCACCACCTTCTCCAGCTCGCCGTCGCGGATGCGCTGCGCCGCCCGCGCCACCACGTGCTCCCATTCGGGGGCGGTCAGGCTGCCGTCGCCGTAGCTGATGCGGCCCGGGTCGGCCAGCGGCGTGAACGTCTCCAGCGGCGGGTCCTCGCCGATCGTCGTCAGCCACGCCTGCCCGCCCTTGCGGGCCAGGACCGCCTGCGGCACGACCAGCGTGGAGCCCGGCGCGTCCTCGTCGAAGGTGAAGGTGCCGAAGGCCACCGGGCCGCTGCCCGGCGTCCGCACCGCGTCGTCGACGGTGGCGCCGGCGAAGACGGCCGACAGCCAGCGGCGCGCCCAGGTGAACCGGCCGGGGCCGGGCGGCACCTCGGCACGGGCGGCCTCGCCCCAGCCGACGAGCCCTTCGCCGTGCCTCACCCAGGCGTACGGGGCGGTCCTGGGGAGGGACGCCAGCAGGTTACCGGGGTCGCGGACAGGGGTGGTGCGAACCGGTAGCGGGCGGGTTGTTCCGAGCGCGACACTCACTCGACACACTCTATGCGGGAACTGAACACGTTCGACTCGGACCCCCGTGAATGCGTCGTTACGGCCACAACCCGCAAAGAGGGGCACCCAGAGCCGGCGTCGCACGTCAAGCCGCGATATGAACTCGGTCCCGACACGGCAGTCCTCACCCCGACGCCGGGACGGGCCCGTGACCTGCTCTCTACCTTGGCCGCATGATCGGTCGCCTGGGGCCCGCCGTGGCCGCCCTCGCCGTCCTGGCCGCCTCCGGCCCCGTGCACGCCGCCGCCGCGGCGGAGCCGGCGCCCCACGTGATGGCGGCGCTCGGCGACTCCATCTCGTCGGGCTTCAACAGCTGCGGCTGGTACGTCTCCTGCGCCTCCCGGTCCTGGTCGGCCGGCGACCACGCCGCCGTCGACAGCCACTACACCCGGCTGCTGCGCCTCGGCCCCGGTCTCAAGGGGCACAACCGCAACTTCGCCGTGCCCGGCTCGACCAGCGCCGACCTGATGGGCCAGGTGCGCCAGGCGATCGAGGCCAAGGCCGACTACGTCACCGTGCTCATCGGCGCCCAGGACGCCTGCAAGCGCACCGAGCGGGAGATGACCTCCGTCTCCGTCTACCGAAGCCGCATCGACGCCGCCCTGGCCGCGCTGCGAGCCGGCGTGCCGCAGGCGCGGGTGTTCCTCGCGAGCATCCCCGACCTGCGCAGGCTCTGGCAGGTCGGCAAGGACAACCCGCTGGCGCGCACGTTCTGGACCGTCGGGCGGATCTGCCAGACGATGCTGGCCCGCCCCGCCTCCGCCAAGAAGGCCGACGCCGACCGGCGGGCCCGCGTGCGCGAGCGCGTCATCGCCTACAACCGCGAGGCCGCGCGGGCGTGCGCGCTGATGGGACCCTCGTGCCGGACCGACGGCGGCGCGGTCTTCTCCTACCCGTTCACGATCGGCCACCTGAGCAAGTGGGACTACTTCCACCCGAACGCCGCCGGCCAGCGGGCGCTGGCCGAGCGCACGTTCACACGCGGCTTCGACTGGCTGGACCCGGCGTCAACGACACTGCCGTAGCATCGCCGTCTTGTCGGCCCGCGTCACCGGCAGGTCGTACTTGACGGCCACCTGCGCGAACCGTGTCACGTACGCGCAGCGCACCTGCCGCCGGGGCGGCAGCCAGCTCGCCGGGCCGGAGGCGTCCTTGGCCTCGTTCGCGCTGCCCTTGACCGGCAGCAGGTTGAGCGGGTCCTGGGCGAAGGCCACCCGCTTGCCCATCGGCCAGCGCCGCGCGCCCATCCGCCAGCCGTAGGCGAGCGGGACCACATGGTCCACCTGCACCTCGTCGGCGTCGCGCTTGCTCCAGTCGATGCGCTGGCCGGTGTAGGGGTCGACGAGGTCCATGGCGACGACCTCGCAGTCGGAGCCCGCGCGGTAGCGGATATTGTGGCCGTCGCGGGCCAGCAGGTCGTCGCGGGTGCGGCAGCCGTTGCGCGCGTAGGGGACACCGGAGGCGGTGTCGGCCCAGTTGCCGCCGTAACGGGTGCGGCGGTAGCCGGAGCTGGAGCCGCGCGCCGCGACGCGGACCCGCTCGATCACGCGCCGGGCGGCCGCCCTGTCCTCGGCGGAGGTGATCGGCGCCAGGCCGGGCCGGGTGCCGCTGACGTTGCCCAGCGGGCTCGTGGCGGTCGCCGGCGGGGCCGACCCGGCGCCGTTGACGGCGGCGGCGACGAGAATGGCCCCTGCGAGGATGGCGACGGCGTCCTTCGTGCTCAAGCACGCCTCCGTGGTGATCGGCTTCTCTAGAGAGGTTCCCGGGCCCGGCTGATCTGACACGGTGACCGTTCAGGGAGGAATGTGTGGCCGAACGGCCGATTGATCCGGATGTGGACCTGCGGGTGCCCGGCCAGCGCGCCGAGGTGGGCTGGGCGGTGCTCGCCGCCATCGCCGCCGGAGGCGCGCTCGGCGCCCTCGCCCGCCACGGCGCGCAGGCCCTGCTCCCCGCCGCGCCCGGCGCCTTCCCGTGGGCGACGTTCCTGGTGAACGTCTCGGGCTGCGCGCTGATCGGCGTCCTCATGGTGACCATCACCGAGGTACGCCGCGCGCACCGGCTGGTCCGGCCGTTCCTCGGCGTCGGGGTGCTCGGCGGCTTCACCACGTTCTCCACCTACGTCGTGGAGGCGCGCCGGGTCGTCGCCGACGGCGCCCCGCTGGTCGGCGTCCTCTACCTGGCGGGCACCCTGGCCGCCGCCCTCGCGGCGGTGTGGGCCGGGATGCGCCTGACCCGGTGGGCGGCCTCGTGACGGTCCTGCTCGTCGTGCTCGGCGCCGCCGTCGGGGCGCCGCTGCGCTACCTCGCCGACCGGGCCGTCCAGTCCCGTCACGGCGGCACGTTCCCCTGGGGGACGCTCGCCGTCAACGTCGCCGGATCCGCCGTGCTCGGCTTCCTCACCGCCCTGCCCGCCGGCCCCGGCTGGACCGCGTTCGCCGCCACCGGCTTCTGCGGGGCACTCACCACGTACTCCACGCTCGGGTACGAGACCGTGCGGCTGGCCGAGGAGGGCGCGAGCCGCAAGGCCGCCGCCAACGTGCTGGCCAGTGTCGCCGCCGGTCTCCTGGCCGCCGCCGGCGGAGCGGCCCTGGCCCACGCCGTGCTGTAGGCCCGCGCCCGGCGTGGCCGGGCACGACGCTCGCCACGATCCCCGTCGTGCCCGGCCCGACCAGGGCGCACTTCCCCTGCCACGGCGGTGATCCGTGACAGGGGCGACCGGGCGCGGGGCCCCCGTGCCCGCGCCCACGCCCTTTAGAGCACGCCGCCCCGCTTTTGATACGGGGGCTTTTCTAACGGATGTGTATCGACGGGGGAGTCGTCATCGGCCGGGGCGGGGGAGCGGGTCGGCGGTGGTCTTCACGGCCGACGGGTTCCTGCCGTCCCGGTCAACGCGACCACCCGCGCCATCATCGCCGCCCTCGTCCGGGACGGGCGCGTCCGCCGGGCCTTCCTCGGCCTGGTCACCTCGCCCGCCCCGCTGCCGGAGCCGCTGCGCCGGAGCACCGGGCAGGACAGCGCGCTGCGGGTGGTCGAGGTGATCCCCGGCTCACCGGCACGCCGAGCCGGTGGAGCTCACCGGTTCCGGGCTTTGAGCGCGGCCCGTTCGCGGCGCGCCAGCAGGTCGTCCAGCAGCGCGTCCCACTGCTGCCCGACCGCGTCGATGTCGTAGGCCCGGACCGTCTCCAGCCCGCCGGCGGCCAGGCGGCGGCGCAGCGGCTCGTCCTCGATCACCCGGTTGATGGCGGCGGCCAGGTTGGCGTTGGTGCGCGGCTTGACCATGACCGCGTCGACCTCGTCGGTCAGCATCTCCTTCGGCCCGTGCGGGCTGTTGAAGCTGACGATCGCCAGGCCCTTGGTCATCGCCTCCAGGAGCGTCATCGAGAAGCCCTCGTGCCGCGAGCTCATCACGTAGATCGACGCCTTCTCCAGCTCCGCGCCGACGTCGGCGGTGGGGCCGGGCAGCACGACCTTGCCCTCCAGCCCCGCCTCGGCGATCTGCTCGCGCAGCTTGGGCTCCTGCGGGCCGGCGCCCAGGATGCGCAGCTGCCAGTCGGGATGCGCCTCGGCCACCTGCTCCCAGGCGGTGATGAGCCGGTGGAAGCCCTTGATGCGGGTCATCCGGCCGATCGCGATCGCCACCTTGGCGTCCAGCTTGGCCAGGTCGCCGGCCATCGGCGGCACGCCGTTCGGGATGCGGGCGAGCTTGGGGCCCTTGGGCAGGGCCTCGCGGTAGTCGCGCTGGTCGGCCTTGGTCAGCGAGACGAGCGCGTCCAGCCGCCGGTAGCGCCACTTGATGAGCTTCTGCACCGATTCGGGCTGGGTGCGCAGCGCCACGTGCTCCTGGCCGATCGTGATCACGCTGGGCAGCGCGAGCTGGGCGACGGCCAGGTTCAGGCCCGGCCGGGTGGCCATCAGCACGCCGCTGTCGAGGGAGCGGATGAAGCGCGCGAGCTTGAGGTCGGTCCAGAGGTTGAAGCGGTGGTAGGCGCTCTCCTCCTCGGGGATGAGCTTGCTGGGCCGCTTCGACAGCAGCGTGCGCACCGGGTCGGGCCCGGGGTTCAGCCGGTCGTCCAGATACGTTAAACGCACCCGCGGGTCGATGGGGAAGAACGGCTCCTCGGCCTCGCGCAGGATGCTGACGATCTCCACCTCGTGCCGTTCGGCCAGGTAGCCCGCCAGGTTGAACACGGTCTTGATGGTGCCGCCCATCCCGTTGGCGTGCAGCAGGAGGATCCTGATGCGCCGGGTGGACGGCGGTGGCGCATGCCGTGCCTTGCGCTGGTTGTAGCCCCGATACAGGCGGGCCATCGCCGATTTGCCTTTACGCGCCAGTCCGCGCACCTGTAGAACCCCCGATCAGCCGACAATACGGTCAAACGCGAGGCCGGCGGCGAGAGCGGATCTCACCACCGGCAGCGTGTCGAGCGAGTGGTCTGCACCGTCCATCCCCGTGGCGCTATCCACTTCTATGATCTTTAGACGCCATAGGGGGTATTAAGGTTGCATCCGCGGTCTATGCGATGGATCAGGAGTGTGCACCGGCCCCTTCTCCAGCAGGTCGAGCGCCACTTCGATCGCCTTCTCCAGCTGCCGGTCCACGCCCGCCGCGTAGTCCTGCGGGGTGATGTCCACCTCGATGTCCGGGTCGGTGCCGTAGTTCTCCACCTGCCAGCCCACGTCGTCGAAGGCGAAGGAGAACTCCGGCTGCGTCGTCACCGTCCCGTCGGCCAGCGTGTGCCGCGGCCAGATGCCGATCACCCCGCCCCACGTCCGCTTGCCCACCAGCGGGCCGAGCCCGAGCAGCTTGAAGGTGTGGCTGAAGATGTCGCCGTCGGAGCCCGCCCACTCGTTCGTGATCGCCACCAGCGGGCCGCGCGGCGACTCCGGCGGGTACGGCTCGGGGTCGCCCCAGCGCGGGTAGTCGTAGCCCAGGCGGCGCCGGGCCAGCTTCTCCAGCAGCAGCGCCGACACGTTCCCGCCGCCGTTGAAGCGCACGTCCACGATCAGCGCGTGCCGGTCGTACTCGGCCAGGAACCCCCGGTGGAACTCGGCGAACCCGGCCCGCCCCATGTCCGGCACGTGCAGGTAGCCGATCCGGCCGCCGGAACGCTGGTGGCAGCGCGCCCGGTTGAGGTTCACCCAGTCGCGGTAGCGGGCCGGCCGCTCGTCGGCGATCGCCCGCACCGTCACCGCGAACACCCGCTCGCCGCGCCGCAGCGTCAGCTCCACCTCCTCCCCGGCCTGGTTGACCAGCCGCTCGTTCGGGGTGGCCGCCGCGCCGATCGGCGCCCCGTTGATCGCCAGCACAGCGTCGCCGGGCCGCACGTCCAGGCCGAGCCGGTTCAGCGGTGAGGTCGCGCGCGGGTCCCACGGGTCGCCGGTGACGATCGCGCGGATGTGGTAGACGCCGTCATGGTGCTCCCAGTCGACGCCCAGCTTGCCCTGGCTGTAGTCGGGTCCGGGCCGGTACTCGCCGCCGCTCTCGTAGGCGTGGCTGGTGGCCAGCTCGCCGTGCAGCTCCCACAGCAGGTCGGAGAACTCGCCCCGGGTCGTGACCCGCTCCACCAGCGGCCGGTAGCGGTCGTACACGGCCGGCCAGTCGACGCCCGCCATGTCCTCGGTCCAGAAGTGCTCGCGCTGCAGCCGCCACGCCTCGCGGAACATCTGCCGCCACTCCGCCTCCGGGCACACCGACACCCTGATCCGCGACAGGTCGATCCAGCCGCTCTCGCGCCCCGGCGTGTCGTCGTCGCCCGGCTGCTCGCCCGCCTTCACCACCCGCAGCCGCTCGCCCGTCGTGCGGTAGAGCAGCGTGCGGTGGTCGCGGCCCAGCTCGAAGTCCGCCACCCCCTCGGCGAACGTCTCGGCCTCTCCCTTGGCGAAGTCGTACAGCAGCAGCTTGCTGTCGCCCTGGAGCGGGCCGGCGAGCACGAGCGCCTTGCCCTTGAGCCCGGCCACCCGCTCGTAGCGGCCCTCCGGCAGCGGGAACGCGGTGACGCGCCGCGCCAGCCCGTCCTCGTCGACCCGCACCGGCTCCGGCTCGGCGTCCTCGTCGTCCTTGGCGTGCAGCGGCCTCGGCTCCGGCACGAACGGGTCGGCCGCGTCCGCGCGCAGCGCCACCGCGTACGGGCGGGTGCCCAGCGGGAAGCACAGGTCGAACTGGAGCTGGTCGTAGGCGGGGGAGAAGACCCGCTGGCCGATGAAGTACAGGTAGCGGCCCTCGGGGTCGAAGCTCGGCCGCGAGTCGCGCAGCAGCGGCTCGGTGGCCGTCACCGTGCGGGCCGTGCCGGGGTGGTACAGCTTGATCGCGGTGGTCTGCGCGTTGAGCGGCCCGGCGTACGCGAGCCACTCGCCGTCGTGCGACCACGCCGGATCCTCGGGCGCGCCGTGCGGGTTGGCCTCCACCAGCACGGTACGGCCCGCCGCCAGGTCCACCAGGTGCAGCTCGTGCCGGTGGTTGGTGACGGCCACCCGGTCATGGGCCGGGTCGGGAGCCAGCGCGGTGATCCGCCCCAGCCGCGCCACCGGCCGCGCGCCCCCGCCGCCCGTCCGGTCGCTGCCGTGCAGGACGACCAGCTCCTCCTCGTCGCCGTCACCGCTGGCGGCGGCGATCAGGCGGCTGCCGTCGTTCAGCCAGGTGAGGAACCGGTAGCGGACCCCGTCCGGCTCCCCGTACTGCCGCACCGGCCCCTCCCAGCCCGCCATCCCGTACGCCTTGCCGCGCGCGGTGACGGCCAGCGCGCTGCCGTCCGGGCTGAGCGTGGCGTGGTCGAGGTAGTCGGCGGCGTCGACGAAGCGGCGGTTGCGCTGCGTGCGCGTGCTGGCCAGCGACACCCGCAGCCGGCGCGGCTCCTCGCCCGGGTCCAGCAGGTACAGGTCGGCGCCCGCGTGGTAGACGAGCCGGTGCCCGTCGCTCGACAGGTTGCGCGCGTAGTAGCCGTCGTGGTGGGTGTGCTTGCGCAGGTCGTCGCCGCCGGGCGTGCACGAGTAGACGTTGCCGACGCCCTCGTGGTCGGACAGGAAGCACACCCGCTCGCCGCTCCAGCAGGGCGAGGCCAGGTTGCCCGGCAGCCGGATGAGCCGCCGGAACTCGCCGTCGCCCTCGCGGTCGATCCACAGGTCGCCCACCGTGCCGCCCCGGTAGCGCTTCCACCGCGCCGGATCGGCCGTGTTCCGGCCCAGCACGATCATGCCGCCCGGTCCGTGGGCGATCGAGTTCGCCGGACCGTACGGCAGCCTCTCCGGCACCCCGCCCGGCTCCACCCGGTGCAGCCACTTGCGCCCCTCGAACGGCTGCCCCTGGTCGCTGGCGTACAGGATGCGCCCCTCGGGATCCCACCCGGTCACCGTGCAGCGCGCCCCGTGGAACGTCACCCGCCGCGCCGCCCCGCCGCCGGTCGGCAGCACGTACACCTCCTCGGGCCCCTCCTCCCGCCCCACGAACGCGACCTGGTCGCCGCGCGGCGAGATGCGCGGATACCCGGCCTCGGCCACGCCCGCCGTCAGCCGGAACGCCCGGCCGCCCTCGGCCGACACCATCCACAGGTCGTCCTCGGCGGCGAACACCACGACGTCCCGCAGCACCGCGGGGAAGCGCAGATATCCGGACATGAGGCCCTCCCCAACAGCCGATCAGGCAGCCGGAACCCCGGCTGCCTGATCACGTCACCGCGTCACGCCTCTTCGGGGCGCGTGGTGGCTTCCTTCTTCGTCTCCTTGGCCTGGCGATTCGCCTTGATCGCCTGCTTCTTGCCCTTGCCGGACTTCGCGCTGGGTTTCTTCTTCGTGTCAGCCATGGTGTTTCCCCCCTGTACGGACAGGAGCGCCGGATTGGCGCAACCAATGGCGTTACTACCCATCTATCGCCATAATCCGACATACCACTATTTCGACACCCTTTCAGGCGGCTATCGCCCACCGGCGATCAGTCCAGGGTGGCGGCGAGCCGTTCGAGGAGGGCGGCGAGCCGGTCGCGCTCGTCCGGGGTGAGCCCGGCCAGGAGCCTGCGCTGGTTGTCCAGGTGGGCGGCCATGAGCTCGCCGGTCAGCGCCACGCCCTCGGCGGTGAGCGTGATCAGCCGGCCGCGCGAGTCGCCCTCGGCCACGCTCCGGCTGACCAGGCCGCGCGCCTCCAGCCGGTCGACCCGCTTGGTGATCGCGCCGGTGGTGACCAGGACCGTGCGGCTGAGCTCGCCCGCCGACAGCGTGTAGGGCTCGCCGGCGCGCCGGAGCGCGGCGAGCACGTCGAAGTCGCCGTTGCCCAGCCCGGCGGCGGCGAAGGGCGGCCGCAGGCGCTGGTCGAGCGCGTCGGTGAGCCGGAAGAGGCGGCCGATGACGAGCATCGGGGCGGTGTCGAGGTCCGGCCGTTCGCGTTTCCACTGCTCGACCATGGCGGCGATGGCGTCTGGCTGCATGGCTTCCATTATAGCTTCCGTGGAAGATAAAATGCCTTCCATGGAAGATTCTTCGGCCGTCGTGCCCGTCGTCTGCTACTTCGACCCCGCCTGCCCCTTCGCCTGGGTCACCTCCCGCTGGCTCCTGGAGGTCGAACGCCTCCGGCCGATCGACCTGACCTTCCGGATCATGAGCCTGTCCGTGCTCAACGAGCACCGCGAGCTCGAACCCTGGTACCGGGAGTTCAACGACCGCGCCTGGGGGCCCGCCCGCGTGTGCGCCGCCGCCGAGGCCGGGCACGGCACCGCGATCCTGCGCGACCTCTACACCGCGCTCGGCGAGCGCATTCACCGCGCGGGCGACAAGGACTACCCCGCCGTCATCGCCGCCGCCCTCGACGAGCTGGGCCTGCCCGCGTCGCTGGCCGGCGCCGCCACCGGCGACCGGTTCGACGCCGCCCTGCGCGCCAGTCACCAGGCCGCCCAGGACGCCGTCGGCGAGGAGGCCGGCACGCCCGTCGTCACCGTGGACGGCGCCGCGTTCTTCGGCCCCGTCCTCACCGCCGCCCCCACGGGCGAGGCGGCCGCCCGGCTGTTCGACGCCGTACGGACCCTGGCCGGCCTGCGCGCCTTCGCCGAGCTCAAGCGGGGACGCGGTGCGCTCGACCTCGCCTGAGCGCGGCGCGCCGCGCAGGCTCATCGCCGCGAGCCTGGCCGGGTCGATAGGCGACGGCATCTACGTGCCGCTCACCCTGCTGTTCATCCACTCGCTCACCGGCCTGTCGCTGACCGCGATCGGCGCCGGGCTGACCGCCGCCGGGCTGTGCGCGCTGGCGTTCATGCCGGTCGTGGGCGTCCTCATCGACCGGGCCGGCGCCCGGCGCGTGGTGATCGGCGCGCTGGTCCTGCGGGCCGCCGGGTTCGCCGCCTACCCGTTCGCCGGCGGCTACCCGGCGTTCCTGGCGGTCGCGCTGGTCGTCGCCGTCGGCATGTGGGCCTCCTCGCCCGGCCAGCACGCGCTCATCGGCGAGCTCGCCGAAGGCGCCGAACGCGACCGGCTGCTCGCCTGGGACCGCAGCCTGCGCAACGGCGGCATGGGCTTCGGCAGCCTGGCCGCGGCGGGCCTGCTCGCCGTCAACGGCGACGCCGGGTACACCGCCGCCACCGTCGCCCTGGCCGCCGTCTTCGCCGTCGCCGCGGTGCTGGTCACCCGCATCCCGGCCGCCCGCCGGGGCGTCAGGCGTCCCGGGGAGGCGGGGGAGGGCTACCGCCGCGTCCTCGCCGACCGGCCCTACCTGCTGCTCACCGCCGCGAACTTCCTCATCGCCTTCGGCTACACCGCCCAGGCCATCGCCCTGCCGATCTTCCTCACCCGCGACGCCGGCCTCCCGGGCGCGCTGGCCGGGGTCGTGTTCGCGGTCAACACCGCGCTCGTCGCGCTGCTCGGCGTCCCGGCCGCCCGCCTGGCCCTGCGCGGCCGGCGCACCCGGGGAGCCGCGCTCGGCGCGCTCGTCTTCGCGATCTCCTTCGCCGCCTTCGCCGTCCTCCCGCAGGTCGCGGCCGGCACGTACGCGATCGTCGCCGTGCTGGCGGTCGCGGCCGTCTACACCGCCGGGGAGCTCGTCCACTCCGCGCCCGCGCAGAGCCTGTCGGTCCAGGCCGCCCCCGCGCACCTGCGCGGCCGGTACCTGTCGGTCTACCAACTCTCCTGGTCGCTGTGCCGGACCGTCGCGCCCCTGCTGCTCGGGTTTCTGCTGGAGGCCGGCCCGTGGCTGCTGTGGGCCGTGCTCGCGGTGACGGTCCTGTCCGGCGCGGCCATCCTCCTGTACGCCGAACGCGGCCTCCCGGCCCACGCAGTCAGCCCTCGTGACGCCCTCGACCCGGACCCCCGCCCGGACCCCCGCCCGGCTCCCGAACAGGTCCCGGCCTGACAGCCGGTCAGTGCTGGACCAGCCCGCCGACCGGGACGGGGGCGACGTGGCCGGTCGGCGGCACGGTCAGGGCCAGCGCGAGG
Source organism: Nonomuraea sp. NPDC023979 (assembly GCF_040639085.1). NCBI lineage: Bacteria > Bacillati > Actinomycetota > Actinomycetes > Streptosporangiales > Streptosporangiaceae > Nonomuraea > Nonomuraea sp. NPDC023979. The sequence goes on from NZ_JBEZZG010000051.1 coordinate 23,166, forward strand.
CCCACGTCGACCAGCGACGACCGGCGCAGACCCACGACGTCGGCCACCGGGGTCCAGACCGACTCGGCGATCTCGCCGCCGGGCTCGGGCCGCAGCCGCCCGCCCGTGATCCGGACCCGGTAGAAGACGCCGACGTTGTGGTGCTCGACGCCCGCGCGGGCCTCGGCGGCCGGGATCACCCGGGAGTCCACGCCCAGCAGCCGCTCGGCCACCGCGTCGCAGCCGGTCTCCTCGGCGACCTCGCGGATCACCGCGTCGAACGGGTCCTCCCCGTGCCCGACCCGCCCGCCGGGCAGCGTCCACGCGGACCCGCCCTCGGGCGGCACGTGCCGGGCGAGCAGCACCCGCCCGTCCTCGACACACACGGCGTACGCCGCCAACCGGAAGCTGATGCCCCCCACCTCCACGCACTGATCTTCGCCGGGAACGGCCTGATCCTAAGGGCTCACAGGAGCGTCAGCTGCTCAGGGGCGGCCTGCGGGGCGGCCCCGCCTGGGGCCGGGCGGGGCGGGAGGCGGCGGGCCGTGGCCGGGGTGGCGCGGCCCACGCCGTGACGCTCGGCCAGGGCCCTGACCTGGGCCGTGACGCGCTCCTGGTAGGACCTGGGCGCGTAGGCGCCCCTGCCGTAGAGCTCCAGGTAACGCGGGACGAGCCGAGGGTGCTCGCGCGACAGCCAGGCCAGCCACCACTCGCGCGCCCCCGGCCGCAGGTGCAGCACGATGGGCGCGATGTGGGTCGCGCCCGCCTCGGCGATCTCCCGGACCGTGCGGTCGAGCTGGGCGGGGGAGTCGGTGAGGTAGGGCAGGATCGGCGCCATCAGCACGCCGGTCGCGATGCCGTTGTCGTTGAGCGTGGCGCACGTCTCCAGGCGGCGCCGGGGCGAGGGGGTGCCGGGCTCGACCGCGCGCCACACGTCGGCGTCGACGAACCCCACCGACAGGTTGGCTCCCACCTCGGCGCGCTCGGCGGCCTCGGTGAGCAGGTCGAGGTCGCGCAGGATCAGCGTGCCCTTGGTCAGCACCGAGAACGGGTTGGCCGCGTCGCGCAGCGCCGACAGGATGCCGCGCATGAGCCGGTAGCGGCCCTCGGCGCGCTGGTAGCAGTCGACGTTGGTGCCCATCGCCACGTGCTGCCCCCGCCAGCGCGGCGAGGCCAGCTCCCTGCGGGCCAGCTCGGCCGCGTTGACCTTGACCACGATCTTCGAGTCGAAGTCGGCGCCCGCGTCGAGGTCGAGGTATTCGTGGGTCTTGCGGGCGAAGCAGTAGACGCACCGGTGGCCGCAGCCCCGGTAGGGGTTGATCGTGAACTCGAACGGCACCCGGCTCGCCGCCGGGACCCGGTTGATGATCGAACGGGCCTGGATCTCGTAAAAGGTCATCCCCCGGAATCCGGGCGTGTCGAACGTGCGGGTGACCGCGCCGCGGGCGAACAGCGGCGCGGCCGGATCGTCCCGGCCGGAGTCGGCCAGGCGCAGGTTGTCCCAGCGCATGCCATGATTAGAACAAAGGTTCGACGGTGATCGCAAATGGAAAGAGGTCGCAATTACCTGGTCAGGGCGGGGCTAATGATCTTCATGGTTGGGCAGGAAACCCCGCACAGAGCTTGCGTTCCGGAGGTGCACCCATGGCCTGGTCGCAGGACGAGGAGCGGATGCTGGCCCAGATCGAGCAGCACCTCGTCGAGGACGATCCGCGACTCGTGGCACGGCTCGAGTCGTTCAACGAGCGGGTGCGTCGCAGCGAGGAGAGGTCCGGACGGACACCGGGGGCGCGCCGCAGGCCCCGCAGGTCGACCGTCATCATCCTGGTCAGCTGGCTGCTCATCGCCACGCTGGTCACCACACTCCTGATCATGGTGCTGCGGCACGAGGCCGCCGGCGCGCTGGCGATGAGCGGCTCCGCGAGCCGTCCCGCCCCTGTTCCCGTGCCCGCCCAGGCCGCGCCGCCCGCCGCCGAAGCGCTCACGCTCACCGCCCGCCGCTGACCCGCGCCGCCGGACCCGGCCCGCCTGCGGTCCGCTCGTACGCTCTCAGCCCACCTCGACCGTCGGCTCGTGGTGCACCGGGAAGTTGACCGAACTCGCGATGAAGCACGCCTTCTGCGCGTCCTCGTGCAGCCGGACGGCGGCCTCCACCATGTCGGGCGAGGCCACGGTGACGTGCGGGCGCAGCGTCGCCTCGGTGAAGTGCCCGCCGGTCGCGGTCTGCGTCATGGTGCCGGTCGCGTGGTCGGCGTACGCGGTGACGACGACGCCCGCGACGGCGCACACGTGCAGGTAGGACAGCAGGTGGCACTGGGAGAGCGCGCCCAGCAGGAGCTGCTCGGGGTTCCAGCGCGCGGGGTCGCCGCGGAAGGCCGGGTCCGAGCTGCCCGCGATGGGCGCCGGGCCGTCGGCGGTGAGCTCGTGCGCGCGGTCGTAGGCGCGGTAGCCGCTGGTGCCCGTCCCCAGGTTGCCGGTCCAGGTGACGGTGGTGGCGTAGGTGTGCAGGTGGGACATGGGTGCTCCTCGTGTCAGTGATCGGTGGGCGGGTCGCCGGCGCTGGCGCGGGTGTCGAGGACGTGCAGGCGGGCGACGCGGCCGGCCTCCTCGGCGTCGCCGCGCCGGATCGCCGCGAGCAGGTCGTCGTGCTGCGCGCTGACGTGCGCGTGGCGGGCCGGGGGCGCCAGCGAACGCAGGGTGGAGACGTGGATCTGGTCCCACACCCGGTCCAGCGTGTCGAGGGCGATGGCGTTGCCGGCCAGCTCGGCGACGCGGCGGTGGAAGCGCCGGTTGAGCGTGACCGCCTCCGCCAGGCGCCCGGCGCCGGTGGCCTCGGCGGTGGTGGCGGCCAGGTCGTCCAGGGCCGCCAGGTCGGCGGGGGCGATGCGGCCCTCGCGCTGCCTGCGGGCGGCGGTCTCGGCGGTCAGCGCCTCCAGCGCGGCCCGTACCTGATAGGCGTCCTCCAGGGCGGCCGGGTCGAGGGCGACCACGACCACGCCCCGGCCGGTGGGCCGCACCAGCCCGTGGGCCGCGAGCGCGCGCAGCGCCTCGCGGACGGGGGTGCGCGACATCTGGAGGGCGGCCGCGGCGTCCAGCTCCGTCAGGCGCGCGCCCGGCGGGTAGGTGCCGTCGAGGATCAGCTCGCGCAGCCGGCGATGTGCCACGTCGTTCTGCATGGCACCTGACCCTAGTCATTGCATGCATTGCATGCAAACGACGGTGACGTTGTCCCGCCCGCCCTCGGCGAGCGCGTGACGGACCAGCCGGCGCGCGTCCTCCAGCGGGCCGCCGCCCGGCCCCAGCGCCTCCCGCAGCGACGCCGCGTCCGGCAGATATCGCCACAGCCCGTCCGTGCACAGCAGGAGGCGGCCCGGCCCGCGCGGCCGGTAGCCGCGCACGCGCGGCACGGGCTCGCCCGCGTCGGCGCCCAGCCAGGCGGTGATCACCTCGTCGCCGTCCACGTCGTCCTCGGTCAGCGCCATCGCCGTGCCCTCGTCGGGCAGCCAGTACGCCCTGCTGTCGCCCACCCACGCGCACCACACGCCCTGCGGCCCGGCGATCCCCGCCACGTACGTGCAGGCCGGGGCGGCCCGGACGGACGACGCCAGCGCCGCCACCGCGCGCCCGGCGCGGACCGCGGAGGCCGCCAGCGCCTCCTCCGGCAGCAGCGGCACGGCCAGCAGGGAGGCCAGCGCCGCGACGCCCGTCTCGGCGGCGACCCGGGCGGCCCGCTCCGCTCTCGGCGACATCGACACCCCGTCGCACACCACCCCCGCCGTCCACGGGCCCGGCGTGGCCAGCGCCATCGCGTCGGCGTTCACCTCACGCCGCAGGCCGCGGTCGCTCACCCCGGCCGCGCCCGGACCGGCGGTGATCTCCAGGTGCGCGCGGAAGGCCGGCTGCGCGGCGCCGCAGTGCCAGCAGTGCCCGTCGGGGGCCACCGTGCCGCCGCACCGGACGCACTCCGTGATCTCCGTCATGCCGCCAGGATTCCACCGGAGATCCACCGGGCGCGCGGCGCCCGTACGGGACGCGGACGCGCGTCCGGCGGCGCCGCGAGCGGACCGACTACCGGGTCACCCGCCCCGGAGGGCGCGCGGTCACACGGACGGGAGGGCGCGCAGGAAGTCGGCGGCGATCGGGGCCGCGACCTTGCCGCCGCCTCCGCCGCCCTCGACCACCACCGCGAACGCCACGTCCTCGGTGAAGCCGATGAACCAGGCGTGCGAGTCGAGCTTCGGCCCGCTGCCGTACTCGGCGGTGCCCGTCTTGCCGCGGGTGCCCGACGGCAGCCCGGCCGACTTCGCGGTGCCCTTGGTGACGACGGCCGCCATCATGCCGTGCAGCGCCTCGGTGACGCCGCCGGGCAGCTTGCGGGCCTCGGCCTTCTGCTTCAGCTCGGGGACCAGCGTCGGCGGGCGCCAGGTGCCGTCGGCGATCGCGGCGGCCACCGACGCCATCGACAGCGGGCTGGCCGTGATCCGGCCCTGGCCGAACGACTCGGCGGCCAGCTCCGCGTCGGTCTCGGCGCGGGGGAAGCTCGCCTTCGTGGCCGGCACGCCGATCGACAGCGGCTGGTTGAAGCCCACCAGCTCGGCGGTCCGGAGCAGCTTGTCCGCCCCCAGCCGCTCCTCGGCCAGCGGCGCGAACGTCGTGTTGCACGAGTGGGCGAAGGAGTCGGAGAACGACAGCGACCCGAACTCCGCCTTCTCCGAGTTGCGGATCCGCAGCCCGCCGACGGTCACGTACTTGGGGCACGTCACGGTGTCGCGCGGCGACAGCCCGTCGGCGAGCAGCCCGATGGCGGTGACGGCCTTGAACGTCGAGCCGGGCGCGTAGCGGCCGTCGAGCGCCCGGTTGAAGCCGCCCCGGTTGTTGACCACGGCCAGGATCTCACCCGAGCCGGGCTCGATCGCCACCATCGAGGCGGGCTTGTCCACGTCCTTGACGGCGGTGACGGCGGCGGCCTGCACGCCGGGGTCGAGCGTGGTGCGCAGCGGCTCGCCGTCGGTGCCCTCGATCTTCTCCAGGGTCTTGCCGCCCGCCTGGATCTCCGTCGTCGGCGTGCCGGCCAGCCGCTCCTGGAACGCCTGCTGGAGCCCGCCCCGGCCGACCGCCTGGCCCACCTTGTAGGCGGAGCCGAGCTTGGCCACGTCCTTCTTGGTCGCCTTGTCCAGATAGCCGACGAGCTGCTGCACCGAGCCGCCCACGTCGCCGCCGTCGATGCGGCCGCCGCCCGCGTCGGTGATCGCCGCGCGCTCCGGCCACGACGTCTTGAGCGCGAACGTCGCGCCCGGCGTCAGCTGCGGGTGCAGGGCGGCGGGCGTCCAGTCGACCTTCCAGTGGCGGTCGGCGACCTTCAGCGCGAGCTCGCCCTCGTACGTCCACTCCCCGGCGTTCTTCAGCCGGTGGGTGGCGGTGTAGGGGACGGTGGCGCGGCCGTCGCGCTCGCGCGGGGCGCCCACCTGGATCGTCGAGGACTCCACGCCGAGCCCCTGCCGGAACTGGTCGTAGACGCCGAGCTCCCGCGGCGCCGCCAGCTCGGCGCTCATCCGGGCCCGGTCGCCCGCCTGCCACGCCGCGGCGAAGCGCTGCGCGGTCTCGGCGGGCGTGCCGCGGGTGTGCAGCAGGTAGTAGGCGCCCCCGCCGGCGGCTCCCAGCGCCAGCACGGTGGCGCCGGACACGATCGCGATGGTGCGGCCACGCGCCACGGGTCAGCCCCCTCCGGTTCCGATGGCCGCCTTGTGGCTGGCCGCGTAGGTCGGCACGTACTCCTGGCCGGACAGCTCCTGGATGGCCGCCATGATCTCGTCGGTGACGCGGCGGCGGTCCTGGGCCCTGGTGTGGTCGCCGGTGAACGTCATCGGCGCGCCGATCGCGATGCCGATCCTGGCCGGGCGCGGCACCTTGGCGCCGAGCGGCAGCACCTTCTCGGTGCCGCTGAGCGCCACGGGCAGCACCGGCGCGCCCGTCTTCAGCGCCAGCCACGCCACGCCGATCTTCCCCCGGTAGAGGCGGCCGTCGGGGGAGCGGGTGCCCTCCGGATGGATGCCGAACAGCTCGCCGCGCTCCAGCAGCGCCGCGGCGGCGTCGAGCATGTCCTGGGCCGCGTGCGCGCTCTCCCGGTCGGTCGGCAGGCTCCCGCCGAGCCGCATGAACCAGCCGGCGACCGGGTTGCCGGAGAAATACTCGTTCTTGGCCGCGAACGTGACGTGCCGGGGCAGCAGCGCGGGCAGCAGGAACGAGTCGAGCACCGAGAGATGGTTGGCGGCCAGGATCGCCGGTCCGCTCCGCGGCACGTGCGCGGCGCCCGAGATGTACGGACGGCACATCGCGTGAGCGAGGGGCGCGGCGGCGAACTTGACCACTTGATATAGCAACGGGCTCTCCTGGACGATCGTCGGCTCGGCCACCCACCATAAGGCAGGCGCCCCGTCCGGGGACGGGGCGCCTGGGAAGCTGTTAAGGCCGATGTGGCGGTCGCCTCCTCGGCGAGGTGCACAACACGGCTCCAGCCGAACGGTATTCCGTGAAGGCGGTAATTTGCGGCCCGGGGGACACAGACCACATCGGCCTTTCGATGCTAACGGACATCCGGCGGCCCGTATTCCACCGGGCCCAAAGAGCGGGTCATCTTCTGGTCCGCAGCGACCGGCCGGCGCCAAGGACGCCCAGCTCACAGCCCCCACCCAACTCCCGCGAATCACCGCGAATTCCCCTCGGCCCGCCGCTCTCAGGTGCGGAGGGTGCTGGCGTCCTCGCCGGCCGCGTAGTTGCCCTTGGAGCGCGTGAGGTCGTCGCTCTGCCTGCCCATCGCGTCGGAGAGCAGGTCCAGCGCCGTCCCGATGGCCGCCATCCGCTCGCCCCTGGCCTGCCAGTAGGCGTCGCCGTACTCGTCGGCGCCGAGCGCGACCCGCACGGCCTTCGTGACCGGCTCGTAGCGGACGGCCACGCCGCGCACGGCCTCCTCCATGTCGCCCACGCCCCTGGCCAGGCCGCGCAGGTGGCTCTTGCCGTAGGCCATGCCCTCGAGCGTCATGACGGGCAGGATAGCGAGATCAGGTGCGGGTCCAGTGGGGCTGGGCGACGTCGAGGACGCGGGTCTCCCGGCCGCGCAGCGCCACCTCGGCGAACTGCCACAGGATGGCCCCGGTCGGCGCGTGCACGACGATCGACGGCCCGAGCGGCATCTGCAGCAGCCCGTCGCGCCAGCGCGGCACGCCCGGCGCGAGGAAGCGCTCCAGCGGCACGGCGTGCACGGAGGCGACCTCGCGCGGGTCGGCGACCGGCTGCTGCGCGCCGCCGAACGCCACCACCGGCGTGATCACGAACCCGGAGTCGGTGACGAAGTCGTCGAGCAGCCCGGCCACCTCCACCCCGGTCACCGCCGTCTCCTCGGCCAGCTCGCGCAGCGCCGCCTCCACCGGCCGCTCGCCGTCGTCGAGCCGGCCGCCCGGCAGCGCCCACTGGCCGGGGTTGCGCCCGTGCGGGGCCCGCCTGATGAGGATCGTGTACGGCTCGCGCGCGGAGTCCTCCAGCACGCACACGGTCACGGCGGCGCGGCGGATGCCCGCGGCGGGCGGCACCTCCCGCCTGGGGAAGCGGCCGAGCCGGGCGGTGATCAGCTCACGCAGGGCGTCGATCGGGGGCAGCACACCGGCAGGATCTCACGCCGGCAGCAGCAGGTAGCCGAGAACCATGCCGGCGGCCGTCGCGACGGCGGCCGTGACCGCCGCCCACCTGCCGAGCCGCTCGCCCTGGCTGTGCCCCACCAGGCCCAGCACGATCCCGGCCGGGCCGAACAGGATCGGGACGAACACCAGCGCGACCGCCGCGCACCCGAACCCGGCGATCGACAGAACCTGCGTGGTCCGCAGCGGGTCGTCCATGGCCGCTCCTCGGAGGGACGGGACCCTCATCACACACCCGGGGCGCGGGCGCTGTCGAGCGGCCGGGGGAGCGGCAGGGCGTGCACGACGTCCAGCCGCGACACCGCCCGGGTCAGCGCCACGTACAGCAGGTTGAGCCCGCGCGGCCTGCTCGCGGCGATGGCGGCGGGCTCGCACACGACCACGTGGTCGTACTCCAGCCCCTTGGCCGTGGACGCGGCCACCACGGCGAGCCGGCCGCCGACGTCGAGCCCGTCGTCCCACAGCGCGGCCGTGACCTTCTCGGCGGCGTCGTCGGCGGCGATCACGCCGATCGAGCCCTCGAACTCCAGCGCCTCCCGCGCCGCCGCCGTCACGCCGCTCTCCAGCCGGTCGGCGCGGATCAGCCGCAGCCTGCCGTCGGAGCGGTGCGAGCGGGTGACGGGCACGTCGGCGTCGAGCGCGGGCAGCAGCCGGTTGGCCAGCTCGACGACCGTGGCGGGCACCCGGTAGCCGGTGGTCAGCTCGACGATCCGGCCGTCCGGCTTGCCCAGGAGCTCCAGGTGCCGGGCCCAGGAGCGGGCCGCCCACGGGGTGGTGCCCTGCGCCAGGTCGCCGAGCACGGTGAGCGAGCCGTGCTCGCTGCGCCGGGCGACGGCCCGGCACTGCATCGGGGACAGATCCTGCGCCTCGTCCACGATGACGTGGCCGTAGCCGCGCGGCCGTTCCAGCAGCCCGGCCAGCTCGTCGAGCAGCACCAGGTCGGCCTCCGTCCAGCGGGCGCCGCGGTGGCCGCGCGGCGGGCGCTCCCAGGTGACGGCCGCCCGTTCGGCGTCCGTCAGCGCGGTGGCGGGGGAGCGGCCGCTCAGCACCTCGAACAGCACCTCCTCCGGCCGCACGGTCGGCCACACCGCGTCAAGGAACGGCGTCACCGCCCGCCCGGCCTTACGGGTCCAGGCGGCGGTGGCGCTGAGCCCGCGCGCCTCGGCCTGCCGCCGCACCAGCTCCACCACGCGGGCGCGGACCCGCTCGCGGCCCGTCAGGTACGGCAGCGCGTCGCGGCGGGTGTCGTCCACGATCCGCCGCAGCTCGGCCTCGCCGACCCGCCAGGTGGCCGAGCCGTCGGGCACCGCCAGCGGCTCGACCGGCTTGCGTACGCGCGCGTACAGGGCCTCGCGCAGCACCTCGGCCATCCGGGCGTCGTGCTTGACCAGCGCGGCGGCCGGGCTGTCGGCGGCCCGCACCGGGGCGGAGGCGAGCAGCCGCTCCAGCGTGGTCTGCTCGACGTCCATCTCGCCGAGCGCGGGCAGCACGGCGGAGATGTAGCCGAGGAAGGCCCGGTTGGGGCCGAGCACGAGCACGCCGCCGCGTTCCAGCCGCTGGCGGTGCGCGTACAGCAGGAACGCGGCCCGGTGCAGGCCGACGGCGGTCTTGCCGGTGCCGGGCGCGCCCTGCACGCAGATCGACTCGGACAGGGCGGCCCTGACCAGGTCGTCCTGCTCGGGCTGGATGGTGGCGACGATGTCGCGCATGGGGCCGACGCGCGGCCGTTCGATCTCGGCGGCCAGAATGCGGCTGTCGCGCTGCTCCTCGCCCCGGTCGAGCCGCTCGTCCTCGTAGGAGGTGAGCGTGGTGCCGGACCAGCCGAACCGGCGGCGCACGGCCACGCCCTGCGGGTCGCGGGCGCTCGCCCGGTAGAAGGCGCGCGAGACCGGCGCCCGCCAGTCGACGACGACCGGCGGGCCGCCGTGCTCGCCGCTGATGTGCCGCCTGCCGAGGTGGTAGCTGCGGCCGGGATGGTCGGCCGAGCCCGGCCCGAAGTCGAGCCGGCCGAAGAACGGCGGCCCGGCCGGCTCCTCGCCGAGCTGCTTGGCCAGGCTCTTCAGGTGGCGGCCGAGCCGTTCGGCGCTGTAGCGGTCGCCGGCGACGGTCTCGCCGACGACGACGTTCTCGCGGGCGGCGTCGAGCATCCTGCGCAGCCCGGCGGCGCAGCGCTCGATGTGCCTGCGCTCCTCGTCGAGTGTGGTCATGGCACCTCCTGGCGTTAACTCGGTTAATAGATTAACCAGGTTAACACTTTGGTAGGGTGGACCCATGACGGGACTGCGGGAGCTGCAGCGGCAGCGGGTGCGTGAGGCCATCTCCTCGGCGGCCATCCGGCTCTTCCTGGCGCGCGGCTTCGACGAGGTGCCGGTCACCGAGATCGCGGCGGCGGCGCAGGTGTCCAAGCCGACGCTGTTCAAGTACTTCCCGACCAAGGAGGACCTGGTCCTGCACCGCATCGCCGACCACCGGGGCGAGCCGGCCCGCGTGGTGCGCGGGCGGGGGCCGGGCGAGTCGCCGGTCGCGGCCCTGCGCCGCCACTTCCTCGACGGCCTGGCCCGCCACGACCCCGTCACCGGACTGAACGACCATCCGGAGGTGATGGGCTTCCACCGGATGGTGTTCGGCACGCCGAGCCTGGGCGCGCGCGTGTCCACGTACGTCGAGCACGACGAGCGGACGCTGGCCGAGGCGCTGACGGGGCCGTACGACGAGCTGACCGCGAGCCTGCTGGCCGCGCAGGCGCTCGCCGTCCAGCGGGTGCTGGCCCGCCGCAACTGGCGGGCGCTGGCCGACGGCGTGCCGCTGGCCGAGCTGGAGCCGGAGGCCGTACGCGCCGCCGGGGTGGCGTTCGGCCTGCTGGAGCCCGGCCCCGCCTGAGAGGTCAGCCGATCCAGGTCTCGTGCAGGTGCGCCCAGCGCAGGGCACCGCCCTCGCGGCGCAGCACCGCCGTCGCCCGGCGGCCCCGCCCGCGCTGCCACTCCTCGTAGGCGGCCACCACCAGCGGCCCGGACCCCGCCACCACGCGGGCGTCGCGGATCTCCACGCGCAGCCCCGGGTCCGCCCCGCGCGCCGCCGCCACCTCCGCCAGCACCCGCTCCCGCGACAGCGCCTGGCCGTCGGGCGTGACCAGCGTGAAGTCCGGCGCGTGCGCCTCCGCGAACGCCTCGAACCCGCCCGTCCCGGCCAGCCAGCGTTCGATCACCCGGTGATGCCGGACGATCTCCGCGCCGACCATCCAGTCACGCGGCGGCGTCAGCGCCAGCCCGTGCCAGGGATCGGCCGCGAACAGCCCGGCCGGGCGGGCCGCGCCGATCCAGCGGTAGGTGGCCGCCACCTCACGGGCGACCTCGGCGCCGAGCGCCCCGGCCAGCCCGGCGGCGAACGCGTCCACGTCCAGCTCCTCGTAGCGGGCCCCGGCGGCGGCGGCCAGCTCGGCCCCCGTCACCGCCTCCGGGCCGCCCGCGTCGACCACGCCCGCCAGGCCGTCCCGCGTCAGCGCCGCCACCGTGATCGCGCCCAGGTCCGCATGGCTCAGCCACGCCACCGGCAGGTCGCCCGGCAGCGGGTAACGCAGCACCCCGTCCTCCAGCACGCCCGGCATGAGCAGGTTGTCCAGGTAGAGCGCCGGTCGCAGCACCACGACCGGCAGCCCGGACGCCAGCATCGCCCGCGCCGCCTCCCGCCGCGTGTCGAACGCGGCCACCCCCGTCTCGGCGTCCGGCAGCCGGTTGCCCGTGGCGAACACCAGCCGCCGCACCCCGGCCGCCCGTGCCCCCTCGATCACGTTGCGGGTGTACGCGCGCACCAGGTCCGGCTCGTACACCAGCGGCAGCGTCACCGACGCGTGCGTGACGCCGTCGAAGGCCGCCTTCACCCGCGCCGCGTCCCCCAGCTCGCCCGCGAACGCCTCCACCCCCTCCGGGACCCGCTCCGTGCGGGCGAAGCCGCGCACGGCGTGCCCCTCCGCGACCAGCCTGCGCGCCACCGCGCCCCCCTGCGCGCCCGTGGCGCCGAACACCAGGAATCTCATGGGTCCAGCCTCGCGCCGATCCCCGATACGCTCGATAAAGCGACCTCCACCGCTGTTTAAGGATCGTCCGGATGGATCTGCTGAGCGAGCTTCTGGCACCCCTGCGCCTGCGGGCCGTCTTCCACAGCCGCTGGACCATGCGCGCCCCCTGGGGCGTGGCCGGCCCGGCGGAGCGGTGCGCGCTGATCCACTACGTCCAGGACGGCGGCTGCGTCGTGGAGCTGCCCGGGCTGCCCGCGCCGGTCCGGCTCGCCGCCGGGGACCTGGCCGTGTTCCCGCACGGCGCCGCCCACCGCCTCGCCGACGCGCCCGGCCGCCCGGCCGTCCCGCTGGAGAGCCTGCTGCCCGCCCGCGACCCCGGCGCGACCGGCGCCGTCCGCATCGACGGGGACGGCCCGGCCACCACCATGCTCTGCGCCGGCCTGCACTACGACGAGCCCGCCCCGCCGCTCTACCGGGCGCTGCCGCCCGTGCTCGTGCTCGGCCGGGCCGCCGTCGCCCGGCAGCCGCTGCTCGCGGGCACGCTGGCCGGGCTGGCGCGGGAGTGGGACGGCGACGAGCCGGGGCTCCCCCTGGTGGCCGTGCGCGCCTTCGAGCTCGCCTTCGTCCTGGCCCTGCGCGCCGCCCTGGCCGAGCCCGAACCCGGCCCGGAAGGCACATCGGGGGGTGCGCCCGTTCTGCGGGCGCTGCGCCACCCGGCCGTCGGGGCCGCGCTGCTGGCCGTGCAGACCCGCTACGCCGAGCCGTGGACCGTCGAGACACTGGCCGCCGAGGCCGGGCTGTCCCGCTCCGCCTTCGCCGCGACCTTCCGCGAGCTCGTCGGCGAGACGCCCATGCGCCACCTGACCGCCCGCCGCATGCACGAGGCCGCCAGGCTGCTCACCGCCACCCGGCTCCCGCACGCCGCCGTCGCCCACCGCGTCGGCTACGGCTCCACGGTGGGCTTCCACCTGGCGTTCAAGCAGTGGTACGGCACGACGCCCGGCGGCTACCGCAGCTCGGCCACCCCTTCCAGCAGCCGGTCCACGTCCGGGCGGTCGTTGTAGTGGACCAGCCCGACCCGCACCGCGCCGCTCTCGCGGATGCCGAGCACGCCGGTCAGCTCCCAGGCGTAGTTGTGCCCGTTCCACACGTTCACGCCGCGCGCCGCCAGATGCTCGGCCACCTGGCGCGGGGTGCGCCCGGCGACGGTGAAGTAGGCGGTGGCCGTCCGCCGGGCCGGCTTGCCGTACAGGGTGACGTGCGGCATCGTCTCCAGGCCCGCCAGCAGCACCGCGAACAGCTCCATCTCGTGCGCCTCCGCCGCGGCCAGCGAGGCGGTCAGCCGCTCGCGCCGCGTCCCCGTGCCCGGCACCAGGCCGGCCAGGTGGTCCACGGCGGCGCTCACCCCGGCCAGGTCCGCGAACGGCGCCGTGCCGCGCTCGAACCGGTCCGGCACCGTGTCCGGCGCGGGGGCCAGCTTGTCCGGCCGGATCGTCTCCAGCAGCGCCGGATCGGCGACCACCGCGCCGACGTGCGGCCCCGACCACTTGTAGGCGCTGGTCGCGTAGAAGTCGGCGCCGAGCGCCCGCATGTCGACCGGCCCGTGCGCGGTGGCGTGCACGCCGTCGACGTACGTGAGCGCGCCCGCCTCGTGCGCCAGCGCGCTGATCGCGGCCACGTCGGGCCGGGTGCCGAGCACGTTGCCCGCCGCCGTCACCGCCACCAGCCGGGTGCGCGGCCCGATGAGCCGGGCGTACTGCTCCACCGGCAGCTCGCCGGTCACCGGATCGACCTCCGCCCACCGGACGGTCGCGCCGGTCGTCGTCCACGGCCGCACGTTCGCGTCGTGGTCCAGCCGCGACAGCACGACCTCGTCGCCGGGGCCCCACCCGCGTGACAGCGCGCCGGCCAGCCGATAGGTGAGCGTCGTCATGTTGGGCCCCAGGATCACCCCGTCCGGGTGCCCGCCGACCAGGTCGGCCACGGCCTGGCGGCAGGCCGCCACGATCGCCTCGGAGCGGCGGGCGGCGGGGAACGCCCCGCCCGCGTTGCCGAGGCCGCCTCGGTAGGCCCCGGCGATGGCGTCGATCACCGGCTGAGGGACCTGCGTGCCGGCGGCGCCGTCCAGATACGCGTGGCCGTCGGCGAGAGCGGGGTAGGCGGCTCGTACAGCTTCGATGGGGAAAGGCATGATGTGTTCATGCTCAGCCTGCGCGACCTCAACCGGGCCACCCTGGCCCGCCAGCACCTCCTGCGACGCCACGAGGGCAGCGCGGCCGACGTCGTGCACCGCCTGGCCGGTCTCCAGGCGCAGGAGCCGCGCCCGCCGTACCTGGGCGTGTGGACCCGGCTCGCCGGGTTCGGCCGCGACGAGCTGCACCGCGACCTGCACGCCGGCACGCTCGTCCGCGCGACGCTGCACCGCGCCACGCTGCACCTGGTGACCGCCGGCGACTACGCCGCGTTCCGGCCGCTGCTGCACCCGGTGCTGGCCGCCGCCGCCCGCCGCTTCGAGGGCGTCGACGCCGACGCCGTGGTGGCCGCCGCCGCGCGGCTGCTCGCCGAGGGGCCGCACACGTTCAACGAGCTGCGGCCGAAGCTGCTCAAGGAGTTCCCCGAGGCGGACCAGCGGCACCTCGGCTACGCGGTGCGCATGCTGATGCCGCTGGTCATGGTGCCGACGCAGGACCGGTGGAGCTTCCCGCGCGACCCCGCCTTCGCCCCGGCCGGCGTCACCCTCGACCCGGCGCCCTCGGCGGAGGCGTTCGCCGAGCGCTACCTGGCCGCCTTCGGCCCCGCCACCGCCGCCGACCTCCAGGCGTGGTCCGGGCTGGGCGGCCTGGCCCCCGTCCTGGACGGCATGCGCGACCGGCTGGAGGTGCTGACCGGCGAGGACGGCAGGGTCCTGTACGACCTGCCGGACGCGCCCCGGCCGGGCGGCGACGTCCCCGCCCCGGTGCGGTTCCTGCCCGACTTCGACACGCTCGTCCTCGGCCACGCCGACCGCAGGCGCATCGTCGCCGACGAGCACCGGGGCCTGGTCACGACCAAGAACCTGCGGGTACGCGCCACGTACCTGATCGACGGGTTCGCCGCCGGGACGTGGCAGATCAAGCGCTCGGGCAAGAAGGCCAGGCTGATCGTCACCCCGTTCGCGCCGCACCGGCCGGACATCCTGGAGGAGGAGGCGACGGCGCTGCTGGCCTTCGCCGAACCCGACGCCACGCAGCGCACGCTCGAAGTCGCGGAGGACTGACATGGCCCAGCTGACCGCCCTCGACGCGGGATTCCTCCACTTCGAGACCGAGACCAACGTCGCCAACATCGCCGGCCTGGCCGTGCTCGACGGCCCTCTCGACCGCGCGAGCCTGCAGTCCCTGCTGGAGGCCCGGCTGCCGCACGTGCCCGCGCTGCGCCGCAAGCTCGCCCGCGTCCCGTTCGACCTGGACCACCCGTACTGGGTGCGCGAGGACGACCTCGACCTCGACTACCACGTGCGCGAGATCGGCCTGCCGCCGCCCGGCGACGACCGGCAGCTCGCCGAGCAGGTGTCGCGGCTGCACCCGCGCCGCCTGGACCGCAGCCGGCCGCTGTGGGAGATCTACCTCATCCACGGCCTGGCCGGCGGCCGCACCGGCCTCTACACGAAGATCCACCACGCGGCCGTCGACGGGATCGGCGGCGCCGACGTGCTGGCCGCGCTGCTCGACCTCGGTCCCGAGCCCGCGCCGCCGCCCTCGGGCGAGCCGGAGCCCGACGCGCCGCTGCCGCCCCGCGCCGAGATGCTGGCGCGCGGCCTGGCCAGGATGGCCCGCAACCCGGCGCAGGCGGTGCGGTTCGCCGCCCGGGCGGTGCCGCACCTGGACGAGATCCCCGTCCTGTCGTGGCTGCCCGGCAGCAGCGTCGCCGCCCGGCTGGCCCGCAAGGCGGCCGGCACCGGGCAGGCGCCGGAGCTGCCCGTGCTGCCCGCGCCGCGCACCCCGTTCAGCGGCCCGGTCTCCCGGCACCGCCGCTTCTCGTTCGTCTCGCTGCCGCTGGAGGAGGTCAAGGCGGTGCGCAAGGCGTTCGGCGTCACGGTCAACGACGTGGTGATGGCCGTGTGCGCGGGCGCGCTGCGCCGCTGGCTGGCCGCGCACGGCGGCGTCCCGCGCCAGCCGCTGATCGCCGGCATCCCGCTCTCGCTGCGCGCCGCCGGCGACGAGGCCCCCGGCAACCAGGTCGCGATCATGACCGCGCCGCTCGGCGTGCACCTGGAGGACCCCGCCGCCCGGCTGGCCCAGGTGCGGCAGGCGATGCGGCGGATCAAGGACCGGTTCTCGCTGTCGCCGGCCCGCTGGCTGCGCGAGTTCAGCGAGTCGATGCCCGCCGCCCTCATGGGGCTGGCCGCCCGCTCGGCGTTCGAGCTCGTCGGCCAGACCGCGCCGCCCATCAACGTGGGCGTCTCCAACGTGCCGGGGCCGCAGTTCCCGCTGTACGTGTGCGGGGCGCGGCTGCTCAGCCTCTACCCGGTCTCGGTGATCACCGACGTGAGCGGCGGCATCAACATCACCGCGTTCTCCTACGACGGCTCGCTCGACATCGGCGTCATCACCGACCGCGACATGGTGCCCGACGCCTGGGAGCTGGCCGCCGACCTCCGCGCCGCCCTCGACGAGCTCCTCAACGCGGAACCTCCCTTGCCGCGATAGTCCCTACCGTGGGCGTCATGACGCCGAACAGCCGCGTACTCGACCGTCGCACGCTCAACCGCACGACGCTCGACCGCCAGCTCCTGCTCGCCCGCTCGGCCATGACGCCCGCGCAGGCCGTCGAACGGCTGGTCGCCCTCCAGGGGCAGGACGTCAACCCGCCCTACTACGGCCTCTGGTCGCGGCTGTCGTCCTTCACCCAGGACGACCTCACCTCCCTGCTCCACAGCAGGCAGGTCGTGCGCGGGTCGCTGCTGCGCGCCACCCAGCACCTGACGCTGGCCGGCGACTACGTGTGGCTGCGCCCGCTCCTGCAGCCGCGCCTGTCACGCGGCCTGCGGGGCGCCTTCGGCGGCGCGCTGCGCGACGTCGACCTCGACGAGCTCGCCCGCCTGGCCCGTGCCCACCTGACCCGGGCCCACCTGAAGGGGCGCACCCTCACCCGCACCCAGGTGCGCGACCTGCTCGCCGAACGCTGGCCCGGCGTCGACCGGCTCGCGCTCAACTGGACCGTCCAGGCCGTCCTCCCCGTGATCCACACCCCGCCCAGCGGCGAGTGGAACCGGGGCGGCGCCGTCCCGTTCACGCTCGCCGAGGAGTGGCTCGGCCGCCCCCTCGACACCGCGCCCCCGGTGGAACGCCTGGTCACTCGCTACCTGGCCGCCTTCGGCCCGGCGGGCGTCATGGACGTGCAGGCGTGGTCCGGGCTGACCCGGCTGCGCCCGGTGATCGAGGCGATGGACCTGCGCGCCTACCGCGACGAGGACGGGCGCGTCCTGTACGACCTGCCGGACGCGCCGCTGGCCGACCCTGAGACACCCGCGCCCGTACGGTTCCTGCCGTACTTCGACAACCTGATCGTCGCCTACGCCGACCGGTCCCGGCTCATGACCGCCGAGCGGCGCAAGGCCGTCTGCGTGGGCGCGGTCATCCACCCGACGTTCCTGGTCGACGGCGTCGTCGCGGGCATGTGGGACCTCAAGGACGACACTCTGACCTTGCGCCCTTTCCGGCCGCTGCCCGGCCCGGTCATGGAGGAGCTGACCGCCGAGGGGGAGCGGCTGCTGGCCTTCGCCGGTGAGAAGGACGCGGCGATCGCGCTTGACCTCATCCAAAGTTGAGGTTGGAGGCTGGGTCCACCGAAACGGACACCGACTCCGAGGAGTGATCCCTGTGCGTGCGATCCAGGCGCGTGAATTCGGCGGACCCGACGTGCTCGCCGCCACCGAGCTGCCCGACCCCGTCGCCGGCCCCGGCCAGGTCGTCATCGGGCTGGCCGCCGCCGACGTCATCTACCTCGACACCCTGCTGCGCCGAGGCTGGGGCGTCGAGATGTTCCCCAGGACGCCCCCGTACGTGCCCGGCACCGGCGGCGCGGGCACCGTCCTGTCCACCGGCGAAGGCGTGGACCCGGGCTGGACCGGCCGGCGCGTCGTCGCCAGCCTCGGCAGCGGCTACGCCGAGCAGGTCGTCGCCGGCGTCGAGGAGCTCACCGAGCTGCCCGGGAAGGTGAGCTTCGAGCAGGCGGCCGCCGTCCTGCACGACGGCGTCACCGCGCTCATGCTCACCCGGCTGGGACCCCCGGAGAAGGACGAGTGGGTGCTGGTGACCGCCGCCGCCGGAGGCGCCGGATCGACGCTCGTGCAGCTCGCCCGCGACGCCGGAGCCCGCGTCGTCGCCGCCGCCCGGGGCGAGCGCAAGCTCGGCCTCGCCCGCGAGCTGGGCGCCGAGCACGCCGTCGACTACAGCGAGGAAGGCTGGCAGGAGCGCGTCCGCGACCTGACCGGCGGCGGCGCCCGGCTCGTCTTCGACGGCGCGGGCGGCGGGCTCGGCCGCGCGGCCTTCGAGGCCGTCGCCGACGGCGGCCGGTTCGTCAGCTACGGCACCGCCGACGGCGGGTTCACCGAGGTCGACGCCGAGGAGGCCGCGCGCCGCCGCGTGGACGCGGTCAACGCCCTCGCGTCGGGGCCGCCCGACCCGGCGGACTCCAGGGCGTGGCTCGCCGAGGCGCTCGACCTGGTCGCCCGGGGCCGCCTGCGCCCGGTCATCGGCGCCACCTTCCCGCTGGAGCGGGCCCGCGACGCCCACGTCTCGCTGGAGGAGCGCCGCACGATCGGCAAGTCGCTCCTGCTCGTCGGCCCGGACCGGCCGGCGGCCCGGTAGCGGCTCAGCCCAGGTAGTCGCGCAGCGCCATCGCCCGTGACGGGTGACGCAGCTTGGACATCGTCTTGGCCTCGATCTGGCGGATGCGCTCGCGCGTCACCCCGTAGATGCGCCCGATCTCGTCCAGCGTCATCGGCTTGCCGTCGACCAGCCCGTAACGCATCGAGATCACCCCCGCCTCCCGCTCCGACAGCTCGTCGAGCAGGGCGCGCAACTGCTGCTGGAGCAGCGTGAAGGAGACGGCGTCGGCGGGGGAGACCGCCTCGGTGTCCTCGATGAGGTCGCCGAACTCGCTGTCGCCCTCCTCGCCCAGCGGCGTGTGCAGCGAGATCGGCTCGCGGCCGTAGCCCTGCACCTCGACGACCCGCGCCGGGTCGAGCTCGGTCTCGGCCGCGATCTCCTCGGGGGTGGGCTCGCGGCCCAGGTCGATCTGCAGGCGCCGCTGGGCCCGCGCCACCTTGTTGATCAGCTCGACCATGTGCACCGGGATGCGGATCGTCCGCGCCTGGTCGGCCATCGCCCGGGTGATCGCCTGCTTGATCCACCAGGTGGCGTAGGTGGAGAACTTGTAGCCCAGGCGGTAGTCGAACTTCTCGATCGTGCGGATCAGCCCCAGGTTGCCTTCCTGGATCAGGTCGAGGAACAGCATGCCGCGGCCCGTATAGCGCTTGGCGATCGACACCACGAGCCGCAGGTTGGCCTCCAGCATGCGGCGCTTGGCCCGCTCGCCGTCGTCGGCGATCCACTCCAGGTCGGCCCGCAGCTCGCGGTCGAGGCCGGGCTCGGTGTCGAGGCGCTCCCTGGCGAACAGCCCGGCCTCGATCCGCTTGGCCAGCTCGATCTCCTGATCGGCGGTCAGGAGGGGCACCCGCCCGATCTCCTTCAGGTATGTCTTGACGGAATCGGCGCTGACGGACACGCCGTCAGCGGGGGTTTCGTCCAGTTCGAGAGCCTCTGCTGTTTGGGTCAAGACAATCTCCTCGCTCGGGTCGGACGGGATCGGGCGTCACAGGGGCGGGCCATCGACCTCCAAAGCGCGTCTTCCCCTTCAAGCTACCCAACGCCTACGACAGGTTGTGACCGCCGTCTCAGAGTCGGCCCAGGCCGACTCACAGGACAGCACTCACGGACATCCAGGCCGCCGTCGCGTCGTCGTGGCGCTTGCCGCTGACCGGGCCGCGCTCGCGCTCCAGGCGGCGCACCTCGGCGATCAGCGCCTCCGGCTCCCGCGCCCCCTCGACCAGGTCCGCCCAGGCGCGCCCGTACCAGTCGGCCAGCCGCGTGACGCCGTCGGTGAACAGGGCGACCCCGCTCAGCCCGGCGGCCTCGACCGTGCCGGTCAGCGCCCGCGCGGCGGCCGACGGGCAGGTGCTCGCCACCCAGAAGCCGCCCGGCCGGTTGCGCAGCGACGACACGAGCTCCACCGAGTACGGCCGCCCGCCCGGCAGGCGGTCGAGCCGGTCGTCGCGCAGCATCGTCACGCCGCCGTCGCGCCCCCGCAACCCGATCGCCGAGTCGCACAGCACCAGGTAGTCGAGCCGGTCGCCGCGCAGCCGGGCCAGCGCGGCCGTGGCCGACGGCGAATCGGGGTTCGACAGGTCGCAGGTGCCCGCGTGCCGCGCCATCACGTCCGCGATCGCCCCGGCCAGCACGTCCGCCAGCGGCTCGCCGCCGTCCATCCGCGCCGCCACCCCGGTGGCCAGCGCCCGCACCAGCCACCGGACGTCGTGCACGCAGCCGGACGGGACGCCGGGCGGCGCGCTCGCCCCGTCGAACAGCGCCACCCACGACGGCCCGGCGACGACGTAGTCCTCGTTGCGGTGCTCGCCGCCCCGCGCCGGGGCGGCGGCGGTCGCGTAACGGACGTGTGGCATCGAACTCCCAGCGGGTGCTCCGCCGCCCAGAAAGCCTGGGCAAACGGGCATCCAAGATTTTCACGTGAGCCGAGGGCACGGCCGGGTAGCTGACTTACATTCCCATCATGAAGGCCCAGTCCACTGACTTTTGGCGGTGCCCCTCGTGACACGCCCCCGTTCGAGCCTGGCGCACCAGGCGTCCTACGCGCTCAGGCACCCGCACAAGGTGATCCCGCACCTGCGGCGGCTGGCCCGCGACACCTGGCTGCGCCTGCACAGCCGCGACCACATCTCCTACTACCGGGCGGTCATGCGGTCCGACACGGCGCGCAGCCCCGAGGGCGCGGTCGGCTCCCACACGCACAAGCGCTGGCTGGCCCTGGGCCAGATGCAGTTCGACTACCTGCTGGAGCACGGGCTCAAACCCGAGTGCCGGATGCTGGAGATCGGCTGCGGCAACCTGCGGGCCGGCCGGCTGTTCATCGACTACCTGCACACCGGCAACTACTACGGCATCGACATCTCGCCCGACATCCTCATGGCCGCGCAGGACACCGTCGCCGACCACGGCCTGCGCGACAAGCTGCCGCACCTCACCCCGGTCCGCGACCTGCGCTTCGCGTTCCTGCCGGACGAGCACTTCGACGTCGTGCACGCGCACAGCGTCTTCTCGCACTCGCCGCTGGAGGTGATCGACGAGTGCTTCGCCCACGTCGGGCGGATCATGCGGCCCGACGGCTGGTTCGACTTCACCTTCGACCGCACCGAGGGCAAGGAGCACCAGGTGCTGCGCGAGGACTTCTACTACCGCACCGAGACGCTGGTGCGGCTGGCCGGGCAGCACGGGCTCGACGCGGTGTTCATGGACGACTGGGAGCGCACCCCGCACAAGCAGTCGAAGATCCGGGTCACCCGCAGGAGCTGACCGCCGGTGTCCTAGGGTGGCGCGCGTGAGAGACGTACGCCTGCTGCCCAAGGCCCACCTGCACGTCCACCTGGAGAGCACCGTACGCCCGGAGACCGTGCGCGACCTCGGCGGCGAGGCCCTGCCCGGACAGGGGGCCGAGCGGGGCTTCTCGAGCTTCCGCGAGTTCGCCGACCGCCGGGCGCTGGTGCGCGGGCTGCTGCGCACCGCGGACGACTTCCGCCGGATCGCCCTGGAGTTCTGCGCCGACGAGGCCGCCCAGGGCACCGGCTACGCCGAGGTCACGTTCACCGCCGCCTCCCACGGCGAGCGGCTCGGCGCGCCGGAGATGCCGCTGGAGGCGGTGCTCGACGGCCTGGCCGAGGGCGGCTCCCGCTACGGCGTCGAGTGCCGCGTGCTGCTCGACCACTCGCGCCGCAGGCCCGTCGAACGGCTGTGGGCCACCTTCGAGCTGGCCCGCCGCTACGACGCGGTGATCGGCATCGGGCTGGCCGGTGACGAGAGCCATCCGCTGGCCCCGTTCGCCGAGGTGTTCGACGCGGCCAGGGACGCCGGGCTGCGGCTGGTGCACCACGCGGGCGAGTTCGCCGGGCCCGCCAGCGTCCGCGAGGCCCTCACGCTGGGCCACGCCGAGCGGCTGGGCCACGGCATCCGCGTGCTGGAGGATCCGTCGCTGGTGGCGGAGCTGCGCGAGCGGGGCGTCCCGCTGGAGGTGTGCCCCACGTCCAACGTCCTGCTCGGCATCGTCCCCTCGCTCGCCGCCCACCCGCTGCCGCGGCTGCGCGAGGCGGGGCTCGCCGTCACGCTCAACACCGACGGCGAGAGCGAGCTCGCCGCCGAGTACGCGCGGGTCCGGGAGGTCTTCGGGTACGGGGACGAGGTGCTGGCGGAGCTGGCCCTGGCCGGGATCGACGCCTCCTTCGCCCGCCCCGAGCTCAAGGAACGCCTGCGCTCGGGGGTCAAGGAGTGGCTGGCGGCCTGAGCCTCCCCGCCCGGTTCGTAAACGATCGCGCGGCAGCCTGACGCCCCTGCGCGGCCGCCGTGGCCGGCACCGTCCTTCCGCTCGGACGCGTACCGTCACCCGCCGCCGAGCTGCCGGCCGCCCGCACGCGCGGACGGCGCGGGCGTACGGCCGCACCACGCGGGACGGTCTCGCGACAGAAGGCGGCATCGCGGCGGGCCGTCGCGCCGCCCCGGCGGAGCGCGGTGGATCCCAGACGCAGCGCCAGGCCCGGGAGCGCGCCA
>NZ_JBEZZG010000052.1:0-45341 GCF_040639085.1 Nonomuraea sp. NPDC023979
TACGTTGGCGTACGACGGAAACTAGAGCAGCCACCCGCATCTACCTGGCGATACGTCACAGCAAATGATCTGTGTTGCGATTTTTGTTGCAATTGATCTACCGTTGCGCCATGGCTGAACGCAAACGTGCCCGCAACGGACAGGGGACCATCACTCCCCGCAAGCTGGCGTCCGGCAGCACCGTCTACGACGCCTGGGCGTCCATCAAGGACCCGCAGACGGGGAAGACCTTGCGGCCCGGCAAGCGGGGACACAAGACGGAAGACGAGGCTGCCAGGTGGATTCGCAAGACCATGGAAGCGGCCGAAGCCGGTACACGTGTCGTAGCGATGCGAGGGGGGCCAACCGTCAGCGAGGCGGCCGAAGCCTGGACGAAGGTGACCCACCTCAAGGAGTCGTCTTGGAAGCTCTACTATGCCCGGTACCTGTCGACCGTCGCCCCCTTAATCGGTACGGAGCCGATCAGCAAGGTTCGACAGACGCACATTGACCAGCTCCTCTCAACGTTGAGGCAGACGCACGCACCAGGAACCCTGATCACCGCCATCAAAGCCTTGACCCATATCTGGGACTACGCGGTTGCCAACGGGGACGCCACCGGGAACGTCATCAAATCGTCCCCGTGGCCCGCCCGGATCGCCCGGGAGGACAAGGCAGCGCGGATCGAACGCGAACAGGACAAGGAAGACCAAGACGGAGGGCTTATCCGGGTCTTCACACCAGAGCAGATAGCCAGGCTTTTCGAGTACGAACGCAAGATCGGCTTGCGTCACCTGTGGCAGTTCATTGCCTCTACCGGCGTGCGTCGCGGTGAGGCCCTGGCACTCCTCTGGTCGGATGTGGACCTTGGTAAGCGCATCATCCGCATTCGACGGAACGTCACGGCGGTAAATCGCGAGATCATCCATCTCGACTCCCCCAAAAGCAACCGCCCGCGACGCCTGTACGTGGATGACAGCGTTATCGCGCTCCTACAGGCGCAACAGGCTTTCTTGGCCGAGTGCCGCCAACGCCACGGTGATGCATGGAATGAGCATGACCTCGTCTTCCCTTACGCCGACGCGCGCAAGGACGCATCTAGCCGGCCTGGAGAGTGGCACAACCCCACCAACATCTCAGATGCCTTCAGCCGGCGGCTTCGCATGCTGGACATGCCCCGCATCACGCTGCACGGCTTGCGGCACACGTGGGCGTCGGCCGCCTATGCGGCAGGCGTGGACCTCAAGACGATTCAAGACCACCTTGGGCACCGGGTGGACATCACAACCCTTGTGTACGTCCACACTGACCAGGAAGCTAAGCGGGAGGCGGTCACGCGGGTCGTGGACTACCTAGGCCGTAGCGCATAGAGAAAGCCCCCGGCTGGAGCCGGGGGCTTGGTTATGCCGCTAGCAAGCTGAGCGGGCAGCCGCCTCGCGAGGCTTCGAGCCACGCATCCACTTCCGACTGTCGGAACCGGTACTCGCGGCCAACCCTTACATGAGGGATCTCATGCGCGTTGTCGTACACCCAGGAGACGGGCGTATCGAGATACGCCGCTAGATCCTTCACGGTCCACAGCGCCTTGATCACGCTGCCCCCTTGTCCTGAACTACGAACGGCTGATCTTCGGGAGTCCAATCCGCGGGCTGTTTAAACACCACGGACAGGACCGTCTTGGACTCGACGTCCACGACCAACGCCACGCGGCCCGCCTGCCGGACAGTGCGCCCCTTGTACGGGCCGCTCTGGCTATAGACGAGAGCCGGGCTTTCCAGACAGGCCCGGATCTCTTCGGGCGTCACAAGCCGGTCAAGAGCCCGGCCGAGGGCGTGCTTCGTGAACGTCCACTCCGATACTTCCTCGCCCACAACGGGGAGGGGGACAGCATCGGCGCGCACGGTACGGCACGAGTTGGAACCGGAGCAGCAGCCCCACAGCGCGGGGTGGGCGTTCCCCCACCTGTTAACTCCGGCGGGGATGTGGCTGGCTGGGCCGTGCTGGCAGTGAACCACTCCTCCTTCAACCCGGAAGTTGTCAACGTTCTTCGGCTGCTTCCCGAGACTCACCACAAACCGCCTTGTCCTAGAGCCGCTTCATTGCGTACTTCGTCCATCGCCATCACCAGGCCCCGGAAGTGGGGGCCGACCTTGCCGAGGATCACTCGCGTGTCAGGGATGCTTCGGAGGTGAACCCCCCGGCCAGTCGCGTCGGGCCTGACCTTGTTGAACAGGGCCAGATAGCCCGTGTTGACCAGCACTCCGCCAGGCCAGTCGACGGCCTTCTCTTCGGCCAGCGCGAACATCTCATCCAGCAGGGACCATTCCGGCCGGAAACCGTGGCGGCTGGCGTCCAATGCCGTCACCGTTTCGGCGTAGGGGTCATCGGTCATGCCGTGGAAGATGACTCCCGCCCTGGGGCCGGTCTCTACCGTGATGCGACTTAGGCCCTTCTTGGTGCCGTCCGCCCGTGCCCTCTTGGCAAGGGCCAGGAGGTCCGCCCGGCTGATCTCAACGGCTTCCGCTGGCTTGCCCTGGTGGCCATCCACCGGGCAGGTTGCCTGTCCTGCCGAATAGGTGTCCGTCACGGTGATGACCAGCTCGTGCCGGTCTGCCGCGACCAGTGCCACGGGCACTGGAGATCGGGAGGGAAGCCATCCTTCGGCGTTCGTGAGCGCCTTGGACAGCTCCCCTGTGGTGACGGTGAGTTGTGCCATATGCAAGACGGTAGCGCCCAACTACCGTCTTGCGCAAATTCTAGATCATGTGATGCACATCACACTCATCGGGGGTACACGAAGCGAAGATGCGACACGGCATAGAGGTTGCCCCAACGGGGGGAACACAAGGGGGGCAGCTAGCTAACAAGCTTGCTAAGCCAGCTAGCAGGGGTTGCGAAGCCCAAGCGGAGCAACCCCTTAGCTAACTAACAGCTACAGCTAGCTAGCTAGCTGTACGCGCGTAGGCGCGCGAGGGAGCATGCCAAGGGCGAAGCAAGTGTGTTCTACGGCCGGATGCGTCCGGCCGGTGACAGCTAGAGGGAAGTGCCTCCGGCACGACCCTGGCCCATGGGCAACGTCGGACAGACGCTCTCGACTCCCGTCGAACTGGTCAAGCCTCCGGCTAGCCATTCTCCGGAGAGACAAGCGCACTTGCTATGTGTGCGGAGGTGAAGCTTCCGAAGTTGACCACGTGCAACGCGGGGATGACCACTCCCCCGCCAACCTCCGGGCCATCTGCGCGGAGTGTCACCAGCGCAAGACGCTGGCAGAGCGCTAGACCAGCCACAGGGTGGCCGTAGCAGCTCGACCCATAAAGCGCGCTAGGCCCCCTCCGGAGAGGGGGCCTAGCTTCAACGTGAGGGCCTTACGCGGTTATCAGAAGTGATGCCGCCAGGCGTACACCATCGCCCGGCACACTTCGCATCGCTTCGACGCCTCAACGGCCTTAGGCGGGACTACGACGACGACCTTGCGCTTACACTCCAAGCATTCGCCGGTGGTGGCGAAGGGCAGAGCCCTTGCCGACTCGCCAAAAGGCGGGATGTACTCGACCAACATAGCGTTCCCCTTAAGGGCGGTTTCTGCTGACACGGAAAACACTATCCCGCTTAAACGCTATGTGCAAGCCGGTAGTCGATGCCAGCTTCCGGCCGCTAGGCCGGAGACTCGAACGCATGGCCGCTAAAGGCGGCCCGAAGCGTCGCTAGAGGCGTCCAGCTCATAGACGCCTAGGCATCGAACCCGTAGCCGTTCCGGCGGCTATGGGCCGTCTCAGCGTCTTCCGGGGCCGTCCACGCATCCACCACGTGAACGCCATCGCTGGGGCATCCGACACAATCGCAGCAGTCACCACAGGCAACAGGATTCTCGCCACAGTCGGAGCAGGGCATCCGATAGGTGGTGTAAGGCATTAGGGTTTCCTTACTGAGAGAGGGTAGCCCCCCGGCCGGAGCCGGGGGGCTTAGCGGTTAGACCTGGGCGATAGTGACGCAGACGTAACCGGTCTGCATGGCCAGCTCGATAGCCACGCGGTTCGCCTCTTCGGCCGTAGCCCGGTTTGTGATCTCCCGCTTGCGGTCACCATACACAACCTCGACGGTGTATCCGTCGACAGTGACGCTAACCACTGCGCGAGGCTTCTCCATAGTTCTTCCTTCCTGAATCCCGCGTTAGCGGGCGGTTCTGCTGACAGGAAGAACATTAGCCGCTTTGGGCCCTATGTGCAAGACGGTAATGGGTTTAGCTGTTGGCAGCAGAAAGCCCCCGACCTAAGCCGGGGGCTTTCGCTTGGTAGCTAGCTAACCAACCCTCCAACGACCGGGACGCTCCGGAAGGTTACCGGGTAGAGATCGCCAGCGGCGATGCGGACGATGATGACGTGAGTTACATCGCGCTCTTTGGCTGCCGCCTCAAATCCGGCGAAGATGGCGTCTGACAGTTCGTCGTGCTCGTTAGCGGGGCAGTAGATCGTCCGGCCACGCAGCTCAAGAGCAAAGTGGTACGTGTCGATCTCCCGAACGGGCCGGTAGACCGCCGCGAAGCGGTAACCGATGTCGGTGGGCTTCTTAGGAATGAGTTCCATCTTGCATCCCTTTCGGGCTGGTTTCTGCTGACATGCAAGACGGTAGCACGGTTTAAACACGATATGCAAGACGGTAGCAATAGAAACAGGTGAAGCCCCCTAGCTGGCTGCTAGAGGGCTTCAGATGTTAGTTCAGGATCTCTGTCTGGCCCGTCGTGTTAGCGGCAGGGCTAACGACTGTGTCCTGAGCTTCCGGCTTGTCCGCCTCCGGACCGTTAGCCTTCCTCGCGATCCGGCGTCCGATCCAAGCCGCAAGAGCGACCAGGACGACCACCAGAACGATCGTGCTAACGATCTGCGTGGGGAAGGCGGCCTTAGCCGGTTCCGGGGTGGCCCTGACGGGAGCCTGTGCCGTGGTCGTCACAGTCACCGTAGGAGCCGCAACTACCGGCATCTGCACATCAGGCTCAGCGCTAACGCTGGGAGCCGGAGCGTCGACTACCGGAGCCGGAGCGGCCGTAACGGTCACCACCGGAGCGGGACTAGCCGGAGCCGTCTCCGTGACCGTCTTGGTGACGGTCGGTGCCGGGCTAGCGGGGGCCGTCGTGATGACGGTCACCGTAGGGGCCGGAGGCGGTGTTGGCACCGGAGCCTGACTAGCAGGAGCCGTAACCGTGGCCGTTGTGTGAACGGTCGCGGTAGCGGTTGCGGTGCTAGTAACCGTCACTGTAGGCGTGACAGTCGGCGCAACGGTTACCGTCTCGGTAACCGTTGGTCCCGGTTCGATGATGGTCTCTGTGACCGTCACCTCAGGCACCGGTGCGTTGGCGGGTTCCATTGACCCATCCCTTTCCACTATTGAGTTGTCAAACCAGCTTGGCCGGTTTGAGAACCCGGTTTGTGCTGACACGACAAACATTAGCGGAACGATCGGCTGATGCGCAAGACGGTAGCGAGGGATCTTTCTGGCTGAACTAAGCGCGCCCTCTCTTAACCATGAGAGCGTCTTTACGGCTTAGCGGAGCAAGACCACACCGAGCGCGTGAGACCGCGTCAGCGTGGCTCACAGGACCGCACAGCGGTATGTGTGTAGTCAGCGGAGACACCCGCAGTCAAGAGACTGGGGTACCCACCACAGTCAGCGACGACAAGAACTGTGGAGGGCTGGTCCTCGCGATGTGTACGAGTCTGGGACTCTGCGTATGGACGCCAGCTACTTGCTGTTACCGCTGGTCGGCATGCGAAAACCCCGGCGGAACCGGGGCTCGAAAATTGGGGCGGCTGAACCTTGGAACCGTTTAGACGGGTTTGCCGGCCAAGCCTCGGAGCTTGGCCCAAAGCTCCCGTAGAGCTTCCTCGAACTCGGCATCTACCAGTTCCATGGCGGCTTCCATCTCCGCGTCGCGCTCGCGGAAGGTGCGCACGGGGTGTTTAAACAGCCCTGCGAGGAAGGCCCTTAAGGTCATGGCTCCACAGTACGTGGTGGGGCTGACGTTTGCGATGGCGTTTAGCTCAAGTGG
Organism: Nonomuraea sp. NPDC023979; assembly: GCF_040639085.1. Lineage (NCBI taxonomy): Bacteria > Bacillati > Actinomycetota > Actinomycetes > Streptosporangiales > Streptosporangiaceae > Nonomuraea > Nonomuraea sp. NPDC023979. The sequence continues at coordinate 6,023 of NZ_JBEZZG010000052.1, forward strand.
CAGAGCGGCGGACTGTTACTCCGCTGGTCCTGGTTCGAGTCCAGGAACGCCAGCTTCAGCCGATGAACAGGAGTGCCGCATGCTTCCCTTCAAGTCGCTTGACGCAGCCAACACCGCCGGTCCTGGCGCTGTACGGGATCTAGAGGAGCTGCGCAAGGAACACACGATTCAGATGTCGTTCACGGGAGTCCCCGACCCGTTCTCGGTGTATCTCCAGGTGTCCCTAGACGGCGATAGGTGGACCACGGTCGCCTCTGTGAGCACTGGCTCTAACGCGCCACTGATGACGGTTGCTGGCCCATACGCGCGATACGTGCGCGCTTACCTCGTGGGCAATCCTGGTAACGCCCTCGTTACTGCACTGGTGGTCAGCGTCTAAACGCCATGAACTTAGCGGAGTAGAGGAGTCCGGTTGTCCTCGCGGGTTTCATAGGCCCTGAGATCGTGGGTTCAAATCCCACCTCCGCCACCATGCTTACCCATCACTTGGAGGCTGCATGCTGCCCTTCCTGGCACTCGACAATGCCACTGACTTCGGCCCTGGCCCCACCAAGGACCTTGAGGGTGTGTACGGCAAGCACACGCTTCACGTCTGGTACGCCGGCGACCCTACCGGCCGGGCGGTGAAGCTCAACGGTTCGCTTGACGGCGTGCATTGGTTCGGCATGGCCACTTGGCGTCCCGGTGACAGCACTGTGCTTACGGTGGAGCACCTGGCCCGGTACGTGAGCGCGAGTCTGGGGGGGACGTCGGGCGGCACGGCCTTCTCTGCGATCATCGCGAGCGCGTAGCCGCTCGCCTGTTGGCGACCGTAGCTCAACGGTAGAGCGCCGGGTTGTGAAGCCGGTCACGTGAGGGTTCGATTCCCTTCGGTCGCCCCTATGCCTCCGTAGCTCAAATGGCTTAGAGCATCCGCCTTGTAAGCGGCTGGCTGCGGGTTCGACTCCTGCCGGAGGCTCCATGTGGATTTGGTGTAGTGGTAACACGGCCGGTTTGGGACCGGGCGACGGGGGTTCGATTCCTCCATTCCGCACTCTTTCCTTGTTCGTCCAACGGCAGGACGCACGGCTCTGAACCGTGAAATGGGAGTTCGAGTCTCTCGCAAGGAGCGCTTCTCATGCTGCCCTAGCTCAATGGATAGAGCACCGCGCTACGAACGCGGGGGTCCGGGTTCGAATCCTGGGGGTTGCGCTTCCGTCCCGTTGGTCCAATGGTCAGGACTCCAGGCTTTCAACCTGGCAGCGCCGGTTCGATCCCGGCACGGGGCACGTGGGGAACTAGGCAGGTCTCGCAAACCGGCTGAACTTCCCCTAGGGATGGGGTGTGTCTGCACTCCGGCCCCTAGTAGCGCGGGTTGCCACCGCGCGAACCGGGCGGGCAGTAACGGTTGAAATCCGTTCATCCCGCTTATGGCCTTAGCTCAATTGGTAGAGCAGCCGCCTCCAAAGCGGAAGGTTCCAGGTTCGAGTCCTGGGGGTCGTGCTGGTGCCCCCCTTCGAGGGGATACCGAAAGGCAAGCCTTTGGTTAGCGATCGTAGACCGTGGGGACTGCCCGGTAGGGAAACACAGTCGGCTTGCTGGCTGGGGGCACACCATGGCGATTGGCTCAGTCTGGTTAGAGCACCGCTCTGATATAGCGGGGGTCCTAGGTTCAAATCCTGGATCGCCAACCTTGCTCGCGTAGCTCAGTGGTTAGAGCGCCGCCCTGTCACGGCGGAAGTCACGGGTTCAAGTCCCGTCGTGAGCGCACCATCCGGCGGCCGGAGAGTCCGGCCACAGGGCTCCGCCGGAGGCGGATTCTTTGGACGTTAGCTCAATGGAAGAGTGGCCGACTCTTAATCGGCGCGGTCTGGGTTCGAGTCCCAGGCGTCCAACTCGTATCGGGCGTTAGCTCAATTGGTAGAGCAGTGGCGTGAAGTGCCACGGGTTCCGGGTTCGATTCCTGGGCGTCCGGCAAAGCAGGAACCCTCTAGCCGGGTGGCCGCCGACTAGGGCGCTTAAACGCGCCCGCGGGCGCATCCTGCCTGCATGCCGCTCTAGCTCAGCGGGAGAGCACCTGTCTTACAAACAGGGTGGCGAGGTTCGATTCCTCGGAGCGGTACTGATGGTCTGTCACTGGAGAGACAAGCGGACTGTAAATCCGTGGCTTCGGCTGTGGGGGTTCGACTCCCTCACCATCAACGGAGAGCGCTGGTAAATCCGGGCATGCACTCCTGGTTCCTATCGTCCTACGTGGCGGCTGCTCTGGCAGTAACCGCAAAGAACTATAGGGCAGCGTTCAAGCCGCTCTAGCCCAATCTGGTAGAGGCGCCGGTCTTAGAAACCGGGCGTTCCCGGTTCGAGTCCGGGGGGCGGTACCCATGCGGCTCTAGCTCAACCGGAAAGAGTGCCGGTTTCCTAAGCCGGAGGCTCCAGGTTCGATCCCTGGGAGTCGCACGAAGGGTCTGGCTAGCGCTGGACCCTTTCTCCTGTCATCGCATTCTGCGGAGGATACCTTTTTGAAGTCCACACTTAAGCGTCTCGGTACTGCTGCGGCCGTGACGGTTGGCCTGGTTAGTGCCGTCGCGTTTAGCGCAGTTCCGGCTAGTGCCGCCAGTGTTGCGTCGGTTGACTGTACCGTCACCGCGAACGCGCCCTACTACTCCAGCCCGTACGTGTACGCGGGCGGCACCGTCGACTGCGACGACTGGGGCGCGGCTGGCAGCGTAGACGTGATCGTGGACGCGAAGCTCACGATGGATGGCTCGCTCGTGGATGACGACTACTTCGCGGCCATCGACGCGGACAACGTCAAGGCGTACACGACGCTTCGCGCGACGAACAAGACCGGCAACCAGACCTGGTGCAACAGCGTGGTCGTGAAGGAGCGGACCACAGGCATCCTCCTGGGCAGCGACTACACGTGTGAGTCTGGCGGCTTCTTCGCCTAACGAGGCGGCCCCCGTGGGTCGCCTTCACTGAATGAGGGAGGTGTGAGCGTGGCTGGTCGAGGTCCAGCACCGAAGCAAGACCGCATCAGGCGTAACGCGGACGCTGTCGATTCCATCGCGCTCACACCCGACGCGGTGGTGAAGGCCCCGAAGCTTCCGGGCTACACCACGTACTCGGCGAAGACGCGAGCCTGGTGGGACACGTGGGCCGCGTCCCCGCAGGCTCAGGCTTTCGCGCTCACTGACTGGCAGCGCTTGATGATGCTGGCTCCGCTGGTCGAGCAGTACCACCAGGAGCCCAAGGCGGCTCTGCTTGGTGAGATCCGGCTGAATGAGGAGAGGTTGGGCGCGACGGTCGCGGACCGTCAGCGGCTCAGGATGAAGCTTCCCGGCCCGGCTGATGAGAAGCCGAAGCTTGCGCCCGTGCGGGACATCTCAGCTCGGCGGAAGAGTCTGGAGGACTGATTGCCGTACGCCCCTGACGGGCGTTGGACGGCACCGCAGCACTCCCTTGGCTATCAGGTCATCGACTGGATTGAGACGTACCTTGTGCATGGCCCTGGCGACGTCCAGGGCCAGCCGATGGTCATTGACCGCGAGTATGCGCGGTTCATTGTCGACTGCTACGAGGTGACCCGGCAGGGTCGCCGCAGGGTTAACCGAGCGTTCCTGAGCCGGCCGAAGGGCCGCGCCAAGTCCGAGCTGGCGGGCGCGCTTGGTTGCGCCGAAGCGCTGGGGCCTGTCCGGTTCGATGGCTGGGACGCCAATGGGCAGCCGGTGGGCCGTCCAATCACTTACCCGTATATCCGCTGCCTAGCGACTGAAGAATCGCAGGCGGGAAATACTTACGACAACATTTATTACATGCTCACCGAAGGCCCGGTGATTGACGACTATCCCGGCCTTGACGTGAATCTGGGGCAAGTGGTTCTTCCCGATGGCGGGAAAATCGTTCCTTCTACCGCCTCTAGCGCTTCTAAGGATGGCGGCAAGGAAACGCTCGCCATTTTTGACGAGACGCACTTGTATACGACGCCCGAGCTTCACCGTATGCACAATACGGTGAGCCGCAACCTGCTCAAGCGAAAGCTTGCTGAGCCGTGGGCGCTCGAAACGTCCACGATGTATGCGCCTGGCGAAGCGTCCGTCGCGGAACATACGCACACCGAATATTTGAAGGTCGTTGAGGGCCTTCTAGAAAATCCGCACTTGCTGTTCGACCATCGTGAAGCGCCACCGGTTTCCATCCGGAACCGCGCGGAGCTTAAGAAGGCTTTGCGGTACGTGTACGGGCCGGCGGCCGACTGGATGGATCTCGACCGCATGGTCATCGACCTTCAGTCGATGCCGGAGCACGAGGCCCGACGCTACTTCCTCAACCAGCCCACGGCCACGCAAGACACCTACATCGAGAAGGATGCGTGGAACGCGGCCCGTGTCGAGCTGGAGCCGCAGCCCGGCGACCAGATCGCCATTGGGTTCGACGGCAGCTTGAGGTACGACGCCACGGCGATCGTCGGTTGCCGCCTCTCGGACGGGCTGGTCTTCCCTATCAGGGTGTGGGAGAACCCGCACACCTCCGAAGACTGGGAAGTTGACGTGTTGGAAGTGTCGGCCGCCATGTCCAAGGCGTTCGACACGTACAAGGTGGCGTGGGCGTACTGCGACCCCGCGTATTGGCAGGACATTGTCGGCCGGTGGGCGCAGGAGCACGGCGACAAGACCGTCTACGAGTTTTGGACGCACCGTGACACGCCTATGGCGAGCGCGGTTGAGCGCTTCAAGACTGGCATTGAGACGGGCCAGATTTGGCACACCGGGGACAAGACGCTTACGCGCCACGTTCTCAATGCCCGCACAAAGGAAGTGCGTACCGGCGTCGTCATCCGCAAGGAGACGAAGAAGTCTAAGCGGCACATTGACGCCTGCATGGCGGCTGTGCTCGCGGTTGAAGCCCGCGCTGATGCTATCGCGGATGGCCGCTTGAAGCGGCGTAAGCGCCGCGCCATGAGTTACTAGGAGGTCCATTGCTGGCGGGAGGTCCGCCTAAGTCTCCCGCCGAATGGATGGAGTACCTACAGGGCAAGCTTAATGGCCAGATTGCGGCCAATAGGGAACGCAATGACTACTACGACGGCAACCACCGTCTAGCGTTCGCGCAGGAAAAGTTCTACGAGGCGTTCGGCGGCGTTTTTCAGAGCCGATGGGCTGAGAACTTCTGCGCGCTGATCGTGGATGCGGTCGCGGAGCGGCTTCGCATCGAGGGCTTCCGGATGACGGATGATCCGGCAGCCGACCGTGACGCCTGGGACATCTGGCAGCGCTCCTACATGGACGACGACTCCGACAGCGCCCACGTTGACGCGCTCATCGCGTCCAAGTCGCATGTGCTCGTGTGGGCCGACAGCGACGGCAAGCCGGTCATTCAGCCGCAGTCCGCCAACGAGATGTACGTGTTGACCGACCCCAGCAACAGGCGTAAGCGCCTGGCGGCCTACAAGGAGTACCGCGACGACTGGGGGACTCTGCATTCCCGCCTGTGGCTGCCCGGCCGCCGCTTCTATAAGGCGATCCGCGAGGAGGGCGCCAAGTCTTGGGCAGAGCCGGTGGAGGGGCCGAACGCTTTCGATGTCGTCCCTGTGGTGCCGCTGCTGAACAGGCCCCGCCTGTCCGGCAAGCCGATCTCCGAGCTTGACCGCGTCATCCCCGTCCAGGATGCGATCAACAAGGTTGTCATTGACGCCTTGGTGGCCAGCGAGTTTGCTGCGTTCCCGCAGCGCTGGGTGACCGGCATGGAGCTGGACGAGGACGAGAACGGCAACCCTGTGGCCCCGTTCCGGGTGGCGCTGGATCGCATGTTCCACAGTGAGGACCCGCAGACGGCTTTCGGCCAGTTCCAGGCGGCCGACCTGTCGAACTATGTGAGGCTCGCCGAGTCGCTGACTCAGGCGCTCGCGTCGATCAGCCGTATCCCGCTGCATTACTTCCTGGTCAACTCTGGGCAGCCGCCTTCCGGCGAGTCGATCAAGAGCGCTGAGGCGGGTTTGGTCGCGAAGGCCCGGCAGCGTCAGCGCTCTTTCGGGGAGTCGTGGGAAGAAGTCATGCGCCTGTGCTTCGCGGTGATGGGCGACCCTCGCAGGGACGCTTACCGGGCAGAGGTCATCTGGTCTGATCCCGAGTACAAGTCGGAGTCTGAGCACATCGACGCTCTGACGAAGCTGCGCACCTTGGGTGTGCCTGACAGGCAGTTGCAGGAGGACGCTGGCTACAGCCCCGGCCAGATTGCCCGGTTCGACAAGCTCATGGCCGAGCAGGTGGAACGCGCTCGCGTTCAGGCGCTTGTGGTCGGACTGCCGCCCGCGGCCGACCGTTTAAACGGTTCGGCCGGCGCGGATGAGCGGGAGCCCGGCGAGGAGATGCCGGAGGCTGCCTAGTGCCTTCGCTTGCGGAACTCCGCCGGGACTACTCCAGCCAGCGGCTTTCCCTGCGCGCTGGCTTGGTCCAGGCGGCCCGCCTCATCTGGGCGGGCCTACGCCACTCCTCAACGGCCTACGACCGGGCATCGGTGCCCGGCTTCGTCGACCAGCTCGTGCCGCTCGTGCATGAGGGCCAGGCCCAAGAGGTCTCTCTCACGGTTGCGATGCTGCGGGAGCTGTCCTTGCTGCGGACGGGCGTACCAACCCCGGACGTGGATCTATCCAAGCTTGAGGGCCGCCAGGGAGGCGTGTCCCTCGATGACGTCTATGCACGGCCGTTCGTGTGGCTGTGGACGGACTTGAAGAACGGCAAGCCGTTCGAGGACGCCTTAGATGATGCCGCCGACAGGCTAGGCAAGTCGATTGAGGCGGACCTACAGCTAGCCAGCCGGAACGCGGCAGACGCGGTAATCGACGCCGACAGGCGAACTATCGGGTTCAAGCGGGTTCTGTCTGATCGGCCGAATCACTGCCCTTTGTGCGTGGTGGCGTCTACGAACCACTACCGGAAGGGCGACCTGTTACCTATCCATCCCGGTTGTGGGTGCGGCGTTGAGCCGGTCTACGCCGATGCGGATTGGGACGACACTCTTAATAGGCAGGTCGCTGACGCTTACGCGGATGCGATCCGGAACCAAGAGATCGCTGTGACCGAGCACGGCGAATACGGGCCGTACCTGATTGCGGCCTAGTTCCGCTCTCGGCTCCCGACATGGGGCTATTCCGACATGGAGGCAAGACATGAGTGAGCAGAACGACAGCGTGACCACGACGGAGCAGACGACGGAGACGGGGACCGAGACGGCCCCGGACATGGAGGCTCTTAAGAACGAGGTCGCGAAGTGGCGCACTATGAGCCGCAAGCACGAGGCGAACGCTAAGGCGGCTGCCAAGCAGCTTGAAGACCTTCAGGCGGCGAATCTTTCCGACGCCGAAAAGGCGGTTGCGGAGGCGCGTGCCGAAGGTGAGCGGGCGGCTGTCACGAAGCTTTCCGCACGGCTGGCGAGCGCGGAGCTAGCGGCCGAGGCCGCTAAGGCTGGCGCTCAGCTCCCGGACACCGAGTTCATCAATATGAGCCGGTTCGTCACCAGTGACGGCGACGTTGAATCGGATGCCATCAAGGCGTTCGTGAAGTCGCTGCCGAAGGCGGGCGATAAGCCGAGGTTCGACCAGGACGCGCTTAGCGGTGGTGGCGACGGCTCCGGTTCGAAGGTGCGGCAGCTCACTCGTGAAGACCTTAAGCGAATGAACTATGAGCAGATCGAGGAAGCCCGAAAGAAGGGGCAGCTTAACGATCTGCTAGGCATCAGTTAGGAGCTACAAGCCCTTTGGCTATCTTCCCTGCGCCGCAGCGCGCAGAGCGTTTCATCCCGGAGATTTGGTCTGCCGGGATTTTTTATGCCCTTCGTGGCGAACTCGTGGTCGCTTCCGGCCTGGTATGCAACCACGACTACGAGGGTCAGATCCAGGATGCGGGCGACAAGGTTCGTATCCCGACTGTCCTTGACCCGACCGTTGAGGACTACGACCCGATTGCCGGTTTCACTGGTGATCCGCAGGACATCATCGGCGGCGAGACCAGCTTTGAGATTGAAGAATCCAAGGCGTTCCGGTTCAAGGTCGATGACATCGCTAAGGTTCAGTCCCTTATCGGTGGCCAGTACATGAGCGAGGGTATGACCCGTGCGGCTCGCAGGCTGGCAGAGGCGGCTGACGCCTATGTCGCCGGCAAGATCCTTGCCGCGTCGGTGGCGTACAAGAAGGTTGACCTCCTGCTGGATGCCGCTCCTGATGTGATGTGGCAGCAGCTCGTTGACGTTCGCGTCGCGCTGGACAAGACGAACACTCCTGCCACTGGCCGCTACATGATCGTGTCGCCGGAGCTGTACGGCAATCTACTGATGAACCCGCGTTTCATTGACGCGAGCCAGAGCGGCAGCACCGAGCCGCTTCGTAACGGTCTAGTGGGCCGTGCCCTTGGCTTCGACGTTGTGGTGGCTAACACCCTTCCGGCTAAGACGCACGCTATCGCCGGTCACAAGATCGCGACTAGCTATGCCGACCAGATCGTTAAGACGGAGGCTTACCGCCCGGAGCGTTGGTTCGCCGACGCCATTAGGGGCCTGCACGTCTACGGTGCCCGCGTGATGCGCGGCGAGCACCTTGCCGTGCTGCAGACCGCCTAATCCGTTTAAACGAAGCCGCGGGCCGGTCCCTTCCAGGACCGGACCCGCCGCCGGCTAACCCGTTTAAACAAGGAAGGGGGTTGGTTTGCTGGCAACTCTCGCGGATGTTACCGCGAGGCTAGGCCGGGAGCTGGAGCCACACGAGACAGCCCGCGTTGAGGCGCTCATCTCTGATGTGTCGGCTCTGGTGCAGGCGTACACGCGCCGCACCTTCGGCCGCGTAGAGAACGACGTGGTCAAGCTGACGTCTCCGGCAGAGCTGACGTTGGAGCTGCCCGGCGGACCTGTCCACCAGGTGACGCGCGTACTCATCGACGGCCACGCCGTTACCGACTGGTCTCTAGTCCAGTCGACGCTTTGGCGTCGCTGGGGCTGGCGACTGCGCTGGATGGACATGAAGCCGTCAGAAGTGACCGTGACATACACGCATGGCGCGGACGATGTACCGGCAGACGTGAAGGCGGTTGTCTGCCAGGAAGTGATCCGGCTGCTGTCGGGCACGCCTGGCGTACAGGCGGAAAGCGTCGGCGACGTCTCGATCACCTATGCCGAGTCCGGCGGCTCAGTGGGCCTTAGCGCTGCCGCTAAGAAGGCTCTGGGCAAGTACCGGCGCAAGGCCGGTTCCGTGGCTACGAAGCGCGCCTAGGGGCGGCTTTGGCTATCTACGTAGATCGGTTGGCGGTGCTTCGTGCCCCGCTCGTGGATGACGTCTACGGCAAGGCCCGTGACTGGACGAGCGCGCAGCCGGTGGGCACGTATCGCGCGAGCGTCCAGCCGGAGCGTGTCGGTTCCGGCCTGGCGGCCGATGAGGACCGCGACCGCGAGACGACCATCACCACGTATCGCGTGTTCGTTCCTGGCGTGGTCGACGTCGAGTCGGCGGACCGTGTTGAGTTTCGGGGCCTGCTCTATGACGTCGTCGGCTCTCCCCGGCTTTGGCCGGTAGGCGTCAACGGCCGTCACACCGCGTTCACGATGAGGCGGGTTGATGGCTGACGTCGATATCAACCTTGATCAGCGGGCGATCGACCGGCTCCGCTTCGAGCCGGAGGCCGCTAAGGAATGCCTGACGGTCGCCAAGGAGATCGGCCGGCTTGCTTACGGCCTGGCGCCTAAGCGTCAGCCGTTGCACGAGTATTCGGCATCCATCTCCGAGCATTTGGAGATCACAGCTGACGGCCCGGTCGCCTACGTGTCAGCCGACAAGGACGCGCTCAAGGTCGAGTTTGGGACTAAGCCTCGAACACACACCGAGCTTTTCGGTAAGCCTGTGCCGCCTTACCGGCATCCCGGCACTCCCCGTTTTCGCCCTCTGGGCAAAGCTTTGGAGGCTAAGAGAATTTCGTGACTATCGACCCTGTTGAGGTCGCGCTCACGTTCCTTAAGCCACGCCTTCCCGGCATCGCTGTTTCAGGCTCTCTGGTTGGCCATGCGACGCATGGCCGCCATCTGGTTGTCACGCTCGTAGGTGGGCGTCGGGAAGTACGCAACCGGCTGGACCGGTGGGCGCTGGACTTCGACGCTTACGGCCCCGACAAGCGGGGCGCGCTTCAGCTTGCGCTAACGGCGCGTGCGGCTCTGCTTGAAGAGCTTCCGGGCCGGGCTGTCGGCGGCGCGGTGGTTGCGGACGTGGTCGAGGACCTAGGCCCTTCAGATATCTCCGACTCGGTGAGCCGCGAACACCGGTTTGTCTTCTCGCACGCCCTTTACCTGTATGGGAGCTAAGCCCTTTGGGCAAGATCAACGCTAACGACATTCGTTTCGCGCCAAACGGGCGCATCCTCATGGCTGCTGCCAGCACTCCAATGCCTACCCTGCCGGAGCCTGCGAACGCTTTCGATGATGCTACGGCTCTTGCGGGCTTTACCGATCTTGGCTATGTGTCGGAGGACGGAGCGGAGATCACTCCGTCTCTGACGACGAGCGATATCCCGGTGTGGCAGTCGGCTACCCCGGCTACCACTGTGATTACCGGCGCTGGCCTGACTGTGGGCTTTCGGCTGATGCAGTTCGACGCGGACAGCACAGCTCTGTTCTTCGGCGGTACTTGGGTCGTGGGGACAGGCGATCCGGTGACGTCCACGCTGACGCTGCCTTCGACGCCGACGCTTCTTACTAAGGCGCTCATCATCATGTGGGGTGACGCCACCCGTGTTGCTGCGCTCTACATTCCGCGCGCCCAGGTGTCCGACCGTGAAGGCTTCACGCTTACCCGTACGAACCCTAACGCGCTCGCCATGACCTTCAAGGCGCTGGATGCCAACGGCAAGCTCGGTGACCTGATCGTGTCGGGCGACATCACAGCCGCCAGCTAACCCGTTTAAACCATCGGAGGAGTTTTAAGCTTGAGCAAGTCTGCGCAGAAGGCGGAGGGTACCGGGAAGCCGTTCCCGGTCGAGTACAACGGCGTCACGTACACCGTGCCCACACCGCTGGACTGGGATGCGGATGTCCTGGAGCTGCTGGAATCTGGTCGTCTCACGTCCGCGCTGCGGATGATTCTCGGTGATGACCAGTACGAGGAGTTCCGGGCGACTAAGCCGAAGCTTCGCCATGCTGGCGAACTCATGGAAGCGATCAACGCTGCCGGAGGCACGGGAAACTAGCGTGGCTCGCAAGGCTCCTTAGCGAGCATCCTGCCGCCGTAGAGGCGGACCTACAGCGCTATTACAGGGTTGACCTTTGTGACCTGTACCGGGGGCGGCTAAGCCTCCGGAAGGTATACAGCCTCATCTCACAGTTGCCGCGAGGCTCTGCCGTGCATCGCGCTGAGTACGGCGAAGAGGCTGACTGGAGCACTGCCGAATACCTGTTGGCCCTTATCGGTGACCATATCGCCGCAGGCAACTGGCTATTCGCGGAAGTGCACAAGGAGCAGGGCGTTAGCAACCCTGAGCCGGAGCCTATTCCGCGGCCCAACTCTAATCGCGAAACCGAGCCGGAGCCGGTTCGGGAGTTCGCCACGCCTGAGCAAATCATGCAGCTACTAGCGACCGTCCAAGGGGGGTGAAGTCCTGGCGCAGACGAAGGTGGGTGAAGCCTATGTAGAGATTCACCCGAAGCTAGCTAAGGACTTCTCCTCAAAGCTTCGTAACGAACTACGGACGCACCTCAAGCCCGTTGCCGAAAGCGTTGGGCGTGAGGTCGGCGCGGATATGGGCCGCACGGCTGGTGACGAGTTCGGCCGGTCTTTCGGGGACCGCGTAAGCGGCCAGGCCCGCCAGACCGGGCAGCGCGTCAACGCTTCCCTAACTCCTGCGCTGTCCAACGTCGGCAGGGCGTTCCTGAGCGCGGCCGGCGGAGCCACCAAGTTCGTGGCTGGCCTGGTCGCTGTCTCGGGTGCCGCGAGTGTCGCGGCTGGCGGGCTGGGCGTTGCCACGCAGGGTGCGCTTGCGCTCGCTGCTGCGCTGGCTCCTGCGTCGGGTCTGTTCGCTGCTCTGCCTGGCGGCGTGCTGCTGGGCGCGGCTGCGCTCAGCACGCTCCGGCTGGCCCTGTCGGGTGTGGCTGAGGGCTTCAAGGCTGCGCTGAGTGGCGATTACGAGACCTTCATCGCTGGGACGTCGGAGCTTGGCCCTGCTGCCGGAGAGCTGGCCTATCAGCTGTTTCAGCTAGCGCCCGCGTTCAAGGGGTTGCGCGCAAACGCGCAGGAAGCCTTCTTCCGACCGCTGGTTAGCGACCTGTGGGAGCTGCTTCCCCTCCTTAATGCTGTAGACGGCGGAGTGACGTCTGCCGCCGGGGCCTTCGGCCGTGGCGCTGTGGAAGTGCTTGCCTTCGCCAAGGCAGCGGAGACGGTGCGAGCTGTTCAGTCCGTCTTCGACGCGCTGCGCACGTCTGTCGACGCTGTCACGCCTTCGCTTCTGCCGCTCCTGGGCGGCTTACGCGACCTGGGCGTGGTCGGGGCTGGATGGCTTGCCGGGCTCGCCCCCGGCATCGGAGAGGCGGCTGCAAGCCTGGGCCGCTTTCTGTCGACTGCTGCCGCTTCAGGCGAGGCGCTTCGCTGGATGCAGGACGGCCTAGCTGTCGTGAAGCAGCTTGGCGCGCTGCTCGGTGACGTCTTCGGAATTCTCCGAGCGATCTTCCGTGCCATCGAAGCGACCGGCAGCAACGCTCTGGGTGTCCTCGGGTCTCTGGTCGGCGGGCTTCGCTCATTCCTTGAGTCGGCGCAGGGCCAGGCCATCCTCATTTCGATCTTTGAGGCGCTTGGCCGCGTGGGTGCTGCTCTGCTGCCTGTGGTCCAGGCCCTTGCGGGCGGGGTCGCGCTTCTTGCGCCGATCCTCGCGCGTCTGGCCGAGATCGTCGGCCCGATCTTGACGACCGCGCTGACCGTGCTGGGGCCTGCCCTGGCCACGGTGGGCGGAGCGCTCGTCAGCGTCTTTCAGCAGCTCGGGGTGGCCGTTCAGATCCTCGCGCAGAGCGGGGCGCTCCAGAGCATCGCCGCCTTGCTGGCCGCGCTCCTGGTGGCCGTCGCGCCGATTCTGCCGCCTATTGCTCAGCTCGTCTCGCTTCTGGTCGAGGGGCTGGCGTTTGTGATCACAAGTTATGTGGCTCCGGCGCTTTCCACTTTGGTGGGCTGGATTTCTGAGGCGGTCGGCTGGCTGTCGGGTACCGGCCTTTCCGAGGACACTTGGCTGAGTCGCGTCGTCCGATTCATTTATGAAACGGTTGCGCCTCTCTTCCAGCAGGCTTATGACATCATCAGCCGCATTTTCACTGATCTGGTAGGTTGGTTTACCGAAAATCAGGCCACGGTGGAGGGGTGGGGCGAAAGGCTCCAGTCGATCATATCTCGCCTAGGCGAGATCATCGGTGGTGTTTTCGAGTTCATCTCGATTGCGTGGGATACCTTCGGCGGCCCGTTGCTCGACATCATCGGGAACGTCTTTACGGGCATTCTCGCTGTGGTCGATGGCGCCCTAACGGCGGTTTCCGGTCTGATCGAATTTGTCCTTGGTGTTATTACTGGTGACTGGGAGCGGGCTTGGGAAGGAGTTAAGTCCTTCTTCTCAGGTATCTGGAACGCCGTAGTCGGCATTTTTGAGACCATCTGGGCGAACTTCAAGACACAGTTCAAGACGGCGCTCACTCTGCTAGGTATCGACTGGGAAACCAGTTGGAATCTGGTTAAGCGAACCGTGGAGCAGGTCTGGAATTCTGTAGTTGATTGGTTAACTCGTCGCGTAGGCGATGTGGTCAACATTTTTTCCAGCGCTGGCACATGGCTGTATAACGCTGGCCGTGAAATCGTGAACGGCCTATGGAATGGCATCGTTTCACTCTGGAACTGGGTCGTCGGCCAGTGGAACAACATGGTGAACGGGCTGATCGACACGGTCAAGTCGATTCTCGGAATCGCATCTCCATCTCGTGTCTTCATGGAGATTGGACGCTTTATCGGCCAGGGTCTCGCGAACGGCATCACCGGGACAGGGAAGCTGGTCGGCAGCGCTGTTTCTGGCCTGGCTGATCAGGTGACGTCCGCGTGGTCCGGGGCTGAACTGCCGCTGGCACTGGACGCGGATCGTTTAAACGCGACCGCGGCTTGGGGCGCCCGCAACGCGGCAGGCGTTCGACCCGCCAGGACTCCGCCGGCCGCTAGTGCGCTGGTCACAGCAGGCGCATCTGCTGGGCGGGTGTACCACGTGAGCGTCACTGCTGCCCCGACAGTCCCGACCGAGCGCCAGATCGTGGACGTCCTCGCTTACACCGATGCTCTGTATGCCTGAAAGGGGTGACAGACAATGGCCGCAGGGCCGAAGACTACAATTGAGCTGGCCACCCCTAAGGACGTCGCAGCGGGTAGCGGGGGCGTCTATACGTCCACGTACAACCTGACGAGTGGGGCGGACGGCATCATCACCCTTCCCGGCCTGAAGGGTTTTGACGCTCCGCCCTACAGTCTGTTTTATGACGAGCTGGCAGCGCTTGACGGCGGGTATCCGCGCCACTCACGCGCCACGTCTCGGGAACTGTTCATCCCTGTATTTCTGACAGCCCCGGACCGTCCGGGGCTACTGGCGCTAAAGCGTGGGCTTATTGCCGCGCTCAATCCGACGCTTGGCCCATGCCGTATCACCTTCACTGAAGGGGACGGTTCCCGTCGTTTCATTGACGCCTACTACGTAGACGGGGCGAGGGGCGACGAGGGGCAGGATATTTCTGGACTCCTGTGGCTCAAGTACGGGCTGATCTTCCGTGCACTCGATCCGTTTTTCTACTCCGGATCGGCGCAGACCATCAAGTTCACCACAGGCAGCCTGGAAGTGATTCCGTTCTTCGGCGAACCATTCCTGGGTCGATCGTTCATCAACAAGGCGCACAGCCTGAACGGAAGCTCGACCATTACCATTACGGGCGATGTAGATACATGGCCAACGTGGACAATTCATGGTCCAGCAACGTCTATGACGTTCACTCGTAAGGTGCCGAATGCCCCCGATCAGGCATTCACCGTGAACGCCGGGCTATCGGAGTCTCAAACCCTAGTGATTGATACGCGGCCACGGCGCAAGTCTGTCATTGATCCAGTCACAGGCGAAAACCTGTGGAGGCTTCTAGGTCCGAGCCCTAACCTGTGGCCGATCTCGCCGGGTTTAAACGAGGTGTTCATCGACGTTGCGAACGTCGGCGCTGAAACGTCCGTCTCCCTGACGTACAGTCCGAGGTTCCAAAGTGCCTAAGTTCTTTGTGGAAGCCCGCGACGCCTTCTATACGCGCGTGGGCGTGGTGGAGCAATACACGTCCCTGGACGTGATCTCCCGATTCAACGCGGTCGGCTCGTGGAGCCTCACAGTTCCCGCCGACTCCAGCGAGGCGGCCATCCTGCAACCGGGCGGCGGCATCATCGTTTGGATTGACGGTGTGTCCTGGCCCGTCATGTCGGGCTCCATTACTGCCGTAGCTCACGCCTGGTCGGCAGACCAGCCCGGCCGGGGACAAGTGACATACAGCGGCGTTTCTGATGAGTGGCTGCTCTGGTCACGCATCACGCTCCCCGTGCCAGCCAACGAGATCGGGAACCAGACGGCGGACCGCTACTCCTTCAGCGGCCCGGCGGCTGCCGCGCTGCGGGAGCTGGTGGCAGTGAACGCCGGACCGCAAGCCCGGCCAGACCGGATCATCCCGAACCTGGATGTGCCCGCAGTCTTCTTCGGCCGACCGGTCGACATCGGCACGCGGTTCGACGTACTGGGCGTCAAGCTGGCGGAAGTGGCGGAGAGCGCTGGTATCGGCTGGCGGCTGCGCCAGGGGGCGAGCGACCGCGTGACGTTCCAGCCATACACGCCACTCGTACATGATGACGGCGAAGTGGTGTTCAGCGCTTCGGCCGGCACCTTGGCCAGCTACAGCTATCGGCTTACTGCCCCTGCCGCCAACCGGATTGTGTTGGCCGCTCAAGGCGAAGGCCGCAACCGCTGGTTGCAGCAGTACGACGACCCCGCTACAGCGCCTCACGAGTGGTTCAGGACGCCTGTGGAGCGGTTCGCGGACCGGCGTGACATCCCGGTCGCTCGGGGCGCTAACGGCTCCCCTGTCGACCCTGACAACACCGCCTTGCCCGCTGACCCTCAGGCGCTCGCCCAGCTCGACCAGGCGGCGGCCGAGGTGATCGCGGAGTCTCAGGCGCTCGCCGAGCTGTCCGTGACTCCCATCGACACCGACACGCAGCGGTACGGCGTGCATTACCAGGTGGGCGACGTGGTGACCGTGGATGTTCACGGCCGCATCATCACGGACGTTCTTCGCGAGGTCCGTCTCACTGATGGGGCCGATGGGCCGCGCGTGCAGCCGGTCGTCGGCACGACGGGGGCGAGTGCCACGCCTGGGCTGTATCGGGACGTTCGGCGCATCTGGAATTCGATCAGGAAGCTTGAAGCGAGGCGGTAACCACATTGGCAGAGCGGGCTTTCCCGTTTGACGGCGGTCCGGGGGCGGTGCTGACTGAACCCGATTGGGAGGCGATGGCTTCCCTCTGGCAGGACGACGGCGTTGCCGACATCCCGTCAGGGTCGAGTCTGAGCGTCCTCTCTGAGGAGGTACCGGGCAAGCTGAAGGTCCGGCCCGGTCGTGCGGCCTTCCGCGGATTTCATTACGTCCTCGACACGGACATGGAACTCAGCTACACGCTCAACACGGCTGCTAGCGGCTGGCGCGGCGATCTTGTCGTGATCCGCCTCGATCGTGGGACGAACAAGATGGCGCTCGCCATCAAGGAAGGCGTGGTCGGCGGTTCGACGCCGATCCCGGACGCCGATGGGCCGACGCCGGAGCTTCCCCTTGCGTCCTACAACGTGCCGCCGAACTCTGCGGCAGTGCCCGCCGCGCAAGTGCTGGACAGGCGGCCGTTCGTCAGCCGACGAATCCGGGTTACGGGTGGAGGCAACTCCAGCTACCCGGACGGCACTCTCTACTACGACACTGGGGCCGGTCGCTTCTATGCCAAGTTCAGGGAGTCGGGGGCGACGAACTCCGAAGTTTCGCCCATCCCTAAGTTCCGTGAAGTCAACGTGGCTGTCGCGAGCGACAGCAGCAACTATCCGGCCAACGCCCTTCCGGGCGCGCTCGTGTGGGATGAGTGGCTAGAGCAGCTTCTTATCCAAACGTCGTGGGCGCCGGAACCGGTTTGGGTGTCGCTCGGTAACACGAAGTTTCAGGGGATCAAGCGTCGCGGCGGCGACACCCAGATTACAACGACGACCGTGGATGCTTCCCTCACAATTCCTATCACAGCTCGGGGCAACTTCCAGTTTGAAGGCGTCGTGTTCTACCGGCACGCGACTGCTGGTGGGACGTGCAGTCTCCAGATGGATTTCCCGTCGCTGGGAACGACGGGACGGGCCACACTTGGGTTCGAGTACAACAACGGCAGCAACAACGCTTCGCTGCGGATGAGTTCTATCTCTGCCACGGCGACGCTGGGGCCGTTCGGCGCTCCGACGACAGGCACGGTCTACAACTGCCGCGTGTTCGGCACTTTCAACAACGCGACGGCTGCCAGCGACGGCGACCTTGCCATTCGTTACCTGAACCCTTCGGGGACGATCACTATTCTGAACGGCAGCTATCTGACCGTCCGCCAGGTCTAAGGAATCCCTTTGGCTGAACATTCTTTTCCTTTCGACAGCTCAGCGCTCAATGAAGCGCAGTGGTCGCGCATGGCGGGAAGCTGGCAGACAAATGGTGTGGATGCGCCTGGCCCTTGGGACCAGGCGCTCAAGGTGCTATCGACCGGCCAGCCGTTTCAACTGCTGGTCACCGCCGGGAATGCCAAGTGTGCGGGCTTCCATTACGAGCTTGACGCGAACACCATGATCCTGTTCGCGGAGAACAAGACCACCAGCGAGCGGACAGACCGGGTTGTCCTGAAGCTTGACCGGGAGACGAACACAGTCGCCCTCGCTGTGAAGCAGGGCGGCATCACGGCCCCGCCCGTCGACCGGTCGTGGAACAGCCTTGAGATCCCGCTCGCCACGTTCATCGTGCGAGCGAACTCGGACACGGTTGTGCCGGCCGATCTGGTGGACGTGCGCGAGTTCGTGTCGTCCGGTGTGCAGATGCTCTCTCCAGCGCATGGCGAGCCGGGCGCGCGGCAGCTCGCCGAGGGGCAGCTTGGCTACGACCCAACCGCTAAGAAGTTCCTCGCGAAGGACGGCGCGCGGGAGTTCGAGCTTGGCCCTCCGCAGGACTTGTCTCCGTACCTCACCAAGGGTGAGGCGGTGATGGGCTATGCGGTCCGGAATCATCAGCACAACATGGCCGCGTATCCGTCTTCGGTGTCCGATATTCACAGTGACGCTGCGGTGCTCTTGAATCAGATTCGTTGCTGGGGGCGCTGGGCGTCTGTTTCGTTGATCGTAAGTCCGCCTCCGGCGTGGGGCACTGTCGTTGGCGGCAGCGCTATCGGCATCATTGCGGATACTCGACTGCGGCCTACCATTCCGGTTCACATCACCAGCTATCAGCAGGACAATTCGGGGCCGCATCACGGCGTCGCGCGTGTGACGCTTAATCCGGATGGTTGGGTCGTGTTCAGCGGCTCGACTGAGCCGTGGATGGCCGCTCGCTATATTCACGCGCACGCAACCTATCTGTGCTCGGGCATCAGCCCATGGTGAGGAGACTTGAGTAACGAACCTAACGGCGTCGTCGTCAGCATGAAGGACATGTATGACGAACTGCGCGACCTTGTCAGCGAGGTCCGTACGCTCACACAGGAGCTTAAGGAATCTCGTAAGACGGACGACGACCACGAGCGGCGTATTCGCCTGCTGGAGCAGTGGCGCTATGCGCTACCGGCTTCACTTATTCTCGCGGTCGCTTCTGCCGTCAAGACGTTTTGGCCCGCATAGGAAAGGGTTTGTTTTTGGCTACGGCCAAGAGGGTTATCAGGGTTGCTCTCGCGGAAGTTGGTTACCGCGAGAGTGGCAACAATCATCAAAAGTATGCTCCGGCCGTGCCCGGTCTTGAGTGGGCTCAAGACGACCCGTGGTGTCACACGTTCGTGTCGTGGTGCGCCATGATGGCGGACGCCGACAACATCATCCCTCGCACTGCGAGCTGTCTTACCGGTGTGGCTTGGTTCGACCGCCGCAACCGGCTCCACAGTTCGCCGAAGGCGGGAGACATCGTCTACTACGGCCGCAACGGCGGCACGCATGTGGAGATCGTCACAGAGGTCGAATCGGGCCGGTTCAAGACGGTGGGGGGCAACACTCGGGGCGACCTGGGCGACGGCTACGCCGAGGGTGACGCCGTGGCGGTCAAGTGGGTGTCGAAGAACGCGAGCAACATCTACGCCTTCGGCCGTCCTGCCTACGACAGCTCGGGCAAGCCGAAGCCGGGCGACGGTCCGCGTTGGCCTGGGCGAGTCCTCAAGCTCAAGAACCCGCACATGCGCGGCTCGGACGTGAAGGCGTGGCAGGCCCGCATGCGCGCCGACCATTGGGGCCTTGCGGCCGATGGCATCTACGGCCCGCAGTCGGCTGCTGTGTGCCGCGCGTTCCAGCGCCAGGAGGGCCTTGCGATTGACGGCCAGGTGGGGCCGAACACGTGGGCCAGCTCGTTCCGGTGACTCCGCGGCCGACCGTTTAAACGGTTCGGCCGGCGGGTGGCATCCCAATCGCGTTCTCACGGCTTGCGCCCGACTACGCCGGTCGCGCTCAGAATCATGATCCCGAGGGTGGCCATGCCGAGGAACGTCCCGCCGAACCAGGCGAACGCAGCCACCAGCTCTGTTCCAAGGGCGTACGCGGCGATCCCGGCCATGAAGGCGAGGATGAGGGCGATGCACAGGGCCAGAGCGACATAAACGCCGTTCTGCATGTCTTCTCCTACAGAGGGGTTGAGGGGCACAGCCCGCGAACAGGTCCACGACAGGATGCATCGCGGCCAGGGTTAGCGTCGCTTCCGAATCTGGTTCTGTGGAAGAGGTTGTCCACAGGCGACTGCGGGTTGTCCACAGACAGAGGTATAGCCGCCCTGTCAAGCATCTCGATATCGCGAAGGCCACGCGGCCGGGTGACGCTTTGGTCATGAATCGCCCTCTTTTGGCCGATATGCCGTCGCCATTTCGCTCCGTATGTCCTCCGGAGTTATGACACACCCGGACTGTTCGGACCCGCGCTCGAACAAGCCGGTTCGCGACGCCGTAACGGTGCATCGAATGTGAGGAAGGTCTCACCTCTCATAGAGGCGGCGTGAGCGCCGCCCTCGTTTAAACGGGGCCGCGGCCAGGGCCCCCGCCCCAAGTCCGACGTTGTCTCAGTCCATCGCACATCAAGAAAGAAAGCGTGTTTAAACGTGGTACATGTTGACGAACAGGCGAACCAGTCCAAGCGCGTCGAAGCGCTGTCGCGCGGCTGGCGCACCTTCCTACAGTCGATCGCGGCCGTAGCAGTCGTAGCGGCCGGGCAGGCGGTCGTGGACTCCGGTTCGACCGACCTAACGCAGCTCGGCATGGCGGCCGGTACAGCTGCGCTCGCGGCTGCGCTGTCGTGGCTGCACAACGTCGTGTCCCCCAAGAAGTAGGCTGCAAGCGGCTGTGTGAGCGCGTGCAGACATGAG
Source organism: Nonomuraea sp. NPDC023979 (assembly GCF_040639085.1). NCBI lineage: Bacteria > Bacillati > Actinomycetota > Actinomycetes > Streptosporangiales > Streptosporangiaceae > Nonomuraea > Nonomuraea sp. NPDC023979. The sequence goes on from NZ_JBEZZG010000052.1 coordinate 26,675, forward strand.
GAAGCCCCCACGGTCCTTCGGGACCGTGGGGGCCTTTTCTCGTTTCTAGGGGAAGCTTGTGCCCCCGCCGCTGCTACCCGGTTCAACGGCGAGGGCGTCCCCATAGCTCTCTTTCCGGGAGACTTGGCAGCCGTCCCGTCACCGTCCCGCATCGGTGGAGCTATGGAGTTTGGCCCCGTGGCCTGCCGGGGTGGGGCTCACGCGGCGGCGCGGAGCGCAGCAGGCCACAGGGTGCTAGGGGGTGGTCAGCCGGCAGTCCGGCTGACGGTCGAGCTGCCGCGCCAGGTCGTCAGGAGCGGAGCCGATCAACGCATACAGATAGCCTTCGTTGAATTGCTCGGAGGTCGGCAGGTGCTTCCTGGCGGCAGCAACGCCCCACCACAGGGGGTAGAACTGCCAGGCCGGGTAGCGGGCCACCAGCTCGTCGACCGTCACGGCATGTCCGGCAGGTAGCCAGGGATCAGCGCTGCGGCCTTCGCCGGGAGGTGGCCGGGAACCGGCGTCACCTTGTCGGGGAGTACGGCGTTGTCGTTTCCGACCTGCGCCACCTCCACGATGTACGCGCCGGATCGCGGAGCTATCCGGACGGTCGCTACGCGCCACCCTTGAGGCGCGAACACCAGCAGCTCGGGCGCGTACCTGTTCTCCAGGCTGACCGGCGGCTGCGGCCAGGGCGAGGATTTGAGCGTGAGTTTGAGCCATTCGACTATGTGGCTGTGCACCCCCCGCTCTGTCAGGAGATCCCGCAGCGCCCCGAGGGCTTTGTCGTGCTTGGCGGCTATATCGTCGCTGACCGGTTCGCAGGCCGGGTTGACGTGGGCTACTTCGGTCATTCTCTCCAACAGTTCGTGAGTCATCACTTTTCACCGACCATGTCCGTGTCTGGTATGCGGCCCGGATCGTAACTGGATCAGAGTTGTCCCGTTTCGAACGCCTGGGGCCGCTGGCGTGTGTTCCCCGAGAGCAGTTCCAAGAATGCTCTTGGCCCGCTATTTTCGGGATAGGGCCGCAGTAACAGCCGTGAACAACACTGTTGCGGCGAACGTTGTCGTAGCCCACAACCCTCTGTTGTCTCGCCAGGAACGGAGCCGAAATGCCCCCCAGCCTCGAAATGCCGCCCGTCACGCCCGAGGCCGCGTTTGGCCGTGAGCTGCGCAGACTGCGCGAGGCTCAGGGATGGTCGCTGGACGCTTTCGGGACGCGGGTCGGCTACTCGGGGACGATGATCGGCTACTTCGAGCGGGCAAAGCGGCCCGTACCGGAGAAGTTCGTCACCTCCGCTGAGGAGACGCTAGGGCTCAAGGGGGAGCTGGTGGCGCTCTGGAAGGAGATCGACCCGAAGACGGCCCCCCGCTGGTTCCGGCAGTGGCCAAAGATCGAGTCAGCGGCCGTGTCCATACGGACTTGGGAGCCGCTTGTCGTGCCAGGACTGATGCAGACGCCGGAGTATGCGCGCGTGCTGCTCAGCGCAGAGCCGGGGGCAGCTAAGGAGCAGGTGGAGGAGCTAGTGCAGACGCGCCTACAGCGGCAGTCCATCTTTCAGGGAGCTTCCCCGCCGATGTATGCGGCCGTGATAGACGAGGGGGTGTTGCGGCGGCCGATCGGCGGCAAGTCCGTGATGAAGGCGCAGCTTGAACACCTGATAGCGCTGATGGATCATCCGAAGATCACCCTTCAAGTGGTCCCCACCGAGGTCGGCGCAACTCCCGGCCTGCTGGGCGGTTTCGCCATCGCACAGCTTCCCAGCGGTCCCGACGCGGCTTACCTGGAGTCGGCATCCAATGGCCAAGTAACGGATCGCGTGGACGAGGTCCGGGCCATTAGCCTGAGGTACGACACGATCCGTGCGTGGGCTCATCCACTGCATGTCACAAGGAGCGTGATCCGCGAGTTGACAGAGAGGTATGGCGATGAGTGACGAGCTGGCCGCCGAGCTGGCCGCCGCTTCCTGGCGCAAGGCCACAAAGTCCGGCTCGAACGGCGGCAACTGCCTGGAGGTTGCTCCCCTCTCTGGGGGGCGTGTCGCCATCCGCGACACCGAAGCTCCCGACCAGGCTCCGTACGTCGTTCGCGGTCCAGTGTGGGCCGCTTTTATCGACGGCGCCAAGATGGGTGAGTTCGACTTCTAAGAGGACCAGGCCCCCGACTCCGGCCGGGGGCTTCTCTAGTGCTGCCGTCTTGTTGCGTTGTTTGTTGCGCCGCAAACCGTAGAAGCTCCTGGCCTGCGAGTCCCCTCGAACCTAGCTTCGAGTGAGCAACAGTCCCCTTCCAGGAGGCTCACATGACTCTGACGCAGGAACAATGCGCACGGCCGTGGGGCTTGAGCCGGATGGCTCCGCCTTCCCCGCCCACGTCGCCCGAGTACGCGACCGTCGAGTTCGACCCTGACACCCAGCTCACCCACTTCCGCGACGCCGCCGGCGCGCTGGTCGACATGGCGAAGTCCACGATCTCCTACTCCCAGGGAGGAGGCGGGGACGGGTCCAAGAACGCCCCGAAGGTCGCCGACGACACGACGCCCGACAACGACTAACGCATGAGGTCTTCGCCGCGAACCGTGCTGGTCGTCACGTCGCTCATTGACGCGACGGCCAACATGGTCATAGAAGCGCTGATCGAGCGTGAGGCACATGTGGCCCGCGTCGACCCCGCAGACATCGGTAGCGCGTTGACGTTCAGCGCCCATATCGGCGAGGGCCGCAACGACTGGGGCGGCTGGCTTCGCACGCGGAGCCGTAACGTTGCCCTGGCGGAGATTGGGGCGGCCTACTATCGCCGCCCCAGCTCTTGGCGTTGCGACTCTCCCGACGAGCAGACGCGGCAGTTCGTGACGACTGAAGCCCGCTATGGGCTTGGTGGCCTGTTGAGAAATCTCCCGCACTGCCGCTATGTCAACCATCCCGCCTCGACGGCCCGAGCCGACTACAAGGTTGCCCAGTTGGAGGCAGCCGCGCGGCTGGGGCTGAAGATCCCTAAGACGCTCGTGACGAACGACCTGGACGAGGCTCGGGAGTTCGCTCGCGGTCTTGACCGAATCGTCTACAAGTCGTTTCGTGGCGCTCCGCCTTCCCCGGACGGCCATGTCACCGCGATATGGACGCAGCAGATCAGCGCCGATGATCTCGACCGTTCGGTGTCGGCGACAGCCCACATGTTCCAGGAGGAGATCCCGAAGACTGCGGACGCGAGGGTTACGGTCGTCGGCCGGAAGGTGTTCGCGAGTCGGATCGTTACCCCGGATGGCTCGCTGGATTGGAGGCGCGGTGACTGGAACGAGCTGGTTCACGAACCGGTAAACGTTCCTGCACCGCTGCGACTAGCCCTGTTCGCCTATCTCGACTTCTTCGGCCTGGCCTTCGGCTGCTTCGACTTCGCCCTGCATGACGGCAAGGCGGGCGGCGATCCGTCCGAAGAGTGGACGTTCATCGAGTGCAACCCCAACGGGCAATGGGGATGGTTGCCCAACTCCCACGCGATAGCACATGCCTTCGCTGATGTGCTCCTAGAAGGATGGTGGCAATGACCGATACCGCCGCGAGGCTGCGCCTCAAGCTGGCAGACGAAGTGTCGTCTACCGGCTGGCACAAGGCGCTCCAGATGGTTCCCCGCGATCGGTTCCTAGGCGATGCGGTGTTCCTGCCGCATGAAGGCCGGGGAGACCAGTGGACGCCGGTACGGCGTGCCGACATGGACGCGGATGACTGGCTGGCGCTCGCCTACACGAACGAGACGTGGGTGACACAGGTAGCTGGCGTTCTGGCCAGCGAAGCGGCCGGAGTCGTGACGGGACAGCCCAGCTCGTCGTCCACCTATCCCGGCCTGGTCGTGCGGATGCTCGAAGCCGCTGAGATCGCCGAGGGTGACAAGGTGCTGGAGATCGGCACCGGCACCGGCTACTCGACGGCGCTGCTGTGTCAGCGCTTGGGCAATGACGCTGTCACGTCGATCGAGTACGACCCTGCGGTGGCCGCTCGCGCCCAGGATGCGATCACAGGGGCGGGCTACGCGCCTACCTTGGTCGTGGGCGATGGGCTGTACGGTCATGCCGAGAACGGCCCGTACAGTCGGCTCATCGCTACCTGCTCGGTTCGCACAATCCCGCATGCGTGGATGCGGCAAGTGCGTGAGGGTGGAACGATCACAGCACCCATGTGGGGCTGGATGGGCGGAGTGGCGTTCGCGCACCTCGCCATGGCGGATGACGGCGCGGCCAGTGGCCGCTTCCTGCGCGACGACCTGTACTTCATGACGGCTCGAACTCACCTGCCGCCGCCACGGCCGCCGCTCGTGCGCGGGATCGGCGAGACGCGCGAGACCATGCTTGACCCGTCGCTGCTTCAGGACGACGCAGCTCTATGGGTGGCGCAACTCGCCATTCCTCAAGCGCAACTTTCGTGGGCGGAGGACACGACGTTTCTCGTGGACGTCGGCACAGGTTCACGGGCGGACGTCCACCCGAAAGCCGGAGGCGGCTGGACAGTGTGCCAGCACGGCCCGGTCAGACTGTGGGATGAGGTGGAAGAAGCCGTCAAGACGTGGCAGGAAGCTGGCCGCCCCCACCAATCAGGCTTTGGCCTGACGGTGACCCGTGAGGATCAATGGGTGTGGCTCGGCGATCCTGGCGGGCCTGCGTGGCGACTCCCCGCCTGACCAAACCGCGGCCGACCGTTTAAACGGTTCGGCGCCGTCGACTAATAGGAACTGTCCCGTCTTGCATAAATGATCACGGCAGGCTTACTGTCCCGGCATGCATCCCTCTCAGCCTCAACAGCCTTACCAGCAGCAGCCGCAGTACGGCCAGCCGCAGCCATACCCGGCTCAGCCGTACGGCCAGCAGTACCCGCCACCGGGTTACGGGCAGCCGATGATGCCTCAGCAGCAGCCGGTACAGGTCGCCATGACGGGGCGTGCGGTGACAAAGCCCGCGTGGACTATCGGGGACTTTCTGTGGATCATCTGCACGGCTGGGCTGGCTTTGCCGATCATCTGGTTGAAGCGCCGCAGTAAGACAACCGTGACCCGCTACCGCTGATTGTTCAGCGGGTTAGCCGGCGGTGTGCCGCCAGCGGGAAAGCCCCCGGCTCCAGCCGGGGGCTTTCGTCATGTCTCCGTCACAGCGTCAGTAGTCGTCGTTCCATGATTCACCTGCGTAGGTCGGGTCGAACCAGCTCGGTGGAGTGGGGGTGTCCGGGTAGACCTGGCGTAGCCGCTGGTCACGCTCCGCCGCCTCCTGCTGATGCTTGGAGCATTCGGCGATCCGCGTTCCCGTTCCGGCGTAACTGGCCCTGTAGGTGACGCCGCCTCGGCAGTTGCCGTCCCCACCGTAGGAGCGAAGGCATTCCGGTTCCGGTTCGAGCTGCGCGGCGTAGAGCTGCGCTTCGCAGAACACGCACACCGGACCGCCTAGGCTTGGCCAGTTGTCGCCAAGTTCTGCGCTTCGGCCACACTCGACGCACGGTTTCATGCGTTCCCCTTTTGAGTTTTCAACCGGCTTTCCAGCCGGTGCGGTCTCGCTGACGGTTTAAACACTACACGATCACTACCGTCTTGCACAATACGGTCAATGAAAAGCCCCCGGAATCTCCGGGGGCCTTGTCTTCTAGGAGGCCGGTCGTCGGTCCGGGAATGCCTCATAGAACTTCTCGTAAACATCTTGCGCTACGCGAGCTTTGGCTGACACTGGGACGTCGTTGGCCTGTGCCCACTGCCGGACTTCGGCTGCCGTGGGTGCGCCGGTTTGCCGGGCCGGTATGGAGCTGCCACGTACGGCCCTGGAACGGCCGCTGCGGGCGGATGACGCCGCCGGAGCGGGGATGCGTTCGGCGACCGCCTCGAACGCCTCCAGCGCCTTCAGGAGCGGCTTAGCGTGGGTGTCGCAGGCGAGCGCTCGCTTGCCGTTGATTTCGATCTTGTGTGGCGCTTCAGTCTCTTTGTCGTCATGCGCGCAGTAGTCGCATAGGAACTGCTCAACGATTCGGATAGGCATGCGGGGAAGTCCTTCCTGGGTGCTGACGGGATCGTACAGGTACTTAGGGCCTAGCGCCCCCTTAGCGGGGGCGCTAGGCCGGGTTAGGCGGCCGGGGGCGTCTGCATCGGCTGCCCCATCGGGCACATAGGTGCTCCGATCTTCAACCATGTTGCGGTTACCCGCACCACGTAGCCGCCGCAGGCGCAGTCCGCTGCGACGCATTGCGCCTTAAGGAGCCGGGCCGTTTGCTTCTTAGGGCCAGAGGAGAGCGGCCCTTCCGACATCGGCGGCATCGGCTGCCCTGCCGGGTCAACCAGCTTCCGGCGGCGGTCGCGACTGATGAGGACCTTGCCGTGCGGGTACTCCCCCAGCGTTTCGGCGATAGTCATCAGCTCGGCCGCCAGTTCAACCCCCGGCGTCGCGGTGGTCATGGGCGACAAGAGCCCGAGCCTGGTAGCGCCTTCGGCGAACGCCCCCCGGTGGCCGTGCTGGCAGTCGTCGGCGGCGTGGATCAGCTCGTGCAGGAGTACCGCCAGGACAACGGCTGTGTCTCCCAGCTCGGGCGAGATGTAGATGTGGTTTACACCGTCCTCGCTGCCCGCCTTGGAGATGCACACGCCCCGGATGACCGCGTTCTCTCCGCCGTGCCCGTCAGGTCCGAAGCCGACCGACAGGTGGAGCCTTTCCGGAAGCGGCATACCGATCTCAATGAACCGGGGGCGGAAGATAGATGCGGCCTTGTGAAGCCAAGCTTCCCGCGTCTTAGAGAGGTCGTTCATCACGATCCCCTTTCGGGTTTGGAACCGGTTTCTGCTGACAGGATTAAACCTACCGGATCATTACCGTCTTGCACAAGTCGAGTGCGGGAAGTTCTTAGCTAAGCGATCGGTCAGCGGTGGCCGACAGGCACAGAAAAAGCCCCCGGCTAGCCGCCGGGGGCTAAGTGGCTAGCTAGTCCCAACTGTTGGTGTACTGGGGGCCGTGATTGGCTCGGCGAGCTTCCCAGTCGGCGACGTCAGCCGCCTCTGCGTGCCGCCACTCCCGCGTTAGGCGCTTCATGCTGAGGTACGCAGACTCTTCCACCGCATCGCGGAAGTAGTCTGGGTCCGCATAGCTGATCCGGTGAACTCGGCCGTCCTCGTGGCGGCACACGCCTACGATCTTGACCGTGACGACGTCATCCGGCTCGTCACCTTCCCAGCTCACATAGTCGCCAACCTTTGCCTTGTTCCAGTCGAACATCTCAACCCCTTTGGTGTTGTGCCCAGCCTTTCCGGCGGAGCCGGTTCTTGCCGACGCGCTCAAGCTATCAACGCCTACCGTCTTGCACAAATCAGCCCCTTAGCGGCTTACGATCAGGCTTCTGACTACCTGGTTCATCCACCGGCTTCGGTTGAGCTTGCCGCGCCATCGCGCCTCGCCGGGCTCAGGAACCGGCTCCGCCGCGTGGCGCGGACCGCCGCGGGCTTGTTTAAACGGCGCCGCCGGCTGCACGGCCCCCTGCCTCGAACAGCGGAAACGCGCCACCAACCTGCCCGAGAAACAGAAAGCCCCCCGGCCGGAGCCGGGGGGCTTCTCCATCGCGTGATGGTTTAAGTGTCAGCAGAAACCGGGCTCAAAAGAGCCTCCCAGAAAGGGCCGCGATGAAGTTCACAGCCTAGCAAGAGAACCCGGGTGCCCGCGTCTCCGCCAGGAGCCTTGCTAGACGGCGTCGGCCGGAGCCTGACAGTCGTCTTCGTTCTCGTAGTGCTGCGTCACGCTGCCTCCGATGACGTCGGTATCTGTGAGGAAGTGCGTGTCGGGGATCATCCCGTTCACCTTGGCCAGTTCGGACGGCTTGGGGTGGCCGTCGAGATGAACCCGGTACCCGATGCAGCCACACCCGTAGGTGATCTTCACGAGTTCGGCCGTGGCCGACGTGTAGATCGTCTCGGAGCTTTCGGCTGCAATCGCGTCGACGTTGACGGGGGTCAAGGGCGTGTCCTTCTGACGTGATCGGTCTCTGACGGGCCAAGTAGATACAGGAGATGGGGGCTTACGTCCTGCTTGGATTCTGTTATGCCATGACCAGGGGCTTTACGGCCACTAACCTAGTAACTAGGTGTTTCAAGATGCGGCTGCGCTGTGCTTTGTGCGGTGATCTACGCCTGGATGTCAACGTGGATGCCCGCCTCGCGGGCGTACCGGATCGTGCTGGCTGTGCCCCGGCTGTTGTCCTTGTGGAAGGCCAGCACCCTGTCTGCTCCGGCCGCGACCATGCGCGCGTTGCGGTGCGGTCCAGCCGCAGGACCTTCGCGCCAGTGAGCCGGGAACATCTCCTCGTCGACCGCCATACCGTCGAAGCGGGCCATGAGAACCCACTCGTGGGCGTGCGCATCGGCACCTGTGGGGCAGGCCCCGTGGACGACCACCAGGCGCTGCCGCTTCTGCGTCGCCTCGCGGTAGACGGCTTCCAGGGCTGCGTACACGCGGCCGGGCTCTGGCCAATCCCGGGAGCCGGTGACGATGACTCTCATCCGCCGCCCCCGCTGCTGCGGCCACCGAACCCGCCACGGCTGATCACCTTGCCGGTTCGCGTCGTGATTTCCCCGCTGCCGGGCCTGACCGTCGTCCCGCCGCGTACGGAGCCGTGCCTGGCCGTGCCGCCGTAGTACCAGACGTAGGAGGCATGCGAGCCGCCCTCGCAGTAGCGGTCATCAACGATCTGGTACGCCCCACTGCCGTCCGGCTTGGCTGCGACACAGTCGGCCGTGACGTCGTCGGCACAGCCGGAGATCACGAGCGCTGACACTGCGCCGAGTGCGCCGAGCGTGATCCCTCGGCTTCTGCGGTAGCCAGCGCGTCTCAAATGCCCGCCTCTTGGTTGAAGTCTGCCATGCTGCGTTTAAACGCCTTCCTGATAGAGAGACGAGTTAGGCGACGGGAAAACCCCGTCGCCCAGTCGCTACCGTCTTGCATATTACGGACATGCAAGACGGTAGCGCAATGAGTGTCCGAAAGTTGGAACGCCCGGATCTAGTGGAGCAGTAGGCGAAGCACGAAGCCGAGCGCTTCGGCTGTGCCGTGGGCTCCCCCGACGACTGCTAGCGCTGCGATGAGCGGGTCCGCGGTCGCGTTTAAACGGGTCCGCCGGCGGCGGCAGGCGGGGCAGGTGCAGGCCATCATCCCCCCGCGAGCATGCCTAGCAGGCTGATCATTGCCCTGATGCCGCCGATCACGAGTAGCCAGAAGATGCCGCTTGCTAGGACCAGGGCCAGGCAGCCGAGCATGATTTCTTTCGGCTTGGGAGGCTCTACCACTTCGCCTCCGGCAGGAACTCGTCGGTGACGTCTTCCCACGCCAGTTCGCCGTTCACGTGGCCGGAAACCCGGTAGACCTTGCATCCGAGCTGGTTGCAGGACCAACCCCGGCCCTTGAGCGCTTGTTTGACGTGGCCAGCCGAAACGTACGGTCGCGGCCGGTTGCTAGTCGCCAGGTAATAGATGGTGCTAGGCAGCTTCGCCACTCTCAGCCCCCTTCCCTGCTAGTAGTTGCTTCGGGCCCCAGATCCACGAGCGCATCCACCACGGGCCGCCCTCAGTGCAGCCACAGGTGAGGCACATGGTGGGCATCCATTCCCCCTCTACTTCCTTCACGTAGGGGGGAGAGGTTGCGTAGTGGCCTAGCTCGATCAGGCAGGGGCTCCCCGGATGGTCGGGGAGCCACCATGCGAAGTCCGGCATGCAGGGCTGCATGCTTTCGGTCATCGGCCGTCTCGCTCGTCGTGTGTGACCGCGTGCGCGTGGGCGTTGGACATGGCACGGCGTGCACCTGGGGCGTTCTCGTGGACGCCTCGCGGGCGGTTGATCCGCTTGTTCAGCCGCTCCGTAAGCCGGTCTACGGCTCGCTGGTACGTCTTCCGCTCTGCGGCTGTTAGCGGCTCCCAACCGGCTTCCCTGAGCGCTTCCCGCTGCTCCTTGGTGAGCCCGGCAGCTTCGTGCTTGCGGGAGATGATCGCTCGGTAATTGGCGGGGAGCTGCTTGAGCGCTTCCTTGAGGTCCCACACCGATACGACGAGAGAACCCGTTTCGAGCACCACAGCGTACGAGTCCTTAGCCGGCGGCTTGGACCAGTCTGCTTCGCTCGTCTCGTACAGGACGGCCAGCAGTGACCGGACTTCGGCCGGGGTGTAGAGGTACTTCGCCGTGCGGGTCGTGTAGTCGGCCCGCTCCCTCATGCAGTAGGCGTGTGCGTCGGCACGGAAGCACGCAAACAACGCGGCTTCGTCCATGGCGTTGTATCGGTCGGGCCGCTTGCAAGCGCCCGCTAGCACCTCTTGCGTGATGTCGTCTGCGTCGATCATCGGCCAGTCGCGGGCGACATACTTGCCGACCCGCGACGCCGTGTCGATCACTTCAGCGGTGAGCACCGCTTAGTTCCAAACCTTTCCGTCAGCGATGAACGAGCCATCGGGGCTCATGGGGTGAAGCTCGGGCCGCACCCGGCGGCCGTCGATGTGCAGGACCACGAAGCCGCTTTGCCAGTTGGCGGCTCCGCGCTTCAGGTAGGCCGGTGTCCGGCCGGGCCTGGTGTCCATGACGTGACCGGCTTCGACTCCCCAAAGGGTGTTTGTGCGGCCCTGGTATCCGGTTGTGTCGGGGCACAGGGCCAGCTTGTGGACGTGCCCTATCACCACCGACTTGCCGATGGTCTTGGCCGCGTTGAGCGCTGTCCGACCGGGAATGCCGGACAGGCTGAAGCCTTTGTGTCCATGGGTGGCGATCCAGCCGGGGGCGATCGGATGGAAGGCGTCGACCAGCTCGACGCCGTGGCCGCCAAAGTCCAACAAGACGTCGATGTTGAACGCCTTGCTGGCTGCTAGAGCCGGGGCGTACTGGGAGAGGTAGACGCGGGGGCGTTCGTCGTGGTTACCCTCGATGAACTGGACCGGCCCGGAGTAGCCGCGCCGGAGGTCGCCTAGGGTGCGCTTGCCGATCTCGACGTCGCGGAAGACGTCGCCCTGAAACTCGGCGGCCGTGCCCTTGGACCATCGGCTTGGAGTCGGGAAGTCCATGAAGTCGCCGATGATCAATACGGCGTCCGGCTTCGTCGCATGAATATAGCTGTGAAGCGCTTGGACCTGGCGCGCGTTGTGGTACGGGATTTGAGCGTCGGGGTAGACAACGATTCGCTTAATCGTCTGCCTCCACGTCAAGTCCGGTCTGGAACAGGACGGCCATGACCAGCGCGTTGAAGACAATGTCCGAGCCGCTTTGGTAAGCCTTTCGGGCCTCATCCATCATGGTCATGTATTCGGGGGGAAGGTCTTCCAGTGGCACCAGTTCCATGGCGTGGGCCACCATGGCGTTACGGGCTAGATTGATGAGTACCTTTTGGCCACGTGGCAGGAAATCGTGCAGTATCATACGGTGAACGCCTTCTTAAGCTTGCGCTGGAGCCGGACGAGGCGGATGCGCGTCATGACCGCATATGCGATCTGGTCGTCGCATTCCTCGACGGCGTAGTTGAGCAGTTCGTTGATGGTCATCTGCTCGAAAAGCTGTTCGTCGCCCTTGTCGTATTGCTCCTTCCCCACGGTGAGGATGCGGCTCTTTACGGCCTTGACGGTTGTCTCAACGGCCTTGGCGAGTTCTTCACTGGTCATTGATTCCCACCTTTTCTAGTAGCGCTTCCGCGCCGTGTTCTTGGACGAATGAGTTGACGTCGTGCCCCTCGGGCATGAGTACGATTCGGACGTTGTCGGAGTGCCCGGCGATGGTTTCGCCGAGCTTTTTCCCTTGACCCTTGTCATCGTTGTCCGCGAGTACGAATACGTGGTCGTATTGGTGCAGGGCGAGCGCCCATTCCTTGCGCCAGGCGGACACGCCTGGGATCGCTATGGCTGGTAGACCGGCTTGTGCGGCGGTGATGGCGTCGATTTCGCCTTCGCAGACGCACATGATGGGGCTGTCCAGGTCTAGCGCTCTGGTGTTGAATGGGCGTGGTGTATCGCCTGGCACGGTGAGGTATTTGGCCCCTTCGCCATCGCCTATCCGGCGGAATCGAATCTGTAGCGCGATCCGGTCGGGCGAAAGGTATGGGATTGCTAGGCGGCCGGAGTATGGCTCATGTCCCGGCATCGAATCGGCGACGTACCCGAGTTGAAAAGATCGAATGCTGTCCGGGGCTAGGCCCCGGCTCATCAAATACTCTTCTGCGGGACTTCCGCGCATTGCGCGCCGATATCGCCGGGTGGCTATCTCCAAGAATTCCAGTGAGGATTTCGAGGGCACTAAAGTAATCGCAAGACTCCTTCCAGCGAATGAGTGCGATTGGGTCGCCCTTGGCTTCGCAGGCGTGGCATTTAAACGCTCCGCGTTCCGTTGAGACAGATGCGGAAGCGGAGCGGTCATCATGGAACGGGCATCTCATCGGAGCCCACTTGTACCCTTCGGGTACGTACTCGGCTCCGTAATGGGTGAGAACTTCGCCTATGCCCTGCGGTGCTTCCCGCATCGCTTCACCTTTCGGCGTGCGCGGCGCTCCCGCCATTCGCCGAACAAGGCCAGGGCGAGGATGACAATCAAGAAGCCGAGCGTTGCCGTCATGGCTTCTGCGTGACTGGCGGGGCTCAACTGTTGAGCGCTTCGGTGAGAAGATGGTCGCCGATCACGGGCAGGATGCGCCGCCATTCCTCAAGAGTCATGACGACGTACGCTTCGCTGACCGGCTTGCGTGGGGCCTTGACGACCATGACGCCGGCCGGAGCGTTTAAACGGGCCTTGATGGCTTTGAGCTGCTTGGCGTACTCGCTCAGTGTGATCTTGCGTTCGTTCTTGCACTCGTGGGGGATGGGCCAGGGGACGGCGAGGTCCCCCGACCCGAAGTCGCGTGAGCCGATCCTGTCCACGCCGGGGATGGTCTCGGCGAGGTAGTCGGCGACTTCCCGTTCCCAGCGAGTGCCCTTGGCCTTGCTGGGGCTGGACAACTGCTAGAGCTTCCGCATCAGCCGCGTGACCGCGCGGCTCGGAATCCACGTCTCGCGCGGCTCTACCTCGCGGTAGCCGGTGCCGGGAATCCAGTGGCCATCAACGAGACCGTGGTACGCCTGGCGGCGCTCGTCGTAGTTCAGGGAGCCTTCCTTGATGTGTAGTCCGTCGCCGTCCACCGTGGCGATGAACGTGATCTCGGGGAGTCGGTTGATGGGGACATGGTTCGTCACGTTTAGGCGGCCTTCCTGTCCTCGGCCGCCTCCTCGGCTGCCTGCTCGCCCGGCTGCTCGGTCTTGGGCTCGGGCTGAACGATCAGGCCAATGATGCGGCTCGTCAGCAGAACGAACTGCTCATCGGTCTTAGCGTGCGTGAAGGTGACCACGACGTCATCAATCGGGATGAACGTCTCCGGCTTGACTGCGACGCGGCCGATGTGCTCGATCAGGACGGCCTTGACGGGGAGGGAGGGGAGCATGACGGGCATGGGTGTCTCCGTTAGTCGGTTATGGACATGCGGGAAAGGTCCGCGTTCAAGACGACGCGGTATTGGTTGCCAACATCGGGTTGGCCTGTGCGGTTCTTGGCGATGACGACGCCGAGCTTGCCTACGGCGGGCCGGAAGAGGTTGAGGACCAAGCCCGGCTTTTTGCTGATCTTGCCCTTGAGGGCGCTTAGCGGCGGCGGCTCTGTGCCGTCGTCGTATTCGGCGGTGAGGTGGTGTAGCGCTATGACGGCCGCGCCGGTAGCGCGGGCCAGGTCTGCCAGGTAGTTCATGATGGATTCGAGGGCTAGCGTTCCGCCCTCTTCGCTGTCGGGGGTGACGTCTGAGACGTTGTCCACCACGATCAGCTCCGGGTAGGCCCCGTAGATGGCCGCCCAGCACTTCACATGGTTCTCGACGTCATCCAGGGTGGGTGACGACTCGAAACACCATCTGAGTTTGCGCAGGGCAGCTAGCTTGCTGTCGAGGTAGCGGGTATCCCCGCTCTCGACGAGTTCGGCGATCTCGTCACGGGTTCGGCCGGTCAGCATGGAGGCGGCCCGCTCGTATTGGATGGCCGCGTCACTGTCGGCTGACAGGTACAGGGTTGGGACTCGGCTTGCGGCTGCCAGGGTGAGGGCGAACACGGACTTGCCGACGCCTGGCCCCGCCGCGACCAAAGCAAGTTGGCCACGGCGGAACTCGACGCCTTCCGCGGCTAGCCGTTTAAACGGGCTAGGGATTGGCAAGCCCGTCTCCCCCGCCTTAGCGCGCGCTCTGGCGAGCGTATACAGCGGGGAACCCTTCTACTTAGGCCGGACGGGTCCGGCAGCGGTTGGGGTCGTTGCGGTCAAGCTGGCAGGCGTAGAACGCCTTGTACGGCTTGTTGTTGCGTCCGACCCCGGCCGGGACGTACTTCATCTCGCCGTGGTCGCAGTACACGCCCGCGTCGTCGCCGGGAGGGGTTTCCGGCCAGTCTGGAGCGTCGTCATAGGCGGGGGCCGCCTGGCGGCTCTGGGGCCTGCGCTGCGGCTGCTGGGGAGCACGCCGGGGGGCGGGGGCTCGACTTGGAGCCGGGCCGCTCTCGGACACGAACTCCGCGCCCAGCTCGACCTTGAGCAGGAACGCGGAACGCACGGTGTGGGTCACGTTTGCTACCGCATCGGCGAACTGCCCGTCGACTTCGTTGGCTTCAGCGATGAAGTCGGCCGCGCTCGGTGCTCGCAGATGATAGAGACCAACCTTGCGGCCCTGTCCGTCCCAGATTTCGACGTCCAGGGCATGCGGGTAGTCCTCTGCCAAGTGGCTCTCCTGTCTAGTTGATCACTACCGTCTTGCATATTATGGGCGAAAAGAATGCCGGTCCGTCCCCATCACGGAACAGAACCGGCGCACGCTACACGTGGTGCAGTGGTCTCCAGGATTCGGCAGGTAGATGCCTGCGTTCTCGCTGGTGTCCATCTGTTTGAACCATCGGGTCACCATGTCGCGCGTGAAGGGGCGAAGGGGGACCGGGTCTAGGGCTTTGTTGTCCTTCGCCATGTAGTAGTCGCCCCATTCGACCACGTCGCCCGTGAGGTCGAACACAGCGAGCCCGTATACGGCTAGCTGGATGGGGCCGGACGGTCGTTTGGAACCGGTCTTGATGTCGCGCACCAAGAGGCGGCCCCACGGGTCGACCATGATCAGGTCAATGCTGCCGATCACGGTAAGCCCGTCCAGGTCGAGACTGAAGGGAACTTCTGACGCCGGTTCGCCCGGCATCAGTTCCAGCACCTTGAGCTTGGACGCTAGCGCCTGTTCGATGTAGCCGGACACTTGGACTCTCCCCCGGTCTATTCGGTTGGCGAGGTCCGTTTCTGGTTTGGTCCGGCCGGGGCACAGCCAGGCGTTGATGTCTGGCTCCGCCTCGAACATCTTGGCCGCTTCGCGGTCGAAAGCTTCCTCGAACCACGCGATGGCGGTTTCTGGGCTGTGCTCGCGGTGCGTGCGTTCCCACTTTTCGATCGCTTCGTGTACGGCTGTCCCTTGTGCGAACCATGCTGCGGGGGTTTGTGGTGCCCGCGCGACCTTTGACAGCCGGTAGGACTCCCCGCAACTCGCGTAGCTGGTTAGCTGTGACACGGAACGATGCTTAGGCATGCGTTCCCCCCTTCGTAAGGGGTGAGGTCTTCGCGCGTTTCCACTGTTGAGTTCTCAAGTCGTGCCAGGCACGAGCCGGGTACTGGTCCCCTTGCCCCGCGTTACCAGGTTGGAGGGAGGTTTCCCCGGCCGTGCTGAGCACAGCCTACCCGATCACTACCGTTTTGCACAAATCGAAGCTCGAACCCACCCTGTTGAGTGCATTAGGGCAGGTCAGGGCTCTCTACGATCCGCCGGCGGGGCGCCAGTGGGTGAAGTAGGAGAACGTTCCGTCCTCCTCTTCCTCCGTGGCCGTGCTCACCATGTGGCTGCCGGTGGGCACAAGGTGAGCGTTCGTGGCGTGTACGTAGTCGGAGTCGACCGGCAGACGGTAGCGCGTCTCAACCATGACGCCGTCCGGGTAGGTGATATCGGCCCGGCTCACGCCCTCGGCGTGAGGGATGCGCGCGATGTCCAGGATCGCGAACGGGTCTGCCGGTCCGTACACCTTCAAAGCTCCCCCTTTAAGGGATTCTCAGGATTCGTTGCCCAAATGATCTAAGCGGAGTCATCCAGCCTGACGGAAGACGGTAAGGACGGTTTTCTGTTGCACCGATGCAATTGATCTTGGTCGGGTCAGCCGACCAGGCCGGAGAGCCAGCCCCACAGGCTCATTCCAGCACTCGGGCTGGTGCCCGACACCGTGGGCGTCGGCTTTGGCGTCGTCGTGGACGTCGGCCCAACCGTGGGCGTCGGAGTCTCCGTAGGCGTGAGTGTAGGGCTCGCCGTAGGCGTGGGGTCCGGCGTCTCTGTGGGAACTTCTGGGGGTGCTTGAGAGCCGGTGGGCGTGGGCTTGTCTCCAGCGGGGTCCGGCGTGGCTGTGGGCGACGGTAGCGGCTTGGAAGGCGCACCGGTAGGGGTTGTGGTCGGCAGGGAGGATTGGGCCGCCGTGGGCGTAACCACCGTCTCGGGCGAAGCGGGCTTGGACGACGACGGCGACGCCTTCGGCGGCGCGGTGCTATCTGGAGAGGGCGGCGACGTGCCGGGCGGCTCGGATGTCTTCACCGACACCGGGCCGGCGCTTTTCGTCGGCGCAGGGCTTCGATGTGTTGAGCGCGGTGGATCGGGCTCCAGAACCTTCGCTTCTCTGGGTGATGACTCATCGCGCATCGTCGTGACGTCGTCAGGGATCGCTGTCGGGCTGATCATGTCCGGTGGCAAAGCGTCAACGGGGCCGCCTGTGTAGGGGGTCGGTTCTGGCTGTGGCTCATCCACTTCCATGGTCACGGCATGGTCTAGCGACGGCGGGGGCTGCTTGCTTCCGGTCGCCTCGTACGCGACGACCCCTGTAGCACCGAAGACGAGCCCTGTCGCGACCCATCCGGCAACTACCTTCCCCGCGATCGGGGCGACGACCGGAGCCGCCACTTCGGCGGCACCGGCGGCGATTGGGATCACGGCGGCCAGTCCTGCCCCGGCGGCTGGCGCGGCGCTTGTCGTGGCTACCGCTCCTGCCGTGGCGGTTGCCGTTACGCCGCCTGCCGCTCCGGCCGAACTGGCCGCAGACAGCTTTTGGGCTAGGAACGCGGGCAGCAAGGCTAACCCGACCACCTTGGCCCCTTTGAACAGGTTACGGACTGCCCGCATCATGCGGCTTGTCCGCTTTGCCTGCTGGATCTGGATGGGCGTTAGCAGAGGGTTGGCGGCATCTCGGCTTTTACGGGCTTCAAGACCGGTAAACAGTTCGTAGGCGTAAGACTGCGGATCGTCTCCGCGCTCAATGCGGGCCTGCACTTCGGCTAGTCGCTTCTCGGCCTTGGCCGTGAGGCGGGTGCTCGCGTATCGCTTGCCCGACTTGTTGATCAGCGAGGCGATCCCGAGAGTGTCTAGGCCCTTCTCTTCAAGGATCAGGGTGAAGTAGCCCCGCACCTCGTCGGCTTCCTCATAGCAGTGGTTCAGTAGCGCCATGTAGTTGCTTAGGCGCTTTACGACGTCCTCTTCGTCCTTAGCTCGACTGAGGATCGTTTCCAGGATTCCGCGATGCTGCTCAAGGTCCATGCCTTACGTGCCCTCCCGAGACAAGCAGGAGGGACATGGATAACAAACCTTCCCTTAAGTGGTCAAAACGTTACCGACTTGCGGATCGGCTACATACCACCTAAAACGACCATAGCCAGGGGTAAATCCCCTGGCTATGATCAACAGTGACCAGCTATAGATAGCTAGGAACGCCCGCTATCGCCACCCTTCCACCCAGCCGCCTCCAGCAGCTTGCGAAGGTGGCTTTCCTTTTGCGCCGGCACTAGGTAGAAGCCACCTTGAGGGCAGAAGTCGCTCGGCGGGGCGTCGGGGCTATAGGAGACGTCCCAGCCGTCCGCGATCAGCTCTTGAGCCCAGCGGATGGCCGTGGCCTGCCGGTGTACGCTGATCATTTTCCCTTGAGCCATCTGCGATAGTTCCCGCATGTACTGGAGCGGCGCGGTCTTGCGATGCTCAGCACTGATGGCCCAGGGCAGCGCGTCGCGGTGCTCAAGCTGCTTGCGGCTAAGGCCCATGCGTGACAGTGCGTGAGCAACCCCGCTGTAGGTGGCCCCCAGCTCGGCGGCAATCTCACTGATGCTGTAGTTCGCCGCGTGCAACTCTCGAAGCCGCTCCCGGTCGATACTGGGGCCTCTGCCAGCCATGATCAAACTCCTAGCGTGGGGAAGGGTAACGCGCGGCACATGTGATCAAATTAGCGTCGGCCGCTTGATCCTGTCCACCGTCTTGCACAACCGTCTTGCATATAACAACGTATCACGGCGAGATTAACACGTTCGGCGATACTCGTTATTCCTGATCAGCGAATCAACTCGAATGTGCGTTCGATCGCTCGATTGGCCTGCTCGCATAAAGCTGCAAGTGCAGCTCTATGCGGGACGGCAAGATCGTTTAAACGGTCATAGCTGGACGAGCGCGTTGCAGCCCGTGTTGCAGTTCGTGTTGCAGATCACCCCCCAAGCGCCCCCACCAGACCGGAAAACGCATCTGTCCGCCGGTCCCCCTCGGGCCGTGTTTGCACTGATCAGGAGCAGTTGTCCGGAAAGACACGCCTTGACGGCAAACCACCCGAAGATACGTTGGCGT
>NZ_JBEZZG010000053.1:0-43433 GCF_040639085.1 Nonomuraea sp. NPDC023979
GATGTCTTGGAGTGACAGACCTCTTCTACAGCGGCTCCGCTGCTTTGTTCACCGGTCTTGACGAACAGCCCTCTCCCTTAACTGAACGGCGTTGCGGCTAGAGCCCGAGCACGTCGCGTTCGACCCGGTCGAGCGCGAGCCGCACCGCGCCCAGGGCCACGCCGTCGTCGCCGAACGTGGAGGTCACCACCTCGGGCCCGCTCAGGCACAGCTCGGCCAGGTGGCGGCGGAGCGGCGCCAGCAGCACGTCCCCGGCCTGGGAGTAGGCGCCGCCGATCACCAGCAGGTCGGGGTCCACGGCCAGCACGAGCGCCGAGGCGCCGATCGCCAGGTTCTCGGCGTAGCGGTCGACGGCGCGCAGCGCGGCCCGGTCACCGGCCACCGCCCCCGCGAACACCTCCTCGGCGCTGCCCTCCTTGACCAGGGAGGTCGCGGCCTCCTCCCAGCCGACCTGGCGCAGCGTGCCGATCTCACCGGCGGCGCCGGAGCGGCCGGGGTGCAGCCTGCCACCGATCAGGATGCCCGCGCCAAGCCGGTGCCCGGCCAGGATGTAGACGACGTCGGAGGCGTGCTGGGCGCTGCCGCGCCAGTGCTCGGCGAGCGCGGCCAGGTTCGCGTCGTTGGCGGCCAGCGCGGTGCAGCCGAACCAGCGCCCGGCGATGCCCGCCAGGTCGACGCCGGTCCAGCCGGGCAGCGTGAGCGACAGCGACACCCGGCCCGAGCGGTCGACGATGCCGGAGGTGCCCGCCGCCAGCGCCCACACCCGGGTGCGGGCCACGCCGGCGCCGTCCACGCAGGCCAGGCAGGCGCGGCGGGCCACGTCGAGGCGTTCGGGGGCGGGCGCGCCGGCGGCGACGGGGACGCGCTCGCAGGCGACGACCTCGCCGTTGAGGTCGGCCAGCGTGACCACGACCCGGTCGCCGCTCACGTCCACGCCCACGACGTGGCCGGCGTCGGCGCGGAAGCCGAAGCGCCGGGCGGGCCGGCCCATCACGCCCCCGTCGGGCGGCACCTCCCGGACCCAGCCGCGCTCCCCCAGCTCGTCGAGCACCGCCTCCACGGTCTGCCGGGACAGCCCGGTGATGCGGCCGAGCTGGGTCAGCGTGGCCACGCCCTCCCGGCGCAGCGCGCGCAGCGTCACCTGGGTGTTGACCTTGCGCACCAGCGACGCGTCACCCGGCCGGAGGTCGGTCACTTACGAGACCTCTTTCCATAAGTTTCCTATTGACGAGTATGAGCCCGGATCCTAGCATCGGCCGACATACGTTAATCGGTTACATATGTGGAGGCGCACATGGTGACTCTCGCCGTCGTCGGCGCGGGTTCGCGGGGGAGCGCGTACGCCCGCCACGCCGTCGACTCGGGCCTGGCACGGGTGGTCGCGGTGGCGGACCCCGTGGCGAGCCGGCGCGACAGGTTCCCCGGCGCCGCGCCGTACGGGGACTGGCGCGAGCTGGCGGCGCTGCCGCGCCAGGCCGACGCGGTCATCATCGCCACCCAGGACCGCGACCACGTCGAGCCCGCGGTGCGCTTCGCCGAGCTGGGCTACGACATCCTGCTGGAGAAGCCGATGGCGGTCTCCGAGGACGACTGCCGGGCCATCGTCGCGGCGGCCGAACGCTCCGAGGCGATCTTCGCGGTCTGCCACGTGCTGCGCTACACGCCCTACACCCGGGCGCTCAAGGCGCTGCTCGACGCCGGGCGTATCGGCGAGATCGTCAGCGTCCAGCACCTGGAGCCGGTCGGCTGGTGGCACCAGGCCCACTCGTACGTGCGCGGCAACTGGCGCCGGGCCGACGAGTCCACGTTCATGCTGCTGGCCAAGTCCTGCCACGACCTGGACTGGCTGGTGCACCTGACCGGCAGGCAGGTGCGCAGGGTGTCGTCGTTCGGCGGGCTCAAGCACTTCCGCCCGGAGAACCGGCCCGCCGGGGCGACCGCGCGCTGCCTCGACTGCCCGGCCGAGCCCGGCTGCCCGTACTCGGCCCGGCGCATCTACCTGCCGCTGGCCGGGCAGGACCGCTGGCCGCTGTCGGTGCTCACCGACGACGTCTCCGAACAGGGGGTCCTGGAGGCGCTGCGGACCGGCCCGTACGGCAGGTGCGTCTACGACTGCGACAACGACGTGGTCGACCACCAGGTCGTGAACATGGAGTTCGAGGGCGGCGCGACCGCCTCGTTCACCATGACCGGTTTCACCCCGGCCGCGCACCGGCAGACCCGGATCTTCGGCACCCGGGGCTCGATCGAGGGCGACGGCGAACTGCTGACCGTGCACGACTTCGTCACCGGCCGCGCCGAGACCGTCGACACCCGGGCCACCGGCGACGGCACCGCCGCCGGCGGGCACGGCGGCGGCGACGAGGGCCTGGTCAGGGCGTTCCTCGCCGCCGTGTCGAGCAGGGACCGCACGCCGATCCTGTCGTCGCCGGGCGAGAGCCTGCACAGCCACCTCATCGCCTGGGCCGCCGAGAGGTCGCGGCTCGACGGCGAGACCGTCACGCTGGAAGGAACCCCCACATGAGAACACGGCAGATCACGGCCCTGCTGGCGCTCGGCGCGAGCCTCGTGGCCTGCGGCTCGTCCGACCCGGAACCGGCCGCGCAGGGCGGCGGCGACGGGCGCGGGCCGATCACGTTCGTCGGCGGCAAGTTCGAGGCCGAGTCGGTCCAGAAGATCGTCGACGCCTGGAACGCCGCGCACCCGGACGAGAAGGCGACCGTGGTGCTGCTGCCCGAGGCCGCCGACGAGCAGCGCAGGAAGCTCGTCCAGAGCGCCCAGACCAAGTCCGACACCGGGGACGTGATCCTCATCGACGCGGTGTGGACCAGCGAGTTCGCCGCCAACCGGTGGATCGACGAGCTCAAGCTGGACACCTCGGCGTTCCTGCCGCCCACGGTCGAGACCGGCAAGTACCGCGGCAAGCTGTACGCGATGCCGATGTTCACCGGCACCGGGCTCCTCTACTACCGGACGGACCTGGTCAAGAAGCCGCCGAAGACGTGGGACGAGATGAGGCGGATCTGCGACGAGGTCCTGCCCGAGCAGAAGGGCATGGCCTGTTACGGCGGCCAGTTCGACAAGTACGAGGGCCTGACCGTCAACTTCTCCGAGGCCGTGCACTCCGCGGGCGGCGAGCTGGTCGACGCCTCCGGCAAGCCGCAGGTCACCGGTGACGGCGCCAAGAAGGCCGCCCAGTTCCTGGCCGACGGGTTCAAGAGCGGGATGATGCCGAAGGAGGCGATCACGTACAAGGAGGAAGAGGGACGGGTCGCCTTCCAGGACGGCAAGCTGCTCTTCTATCGCAACTGGGCCTACGGCTACGAGGCCGCGCAGAAGACCGACGGGTCCAGCAAGGTCGCCGGCAAGACGGACGTGGCGCCGATCCCCGGGCTGGACGGGCCGGGCGCGGGCACGCTCGGCGGCAACAACCTGGCCGTGTCGTCCTTCTCCAAGAACAAGCAGACGGCCAGGGACTTCGTCGCGTTCATGACCAGCGCCGAGCAGATGCGGGCGTTCGCGCTGTCCAGCTCGATGCCGGTGGCCACGGCCGCCGTCTACGACGACCCGGAGCTGATCAAGAAGTATCCGTATCTGCCGGCGCTCAAGGAGGGCATCCTGGCCGCCAAGCCGCGCCCGAGCGCGGTCCGCTACGGTGACGTGACCGCCGCCATCCAGGAGTCGGCCTACGCCGTCGTGACCGGCGCCAAGCCCGTCGACCAGGCCATGACCGAGCTGCAGGCGGCGCTCGGCCCGCTGCTCCAGCCGTGATGAGCAGGCCGCGCGGGCAGTCGTGGCTGGCGGCCGCGATGCTCTCCCCCACGATGATCGTGCTGGCGCTGGTGGTGTTCTACCCGCTGGTGGCGGCGATGCGCGAGTCGTTCTACACCAGCGGGCAGACGCTGGACGCGGACGGCTTCGTGGTGGAGGGCGAGCGGTTCGCCGGCCTGGCCAACTACGCCGGCGTCGCGGGTGAGCGCTTCCTGAACGCGGCGCTCAACACGACGCTGTTCACCGTGGTCACGGTCGGCCTGGAGGTGGTGCTCGGCGTCGCGATGGCGCTGGTCATGCAGCGCGCCTTCCGCGGCCGGGCCATCCTGCGGGCCAGCATCCTCATCCCGTGGGCGGTGCCGACCGCGGTCGCCGGCCTCATGTGGAAGTGGATCTTCCAGGCCGACGGCGTGGCGAACGCGCTGCTCGGCACCGAGATCCTGTGGACGGCCGACGGCCCGTGGGCCAAGCTCGCCGTGGTCGTCGCCGACGTCTGGAAGACCGCGCCGTTCGTCGGCCTGCTCGTGCTGGCCGGGCTGCAGATCATCCCGTCGGAGGTGTACGAGGCCGCGCGGGTGGACGGCGCCTCGGCCGGGCAGCGGTTCCGCCGGATCACGCTGCCGCTGGTCAAGCCCGCGCTGCTGGTGGCCGTGCTGTTCCGGCTGATGGACGCGCTGCGGGTGTTCGACCTGCCGTACGTGCTCGTCGGGCCGCGCAAGCACTCGGTCGAGACGCTGTCGGGGCTGATCTGGGACGAGGCCACCCGGGTGCACTACGGGCCCGCCTCGGCGTACGGGACCGCGCTGTTCGTCTACATCGCGGTGATCGCGTTCGTGTTCGTCAAGCTGCTGGGGGCCGACCTGCTGAGCGACGTGCGGCAGCGGCGGAAGGAGGCCCGCGATGTGGGGTAGGGCCGGGATGATCGGCATCGCGCTGTACTGCCTGGTGCCGTTCTACTGGATGGTGGTGTCGAGCTTCCGCCGCACCTCCGACATTTACGAAATTTCGCCACTTCCCAGCCCGTGGTCGCTGGAGAGCTACGACGCGGTCTTCGCCGAGGGCATGGGGTTCGGCCGGTCGCTGGTCAACAGCCTCGTCGTCGCCGGCACCACGACCGCGGTCACGCTCGTCATCGGCACGCTGGCCGCCTACGCCCTGGCCCGGCTGCGCTTCCGGGGCAAGAACGTGATCCTGGCCCTGGTCATCGCGGTCTCCATGTTCCCCGGGGCGCTGCTCATCGTGCCGCTGCTCAAGCTGTTCACCTCGATCGGCTGGATCAACAGCTACCAGGCGATGATCGTGCCGTCGATGTCGTTCGCGCTGCCGCTGACCATCTGGAACCTGACCACGTTCTTCCGGCAGCTCCCCTACGATCTGGAGCAGGCCGCGATGATCGACGGCTGCACGCCGTTCGCCGCCTTCCGCCGGGTCATGGTGCCGCTGGCCGCGCCGGGCATCTTCACCACGGCCATCCTGGCCTTCATCGCCACCTGGAACGAGTTCATCATCGCGGTCACGATGGTCAACGACCAGGACGTCCAGACGGCCACCGTACGCATCGCGCAGTTCACCGGGGCGGCCAAGTTCGACACGCCGTTCGGCACCCAGATGGCCGCGGGCGTGCTGGTCACGATCCCGCTGGTGCTCATGGTGCTGTTCTTCCAGCGCCGCATCGTCTCCGGGCTCACCGCCGGGGCCCTCAAGTGACTCTGCTACCTTTGTCCACTTCTTTCTGTTAAGTCGGTTGTGGAGGTGCGGGGCATGCGGCGGCGGCACGGAACGGTCATCGGCGGCGTCCTGGCGGCCTGCCTGGTCGCGGGCTGCTCCGGACTGCCCGGCCCCGACCGGCCCGCCCGTCAGCAGCCCCCCTCCCCGTCCGCCGCCCCGGCGGCCGTGGTCTCCCCCCAGGAGGCCGCCGCCGTCCTCGACGACTACGTCAAGCGCAACAACGCCGCCAACAAGGCCAGGAGCGACGAACTGCTCGCCGCATACGAGGCCGGCTCCAGCTACGCCATCGACCGCGCCGCCTACGCCTCCAGCCGCGCCCTCTCCAGGACGACCGAGTACGTGCCCTTCGGCTACACCCGGCCTGCCTTCCACGCGCCCACGCCCACCTGGTTCCTGACCACCGCCCTGTGGAAGGGCCGGACGAAGACCGCCGACACCCCCACGTACCTGCTGTTCACCAAGGAGGCGGACGGCTGGCGCCAGGTGTACGCGCCCGACGTCTTCTCCGGCATCGGCGGCGCCCCCGAGCTCGCCACCCCCGCCGCCGAGGTGAAGCCGGCCGACGCGACCGGGCTGCTCATGTCACCCGCCGACTTCGCCAAGAGCTACGCCGCCCACCTCGGCGGCAGGAGCTCCACCCGCTTCGCCGCCGACGAGCTCACCACCTCCGCCGCCAGGAACCGCCGCAACATGGCCCCGTACGCCAAGCTCAAGGAGGTGGTCCGGCCCGCGTCGCGCTACCCCTCGTACGCTCTGCGCACCGCCGACGGCGGCGCCCTCGTCTTCACCACCTTCCAGCGCGCCCGGCGCTACGACGTGCGCCAGGGGCCGCAGCGCAACTACGTGTTCCAGAAGGACAACGGCCTCATCAAGGGCAAGTTCTACACGTACATGAACGTCACGGACCTGCTCCAGGTGGCGGCCCACATCCCGCCGAAGAGCGACGAACCCGCGCAGGTCAAGGTGATCGCCTCCTACACCGGCATCATCACCGGCGACGGCCGCTGACCCCGCCCGGGTTCAGGGCTTCGCCCGGGCCCCGGGGGCGGCCGTCGGCTTGTCGGCCGGCTTGCCGGTCGGCTTGCCGGTCGGCTCGGACGGGTCCGGGCCCGACTGCGGCGCCAGCCCCACCGTGACCACCACCGCCGCCCCCTTCCTGGCGCACCCGCCCGCCTCCAGCGACTGCGCGATGGCCAGGTTCACCTGCGACTCGTCCGCCACGACCTGGCCCTGCACCGTGACCTCGAACCCGGCCCCGCGCAGCGTGCCGGCCGCGTCCTCCCGCGACCGGCCGATCACCGACGGCACCTCGACGCCCCGCCGCGACACGGTAAGAGCCACCGGCGTACCGCCCGCGACCCGGCTGCCCGCCTCCGGCGAGGTGGACAGCACCCGGCCGTCCGGCTCCGGCCCGCACTTCCTCATCACCGGCCCCACCGCCAGCCCCGCACCGGCCACCGCCGCCTCCGCGGCCTCGCGGCCCATCCCGGCGAGCGCCGGCACCGACACCCCCGCCGACACCCGCAGCGACACCGCGGCCCCCTTCTCCACGGCGACGCCCGCCCCGGGCCGGCTCCCGAGCACCAGGCCGATCTTCCGCCCCGAGTCCACCAGCGACACCTGGCCCGCCACCAGCCCGGCCCGCTGGAGCGCCCGCACCGCCGCCGCCCGGCTCAACCCCGCCAGCGGCGGCACCGGCACCCGCGCCGGCTTCGCCACCGGCGGATCCGGCTCCCCCGGGCCGCGCCGCCCCTCGTCCTCCGGCGGCGTGGCCTCCTCCACCGGCGACACGGTCGCCGCCGTCGCACCCGGCCCCGCCGCGCCGCCGCCCTGCGGCATCCGGTCGTCCCGGCTGAGCGCCGGCCCCAGCAGCATCCCGAGAATCGCCACACTCACCACCAGGGCGCCCGCCACCGCCACCCCGGCCCGCCGCGCCGCCCGCCGCCCGCCACCGGACGGCGCAGGGGCATCCGGGGTGGCAGGCAGCCGGTAGCCGGAGGCCGCGCCCGTGGCCTCCGGCTCGGCCAAGGGCCTCGACCGGGCGACGCTCCCTCCCGTGGGTCCAGGTCCTTCCGGTCCTTCAGGTCCCGAGATGTCCGTACGGGGCGCCGGGACGGCCACGCCCGAGGCGCTCAGGACGTGGGCCGGCGGCGACCGGAGGACCGAATCGGGCAGCCCTCCGGAGTCCCCCAGCAGCGCCAGCAGGAGGTCCCTGCTGCTGGGCCGGTTACGCGCGTCCTTGTCGAGACAGGCGGCGACGAGCACGCGGAGCTGCCCGTCGAGCAGCCCCAGCTCGGGCGGCGCGGTGAGGATGCGGTGCAGCACCGGCGCCACCGAGTCCTGCCCGAACGGCGCGGCCCCGTTGGCGGCGAAGCACATCGTCGCCCCCCACGAGAACACGTCCGCCGCCCCCGTGACCGCCGACGCGGTGATCTGCTCGGGCGCCATGTACGCGGGGGTGCCGACGCCCCGCCCGCTCACGGTGGCGGCCGCGTCCAGCGCCCTGGCGAGACCGAAGTCGATCACGCGCGGGCCGTCGGAGCCCAGCAGCACGTTCTGCGGCTTGAAGTCGCGGTGCACGATCCCGGCCCGGTGGATGGCGGCGATGGCGGTGGCGGTGCCGACCGCGAGCCGTTCGAGCGCCCCGCCGCGCCGCGGCCCGGTGAGCATGACCTCGCGGGCCAGCGACGGCCCGTCGACGTACTCGCTGACGATGTACGCCCTGCCCTCGTCGAACCCGGCGTCGACCACCTGGGCCGTGCAGAACCTGGCCACGTGCTTGGCCAGCTCCACCTCACGCAGGAACGCCGCCCGCTCGTCCCCCACGGGGCCGTGCAGCAGCTTGACCGCGTAGGTGTCGTCGTCCCTCGTCCCGAGGTACACCACACCCTGGCCGCCCTCGCCCAGCCTCCCGGCCAGCGCGTAGGGGCCGAGTGTGCGCGGGTCCCCCGTTCTGAGGGGCTGCGCCGTCGGCACGGGTAGCCTCCCCTCGCCGCCACCCCTGTTTCCCTTCCACTGAAGGCAACCGGTGCCGGGGAGTCAACGGTGACCGCGCCATCGCCGCCTGACCGTGACACTCCGGCTCACGGAGTGCGCGAGACCGTGCCCGAATACGTCACATCATGCTGTCCCTGGCGGATGACCGAGATGCCCATCCGGTCGGCGTCGGAGGTGGGCAGCAGGTGGAGGGTGCCGGGGTGGCACTCCTTCCCGGCGACGTCGCCCAGCGTGAACACCAGGCCGCGCGAGGTCGGGCTGAGCTCCCCGGTGCAGTGCAGGTCCGCGCCCCAGCGCATGCGCGACTCGCGCTCGCCGTCCAGCCTGATCTCCACGGGGAACACCCGGCCGGCCGTCGGGTGCCGCGCCGACCCGGTCCAGGTCCCGTCCACGGGGGTCGCGCCGTCCATCCCCATCCAGTACGTGACCCCGGCGACGGCGGCGAGCACCACGGCGGCCACGCCGATCCCCCACCGCGGCCAGCGCCCCTTCCGCCCCCGCCTCCCCACAGCCGGGAACCCCCCGGCGGACCCGGAACCACCGGCGGACGAGCCGCCCGATCCGTCCCCCCGCACGAACCCACCTGAGGCAGCCCCACCCGACGCGGACCCACCCAGCGCGAGACCGCCCGACGCGGCGTCCCCGGCCGCATGTCCGCCCGGCCCGCCGCCATCGCGCGCAAAGCCCCCCGAGGAGGCCCCGGACGCGGCCCCCGAAGGAGCGACCCCGGGCAGCGGCGCGGTGGGATCGACCAGAGCGGCCAGCGCGCTGCGCCCGGCCCCCCGCCGGCTCCGCCCGCCCGGCGTGCGCCCGCCCTCCGTCACCTGCGCCCCCGACAACGCCCCGCCGGCCGGCCTCAGGGCCGACCCCGTCAGCGACCCACCACCCGACCCCGAAGCCGGCCCCGTCAGCGGCCCGCCACCCGACCCCAGGGTCGGTCCCGTGCCCGGGTCCGTCGTGTCGTCGGGCATCTGCCATTCGAGGGTCTTCCCGTCCGGCTCCGGACGCACCCCCGGGTCGACGGCGGCCATCGCGCCGGTGGTGAGCACGTCGCCGCCGGTCAGGTCCTGGCCGAGCAGCAGCCCCAGCACCTCCTCGGCGCCGGGCCGGTCGGCCGGGTCGCGGGCGAGGCAGGCGTCCACGATGCCACGGAGCCGTCCGGACAGGTTCCCCAGGTCGGGCCGCCCGTACAGGATCCTGGCCAGCACCTCCTGGTGGGTCCCGCCGGCGAAGGCGTGGCGGCCGGTGGCGGTGTAGGCGACGGTGAGCGCCCAGGCGTACAGGTCGGCGGCGGGCCCGGCGGGCAGGCCCTCGATGCGCTCGGGCGCCAGGTAGGCGGGCGTGCCCATGGGGATGATGCCGGTGGTGGCGGTGCCGTCGGCGAGCCGGGAGACGCCGAAGTCGATCACGCGGGGCCCGTCGAGGCTGAGCAGCACGTTGCCGGGCTTGAAGTCGCGGTGCACGACGCCGGCCCGGTGGATGGCGACCAGGGCGGTGGCGGTGCCGATGGCCAGGCGGTGCAGGGAACCGCCGGTGCGCGGCCCGGCGGTGAGGACGTGCTCGCGGAGGGAGACGCCGTCAACGTACTCGCTGACGAGGTAGGGCTGGTCGCCTTCGAGGTCGGCGTCGAGGAGCTGGGCGGTGCAGAAGGGCGCGACGCGGCGCAGCGCCTCGACCTCGGCCAGGAACCGGCGGCGCACCACCGGGTCGGCCGACAGGCTGGCGTGCAGCAGTTTGACGGCCACCTTGGTCCCGTCGCCGGAGTGGCCGAGATAGACGACGCCCTGGCCGCCCTGGCCGAGCCGCCCGGAGATCCGGTACGCGCCCAGCCGGCGCGGATCATCGGCACGGAGCTCGGACATAGCCCGCCATTATGACAGGGGTGAGATAAGCCTCGCGTACTCGCCCTGAGCCGCCTCACAATCGGGAAGCCCGGGGCGTCGGGGCTGCCACGGGCTGCCACGGGCTGCCACGGGCTGCCACAGGGCATCCCACGGGGCGCGATAGCCTCGGGGGCGTGCTGGAAGAGATCGCGGCGACGCGTTACGTGACGCCGCTGCGCGAGGGCGGCTCGCTGCCGGGGGTGGTCGAGGCCGACGACCTCGGCACCTATGTCGTGAAATTTCGTGAAGCAGGCCAGGGCCGCCGGGTGCTCGTCGCGGAGATCATCTCCGGCGAGCTGGCCCGCCGCCTCGGCTTCCGCACCCCCGAGCTGAAGGTCATCGACCTCGACCCGCAGCTCGGCGTCCGCGAGCCGGACGAAGAGGTGCAGGACCTGCTCAACGCCAGCACCGGCCGCAACCTGGCGGTCGACTTCCTGCCGGGCGCGCTCGGCTTCGAGCCGCTTGCCTGGCAGCCCGATCCGGCGTTCGCCGCCGACCTGATCTGGTTCGACGGCCTGATCCACAACGTCGACCGGAGCTGGCGCAACCCCAACCTGCTGCTCTGGCACCGCGACATCTGGCTCATCGACCACGGCGCCGCGCTCTGGTTCCACCACAACTGGAAGGGCGCCGACCCGCAGCGCCCGTTCGACGCCGGTGACCACGTGCTGGCGCCGTTCGCGGGCGACCTCGGCCGGGTCGCCCTGCACGAGCGCGTCACCCGTGACCTGCTCGAAGCGGTGACCGCCCTGGTGCCCGACGACTGGCTCGACGACGAGCCCGGCTTCGCCTCCGCGCAGGCCGTCCGCGACGCGTACGTGGAGCATCTGCTCCAGCGCGCGCACGGCCCGCGCGCGTGGCTGGTGCGCGGCGAGCCCGCGACGGTCCGCCCCGGCCCCGGCTCGGTCGGCGAGTTCTGGCGAGGAGGCCGCGCGTGACCAGGGACGTCTACGAGTACGCGATCATCCGCGTGGTGCCGAGGGTGGAGCGCGGCGAGCAGATCAACGCCGGCGTGCTCCTCTACTGCCAGCCGCGCGCCTACCTGTGCGCCCGCGTCGAGCTCGACGCGGCCCGGCTGCGCGCGCTCGACCCGGCCGCCGACGTGGGCTGCGTCGAGCAGGCGCTGGGCGCGTACGAGCTGGCGTGCGGCGAGGACTCGGGCCCGCTGGCGCGCGAGTCGCTGGGCGGGCGGTTCCGCTGGCTGACGGCGCCGCGCAGCACGATCGTGCAGACCGGCCCGGTGCACGCGGGACTCACGGGCGATCCGGAGGCCGAGCTCGACCGGCTGTTCGGCAAGCTCGTCCGCCTCTGAGGGGTCAGGCGGGCCGGCGCACGGCGAACGTGCCGCGCCCCCTGACGGTCTCGACCAGCCCGGCCTCCTCCAGTTTGCGGATCGCCCGGTCCACGGCCGCCCGGCCGACCCCGTACTCCTTCCGCAGGGCGGGGCGGGACGGCAGCCGGGTCTCGCCGCCGGTCACGACGCGCTCGCGCAGGCGCTCCAGCACGTACTGCTCGGCGAGGCCGCCGTCGCCGCCGTCGCCGCCGCCCGGATGGCGCCACGACGACCACGGGACGGGGCACGGCCCGGCGTGCTCGGGCTCGGGGCAGAGCAGCAGCTCGATCCGCTTCTGCAGCTCCCTGGCCTGCTCCTCGGTGGCGTAGACGTCCACCCCGACCTTCCACGTCGCTCTCGGCTCCGGCACGATCTTCCCTTCCTTCCGCGCAAGACCATTCTCGTATCCTGAGACGAGGCGTAGCATCCCGTTTATGGCGGTCCTGCATCCCCGGCGGGTGGCCTGGGAGGGCGCGCGCGTCTTCGTGGCCGCGGCCGGCACGGAGACCTACTGGTGGCTCAGCGAGGCGATCGGCCGCTATCTGGGCGTGATGTACGAGCTCCAGCTCGCCGAGACGCGGCTACGGCTGCAGTCCGACGGGCGGAAGGTGACGCCGCTGCTCGAATCGGGCGCCTGGCGGGCTCGGCTGGACGAGCTGCTCGACGAGTGCCCCGGTTACGCGTCGATCCTCACCCAGCTCGTCGAGGAGACGGCGGCGCGGCTCAGAACAGCACGGACATGAACGTGTCGACCTCGCGGAAGCCGACCTTGCGGTAGACGGCCCGCGCCGCGTGGTTGTAGTCGTTGACGTACAGCGAGACGACGGGCGCGAAGCAGGCGAGGGAGGCTTCGACGACGGCGGCCATGCCCGCCACGGCGAGACCGCGGCCGCGCAGCTCGGGGTGCACCCAGACGCCCTGGATCTGGCACGCCTGCGGAGTGACGGCGCCGATCTCGGCCTTGAACGCCACCCGGCCGTTCTCGATGCGGGCGTAGGAGCGGCCGATGCGGATCAGCTCGGCCACCCGGGTGCGGTAGAGGGCGCCGCCGTCGCCGAGGTTGGGCGAGATGCCCACCTCCTCGGTGAACATCGCGACGCACGCCGGCAGCAGCGTCTCGAACTCGTCGGGCCGCACCCGCCGCACCAGCGGGTCGGACAGCACGGGGGGCCGCTGCGAGGTCGCCATGACGGGCTGGGCCCAGCGGATGGCGCGGGCCGGGCCCCAGTGCGGCTCCAGCCGCTCCCACAGCAGCGACACCGCGTCGACCGGGCCCACGATGGACGAGCAGCGCCGCCCCTGCTTGCGTGCCCGGTCGGCGAACGCGTGCACCGCCTCGGGCCCGGCGGCGACCGGCACCAGGTTGGCTCCGGCATAGCAGAGCGAGGCGATGGCGCCGCGCGGCCCGAAGCCCCACATCTGCCCGCCGAGCCGCGCCGGGTTGAGCCCGACGCTGCGCACCCGGGAGGCGACGAAGACGTTCGCGACCGGGTCGGTGTCGAGCAGCGCGAGCACCTCGTCCCGGTCGCTGTCGTCGAGGACACGCGACGCCGATGTACGCAGCATCACATGGTCAGACTACGCGAACACCCCTGGATTAGCTCATCTGGACAGCGCCTCGGTGAGCCTTTCGTGACCTCCCGTCCCGCCTGACAGCATGTGGGCGGCCGGACGGGGCTCCGGCACGGCCCGGCAGGTGGCCCCGTCGGCGGGCAGGGTGCCGTCGGCCAGGTACGCGGCGAGGTGGCGGTCGACGCACTGGTTGCCGCCCAGCGAGACGCCGTGGTTGCCGCCGGTGTCGACGACCATGCGCGCGGTGGCGAAGTGCCGCTTCATCGACATCGCGCCCGCGTACGGGGTGGCGGCGTCGTCGCGCGACTGGATCATCAGGACCGGCGGCAGCCGCCACGAGCCGTGCACCTTGACGGGGGTGCCGCCGGGCACCGGCCAGAACTTGCACGGCGCGTTGAACCAGGCGTTCGGCCAGGTCAGGAACGGCGCGTGGCGGTGCATCCGGGTCATGTCGGCATGCCAGGTGGCCCAGTCGCGCGGCCAGGCGGCGTCGCGGCACTGGATGGCCAGGTAGACGGCGTAGCCGTTCTCGTCGGCGGCGTCGTTCTTGCCGTGCTTCTCGTACGCGGCGAGCAGCGGCTTGGTGTCGCCCTTGCGCACGTACGCCGACCAGGCGGCGGCGAGCTCGGGCCACACGCGGTCGCTGTAGCCGCCCACGGTGAAGGTGTCGTCGAGCTCGCTGGCCCCGACCACCCCGCCCGCCGGCCGGTCGTGCAGCCGGGCGCGCATCGCGTTCCAGGCGAACCCGGTCTGCCGGGCGGTGCGGCCGAGCCGGTAGACCGAGTTGTGCCGGGCCGTCCAGTCGAGGAAGGCGCGGTGCCTGCGCTGGAAGGCGCGATCCTGGGCCAGGTTGTTGGCGTACCAGACGCCGTCGGGGTCGACCGAGCTGTCCATGACGAGGCGCTTGACCCGGCTGGGGAACAGCGTGGCGTACACGGCGCCGATGTAGGTGCCGTAGGAGTAGCCGAGGTAGCTGATCTGCTTCTCGCCGAGCGCGGCGCGGATGCCGTCGAGGTCCCTGGCCACGTTCTCGGTGGTCATGTGGGGCAGCAGCCACGACCAGAAGTCGCCGCACCGGTTGGCGTACTCGGCGGCCCGGCCGAGCAGCACCTGCTCCTCGGCGGCGGTGCGGGGCACCGCGTCGGGCCGGGGCGCCCGGTAGTAGGTCTCCGGGTCGACGCAGCGCATCGCCGGCCGGCTGGCGCCGACGCCGCGCGGGTCGAAGCCGACCACGTCGTAGCGGTCGCGCACGCCGGCGGGCAGCACGGCGGCGACGTACTGCGCGAGGGTCCGCCCGGACGCCCCCGGCCCGCCCGGGTTGACGAGCAGCGTGCCCAGGTGGTTGCCGTCACGCGGCACCTTGGCCTTGATCCGGTTGATCGACAGCTGGATCGACTGTCCCCACGGCTCCCGGTAGTCGAGCGGCACGCGTACGGTGCCGCACTCCATCGTGGCCGCCGCGGCCGTCTTGCGCTCGGCGGCCGGGCACTTCTCCCATCTGACCCTGTCGGCGGCGGCGGCCTGCCGCACCTCGGCGGTCACCGCGACCGGCGCCACCCCGACGACCAGCGTCGCCGCACCGGCGACCAACCCCACGAACCGTTTCACCCGGTCCCCTCCCCCACTTCATAGGCGAAGGGAATGCTCCCGTACGTAGCCGCCCGGTGACGGTGGGTATGGAGAAATACTTGCCATCCTGTGATCACTCCGTGGTGAGTGATCGCTCCTGGGCGTAGAGGTCGAGGCGGTCGAAGGCGGGCCGCCAGTCGTCGCGGTAGGCAGCGCGAATCTCGTCGGGCATGCCGTCGAGGATGCTCGCGGCGGCCTCGTCGGCGCGCCCGTCGAGGACCCACGGCAGGTAGGTGGTGTCGTCGTGGCCGATCCTGCGGCGGTGCGCCGCGCCGAACCCGGCCCACTGCTCGGCGGTCAGCACCGCGTCGACGAGGGCGAGCCCGTCGGCCTCCTCGTGGCGCAGGTGGCCGCGCAGGCCGGTGGCGAGCTCGTCGATCAGGCCGGCCAGCCGCTCGGCGCCGTGGTCGCGGTCGGCCAGCGCGGCGTCCACGGCGCCGAGCAGCGGGTCGATGGCGGCGTGCTCGGCCTCCATGGCGTCGAGCAGCAGGAGGTCGTCGGGGCGTGCGGCGAGCGCGGCGCGCATGGGGGGCCACAGCGCCTCGTCCTCGGCGGTGTGGTGGACGGTCAGGAACCTCTTGAACAGCGACCACCCCGCCCCGGCGGCGAGGACCCGGCGGGGCTCGTCCCCCGCCCGGGCGGCGACCCTGGCGAGCCGTTCCAGCTCCCGCCGCAGCGCGTCGTGCATCGCGTTCATCATCGTGAAGTCGAGTGCCATGTCAGCGACCATAACCATCCACAGATTAATCGTCAACAAGCTAACTAACACTCCACCTAACCATCACAGGTCTCGGGTAAGCTGCCGCCCGGAGGTGTGATCGGTGACGGAAGGGACTCTCTCGGAGACGCTGCGCGGCTCCGTCGGAGCGCTGCTGCGCAGGGTGTATGCGCGCTTCACCGCCGAGGCGCTGGACGCCGACCCGGCCTCGCGCGACTACGTGGTCCTCGACACGCTCGCCGACCAGGACGCCGGCTCCCAGCACGACCTCGCGGAACGGCTCGGCATCAACAGGACGATCATGGTCCGCCTGATCGACCGGCTCCAGGACTCCGGGTACGTGACCCGCACGCGCAACCCCGCCAACCGGCGCTCGTACGTGCTGTCGATCACCCCCGAGGGCCGGGCGGCCCGCGACGCGATGCGGCAGGCGGTCGCCGAGCACGACGCGCGCATCACGGCCGCGCTGACCCCGGCCGAGCGGCGGCGGCTCGACGAGCTCCTGAGCCTGCTGCTCCCGGAGCCGGAGCCGCTGCGGACGACCGCCTACCTGGTGGCGCAGGCGCACTACCGGCTGCGGCGTATGGGCGACGCGCTGCTGGCCGACGTGGGCCTGCGCACCCGGCACTTCGGCTCGCTCGCCGCGATCGAGGAGCTCGGCCCCTGCCCCCAGCAGGCGCTCGCCGAGCGCATGCACGTCTCCGAGCCGACGGCCGCCCAGATCGTCGACGAGCTGGTGCGGCTCGGCCTGGTGGCCCGGGGCCAGGACCCGCGCGACCGCCGCCGCTACGCGCTGGAGCTGACGCCCCTGGGCCGCGAACGGCTGGTCGTGGTGCGCGACGCGGCGGCGCGGCTGCGCGAGGACGTCCGCGCCCTGCTCGGCACGGAGGCGACAGAGGAGCTGCGAGCGCTGCTCGGCAAGCTCCTCACGTCATGAGGAGTGCATCTCCTTGGTGGGCCAGGAGCCGTCGGGGGTGAACTGCGGCCCCCAGTAGTGGGGGTTGACCTCGCGCAGCGTGAGCGCGCGCCAGCCGCCTGCCCCGTCGGGCACGCCGACCTCGACGCCGGGCCCCCACAGCGCCAGCCGCTCCTGGCAGACGCCGCAGGGCGGCAGCACGAGCAGCGCGTCGCCCTCCCGGAAGACGCAGACGGAGGCGGTGACCTTCGCGTCGAGCGTGTAGGCCTGGCACAGCGCGCCGGTCTCGTGGCACAGCGACACGCCGCCGTTGAGGTTGTCGAGCCCGACGCTGGTGAGGATGCGGCCGTCGTCGAGGTAAACAGCGGCGGCGCCGCCCTCCTCGCCGGCCGGCCACCGGCGTTCGAGCTGGGCGACGGCCGCGTCGACGAGCTGCTGGTCGAGCCGCATCAGCCGACCGTCACCTGCACGCCCGAGCTCTCGTCGTCGTCCAGGTCGACCTCGACGCCCATCTCCTCGGCCAGGCGCAGCGCCTCCTCGATCAGGGTCTCGACGATCTGCGACTCCGGCACGGTCTTGATGACCTCGCCCTTGACGAAGATCTGGCCCTTGCCGTTGCCGGAGGCGACGCCCAGGTCGGCCTCGCGGGCCTCGCCGGGGCCGTTGACGACGCAGCCCATGACCGCGACCCGCAGCGGCACCTTCAGGCCCTCCAGCCCGGCCTGGACCTGCTCGGCCAGCGTGTAGACGTCGACCTGGGCGCGGCCGCACGACGGGCAGGAGACGATCTCCAGGCCGCGCTCGCGCAGGCCGAGCGACTCCAGGATCTGGTTGCCGACCTTGACCTCCTCGACCGGCGGCGCCGACAGGGAGACGCGGATGGTGTCGCCGATGCCCTCGGCCAGCAGCGCGCCGAACGCGACGGCGGACTTGATCGTGCCCTGGAAGGCCGGCCCGGCCTCGGTGACGCCCAGGTGCAGCGGGTAGTCGCACTTGGCGGCCAGCAGCCGGTAGGCGTTGATCATGACGACGGGGTCGTTGTGCTTGACCGAGATCTTGATGTCGCGGAAGCCGTGCTCCTCGAACAGCGAGCACTCCCACAGCGCCGACTCCACCAGCGCCTCGGGCGTGGCCTTGCCGTACTTCTGCAGCAGCCGGGGGTCGAGGGAGCCGGCGTTGACGCCGATGCGGATCGGCACGCCGTGGTCGGCCGCGGCCTTGGCGATCTCGCCGACCTTGTCGTCGAACTTCTTGATGTTGCCCGGGTTGACCCGGACGGCCGCGCAGCCCGCCTCGATGGCGGCGAAGACGTACTTGGGCTGGAAGTGGATGTCGGCGATGACCGGGATCTGCGACTTCCTGGCGATGATCGGCAGCGCGTCGGCGTCGTCCTGGGACGGCACGGCGACGCGGACGATCTGGCAGCCGGAGGCGGTGAGCTCGGCGATCTGCTGCAGGGTCGCGTTGACGTCGGCGGTCACCGTGGTGGTCATCGACTGCACGGAGACGGGTGCGTCGCCGCCGACGGGCACGCTGCCGACCATGATCTGCCGGGAGTGGCGGCGTTCGGCGAGCGGCTTGGGGCGGAGCGTCGGGATGCCGAGTGCTACAGAAGACATTTCAACCCTTGAGTGTCGACGACGTTGTCCAGTTTAGGTAGCTAGCGGGACTGCCCGGCCGCGAGCTCCGCCGCGCGGGCGCGGGCCCAGGCGTCGGCGGCGAGCACCTCCTCGACCGAGCCGGCCGGGGTGACCTCGTGCTCGTCCACGACGCGGGCGACGGTGTCGACGATCGCCAGGAACGGCAGCCGGCCGCCGATGAACGCCTCCAGGCACGCCTCGTTGGCCGCGTTGTAGACGGCCGGGGCGGTGCCGCCCTCGGCGCCCACGTGCCTGGCCAGCGCCACGGCGGGGAAGGCGGCGTCGTCGAGCGGCTCGAAGGTCCAGGTGTGGGCCCTGGTCCAGTCGACGGGCCGGGCGGCGCCGGTGACGCGCTCGGGGTGGCCGAGCGCGAGCGCGATCGGCAGCCGCATGTCGGGCGGGCTGGCCTGGGCGATGGTCGAGCCGTCGACGTACTCCACCATGGAGTGGATGATCGACTGCGGGTGGACGACGACCTCGATGCGGTCGAAGCCGATGTCGAACAGCAGGTGGGCCTCGATCACCTCCAGGCCCTTGTTGACCAGGGTCGCCGAGTTGATGGTGATCATCGGGCCCATGGACCAGGTGGGGTGGGCCAGCGCCATCTCGGGAGTGACGTCGGTCATCTCCGCGCGGGTCCGGCCGCGGAACGGCCCGCCGCTCGCGGTGACGACCAGCCGCCTGACCGCGTCGGGGTCGTAGCCGTGCGGCCCGGAGGCCCACAGGCACTGCTGCAGGGCGGAGTGCTCGGAGTCGACGGGCAGGATCTGGCCGGGCTTGGCCAGCCGCTTGACCAGCGGGCCGCCGATGATCAGCGACTCCTTGTTGGCCAGCGCGAGCGTGCGCCCGGCCTCCAGCGCGACGAGCGTGGAGGTGAGGCCGAGCGCGCCGTTGATGCCGTTGAGCACGGTGTCGCACGGCCGGGCGGCGAGCTCCGCGACGCCGTCGGGGCCGGCGAGCACCTCGGGGGCGGCGCCGAGCGCGGCCAGCGCCTCCTTCAGGGCGGGCACGGCGGCGGGGTCGGCCACGGCGACGGCCTCCGCCCCGGTCTCGGCGGCCTGCCGGGCGAGGAGGTCGACCTTGCCTCCTCCTGCGGCGAGCGCCGCGACCCGGAAGCGGCCGGGGCAGGCGGCGATGACGTCGAGGGCCTGCGTGCCGACGGAGCCGGTGGAGCCGAGCACGACCACGGAGCGGAGGGACTGTTCATGCACGGATCCATTGTCCCCTCCGCCCGGCCCGCGCGGGCACCGGGAGGCCCAGGTGGTCAACCGGAGTGACCCCAGAGCACCCAGTACGCAAATGCCGGAATATCCCCATATCCGAATCCGCATAAGCCGAGAAATCGCGATATTGCGCAGTTACCTTCCAACCCGAGATCCGGTCCCGGGAGGTAGAAAAATGCACCGCGGAGTCACCCTGCTCGCCGCTTTGACCCTCGCCCTGCTCCCGGCCGCGCCCGCGCACGCGGAGCCCAGGCCCGCGCAACGGGCGGCGGCCGACTCCGACCGCGAGCGGCAGGCCGTCCTCGACTACTGGACACCGGCCAGGATGGCCGCGGCCCGGCCGCTCGACGTGGCAGCGCCGCACGCCAAGGCCGCCGCCACCGCCGGCAAGCCGACCGAGGGCGCCCCGTGGACCGCCCCGCCCACCGGCGCCTCCGGCGTGCAGCTGCGGCAGGCGCCCAACAGCGGCGGCCGCCCGTGGACCGGCGGCGGCGTGGTCGCCAAGGCCGCCGGCCGGGTGTTCTTCACCACCCAGGGGCGCAACGCCTCCTGCTCGGGCAGCGCCGTGACCAGCGCCAACAAGAGCGTCGTGCTGACCGCCGGGCACTGCGTGAAGATGGGCGGCGCCTTCCACACGAACTGGGTCTTCGTCCCGGGCTACGACGCCGGGCAGCGGCCGTTCGGCACCTGGCCGGCCACCCGGCTGCTGACCACCCAGGAGTGGAACGCCACCGAGGACATCAACTTCGACGTCGCCGCCGCCGTGGTCGCGCCCCTGGAGGGGCGCTCGCTGACCGACGTGGTGGGCGGCCAGGGCGTCGCGTTCAACCAGCCCAGGCGCCGGCAGATGTACGCGTTCGGCTACCCGGCGGCGGCGCCGTACGACGGGTCCGCGCTCGTCTACTGCAGCGGCCGGGCCTTCGACGACTTCCTGCTGAGCCAGGACCTCGGCCTGACGTGCGACATGACCGGCGGTGCGAGCGGCGGTCCGTGGATGCTGAATTTCAACGAGGCGACCGGTCTCGGCACGCAGAACTCGGTCAACAGCTTCAAATACAGCTTTGCCCCCAATTGGATGTTCGGCCCCTATTTCGGGACGGAAGCCCAATCCGTCTACGAGGCCGCCCAGAACACCGCCACGACCTGAGGTAATTTACCGAAAGTAGTCACAAGAACACATCTCGTGGTGCACACTCGGGGGGCATGACGCTGACCACCCCCGTGCTGGCGGCCGCGCCCCTGGTCGCCGGACTCCTGGGGCCCGCGCTGATCGGCGCCGCCCCCGAGCAGCACCCCGGCCGCCAGGTCGCCGTCCCCGCCGCGGCGCACGGCGACATCGTCGAGCACGTCGCCGCCCGCAGCCCGGCCGACCAGCGCCGGGTGCTCGACTACTGGACCCCGCAGCGCATGTCCAAGGCGCTGCCGATCAGCCTGCTCGGCCTGGTCACCCAGGGCGGCCTGCTGGGCGGCCTCACCGACGCCAAGGAGTCCGGCGGGACCAAGGGCCTCGGCGTGACGGAGCTGAAGAAGGACCTCACCGACCTCACCAGCTCCAGCAAGCTCACCGGCACGCTCAACGGCCTGACCGGGGGCACGGGCCTCGGCGCCGCGCCCCAGCTGGCCAACCGCTCGATCGAGCTGGCCCCCGTCAAGCCGCGCCCGCAGCACCAGTCGTCCCGCCCGCTGGCCACCACCTCCGGCTCCCGGTGGGCCGTCGGCGGCGCGGTGGCCAGGACCACCGGCCGGGTCTTCCTCACCATGTCGGGCGTCGACTTCGTCTGCTCGGCCAGCACCGTGCGCAGCGCCAACCGCGACGTCGTCCTCACCGCCGGCCACTGCGTCAAGGACGGCACCGGCGCCTGGGCGCAGAACTGGACGTTCGTCCCCGCCTACGGCACCTCGGGCCGCAAGCCGTACGGGCAGTGGACGGCCCGCCGCATGTTCGTGGCGGGCCCGTGGTCGCGCAGCGCCGACGACAGCTACGACGTCGGCATGGTGGCGCTGGCCACGTCCGGCGGCAAGCACGTCGCCGACGTCGTGGGCACGCAGGAGATCGCCTTCAACGCCAAGCGCGGCGGCCACGCGTTCGGCTTCGGCTACCCGGCCGACCCGCCCTACGACGGCAGCCACCTGGTCTACTGCGCCGGCAAGCTGCGTGACGACCCCTACGGCGACACCCACGACCAGGGGCTGGGCTGCGACATGACGGCGGGCTCCAGCGGCGGGCCGTGGATGTCGGGGTTCGACAGCGCCACCGGCAAGGGCACGATCACGTCCCTGAGCAGCTTCAAGTACAGCAACGACCAGCGCACCATGTACGGCCCGTTCCTGGGCGAGGCGGCCAGGAAGCTGTTCCTCACGGCGGAGCGCGCCTGACCTCCGGGCGGCGCAGGTCGTCGACGTAGAGGGCGAGCAGCGCGCCCTCGTCGGGCAGGGCCGAGAACATGATCTGGCGACGGAGCTGCGCGATCGTCAGGAGCTTGTCCATCCCGGCCCACGACCAGCTGTACGGCGCGGGCTCCCACAGGTCGGGCAGCGACAGCTTCAGGTGCAGCTCCCGCAGGTCGTCCTGCGACCAGACCGGGCGCACGGCGACCAGGTCCACCAAGCTCTGCCATTCGGCGAGCGCGCACTGCGAGCGCCACAGCAGAGCGTAGCTGCGCCACTCGGTCACCACGTCCTCGTGTCCGGGCATGAACTCGCTGGCCCGCAGCTCGGGGGCGCACACGAGGGCGAGCACCATGAGGTTGGCCGAGTAGTAGGCGTATCGGCGCTGCGGCCCGGCGATCCACGGCCGGTAGGCGGCGATGGCGGAGTCCTCGCGCGCGTCCAGCTCCCGGAACAGCCGCAGCACCACCGCCCGCCACCGGTCGGGGTCGTCGGCCAGCTCCTGGAGGAACGAGACCACGGGCAGCCGTGAGGCCAGCGTCGCCCAGGACAGCACGGTGCGCAGCAGCCCGTCGTGCACGCCGGTGAGCACCAGGCTCGACTCCTGGGCGACCAGCTCGCGCAGCAGCGAGGCGACGAGCCTGGCGATGAGGAACTCGCCGAACGTCGCGTGCAGGAACTCGAAGGTGTGCAGCACCTCGCCGTCGCGCACGACCTGGGCGCGGTGCACGAAGAAGGACCTGGCCACGGCCTCGTGCCCGCCGCCGTGCCGCCGGACCGGCGCGGGCTCGCGCCGCCGTTCGGGCAGCAGCACCTCCAGGTCGGCGTCGACCTCCTCGACCGTGGCCCACTGCCGTCCCCGGTTGAACATGGAGGAGGCGACGAACGACAGCCGCAGCAGCTCCAGCTCCACCTGCCTGGCCACCTGCTCGCGCGGGTGGAGCTTCTCCAGCGCGCGTTCGGCGTAGCGGGTCATCAGCCGCTCGTACAGCTCGGCCTGCCCGAGGGTGCCCGGTTCGCGGCGCAGCGCGTTGCCGTCGGCGTCGTAGAAGGCCAGCATGAGCAGCAGCAGCGGTGAGCCCGCCAGGTGCCGCTGGGTCATGGCCACGTCCAGGGTGAACGGCTCCAGCCCGGCGGCCGGGAAGTAGTCGGCGTTTACGGCGTTCCACACCTCGAGCCAGCGCCGGGTGGCGTCGGGGCCGAACGCCTCCAGCCGGGTGACCACGGTGCCCTCGGGCAGCCCGGCACGGTTGGCGACGGCGGTGCGCGAGGTGACGACGACGGCGACGGCCCGCCCGGCGTCGGCCTCCTCGTGCTGGAACCTGGCGACCTTCATCAGGTAGTCCGACTGGCGCACGCCCGTGGCCTGGAGCAGCTCGTCGAACCCGTCCAGGATGATCACGGGCAGCGCGCCGCCGGCCGACCTGGCGATGGCCGGCCAGTCCTGGCGTTCGCCGCTCAGGTGGTGGACGGCCTCCTCGATCTGCTCCTGGATGCCCGCTCCGGCCGACACTTCACGCAGCGGCACCCGTATCGGCAGGAACGGCGCGTCGCGCAGGCGGGCGGCGAGCACCTTGCTCAGCACCGACTTGCCGGAGCCGGGCTGGCCGAGCACGAGGAGGGGCGCCTCGGCCGCCGCCGACGAGGTCAGGAACCCGGCCAGGAACACGGGCAGGTCGGAGCGGATCGGGTGCCCCTCCCACCAGGCGTCGCCGCTCGGGTCGTCGCCGGGCGCGATCCGCGCCGCCCTGAACTGCGGGGTCACGTACGCCTGCGCGAGCGTCGGCAGCCGCAGGCCGATCGGCAGGGCGCCGGTCTCGGCGATGGGCCGGACGAGCGCCGCCTGGTGCAGCCGGTCGAGCGCGGCGGCCCGCTCGGGCAGCGGCTCGCCGGTGGCGACGAGCGAGATGAGCCGCTCCAGCTCGGCCATGCCGGGCAGGCTCGGCTGGTGGTCGGCGATGCCCGCCCAGAACGCGAACTCCGGCACGTCCCTCGCCAGCGTGCGGAAGCGGTCGGTGTAGCGGAGCACGGCCATCTCGGCCAGCTCGTCCCCGTAGGCGGCGGCGGTCCACTGCCGGTCGTGGTCGCCGAGCCGCTCCCACAGGCCCAGCTCCCTGACGTGGGCGAGCAACTGCTGGCCGAGCCCGAGGTAGTAGCCGCGCACGACGGCCACGGTCTCGTCGAAGGAGGTGTGCGGCGAGGGGCAAAGCGGCGCGGCCAGCTCCCAGTAGTGCCGCCCGCCGGCCTCGCCCGCGTGCAGCTCGCCGGGCGCGAACGGCAGGTCGAGCGTGTCGACGGCCTCGACGTAGGCGGTGACGACGAGCACGGCGTGCGCGGCCTCGAACCTGTCGGTACGGGAGCGCCAGGTGCTGCCGGGACGCCATTCGCGCCAGCGTCCCAGCAGCTCGGCCCCGAGTTTGACCAGGGCCCCACGGGCCTCCATCACCCCCGCGACGGGCAGGAGCGCGACGGTTCCGGTGCTGACCAGCGCTTCGAGCGCCGGATCAGCGCCGCCGAGTAATCGGACAGCATCGATGTACCGGTATTTGTCCCCCATGCAGCATCGCCGCCTTGGATGGGCCGTTGGTCAAAGGGTGATACCCGTCAATACCATCACTTTCTCGTAAGTAAGATCTTCCATCGCCGATCGCAGGCCCTCACGGCCGATCCCGGAGTCCTTGACCCCGCCGTACGGCATCTGGTCGGCCCGGTACGACGGCACGTCGCCGATGATCACACCGCCGACCTCCAGCTCCCGGTTGGCCCGGAAGGCGGCGTCCAGCGACCGGGTGAACACCCCGGCCTGCAGCCCGTAGGCCGAGTCGTTGACCATCGCGTACGCCTCGTCGATCGAGGCGGCCTTCTGCAGCACCATGACGGGGCCGAAGACCTCCTCGCGGGAGACCTTGGCGTCGGCCGGGACGTCGGCGAGCACGGTCGGGGCGATGGTGGCGCCCTCCCGGGTGCCGCCGGCCAGCACGCGGGCGCCGGCGTCGACGGCCTCGCGCACCCACTGCTCGACCCGTTCGGCGGCGGCCTCGGAGACGAGCGGGCCGACCTGCGTCTTCTCGTCGGCCGGGTCACCGGTGACGAGCCCGGCGACGGCCGGGAGCAGGCGCTCGACGAACGCGTCGTACACCGGCTCCTCGACGATCACCCGCTGCACGGCGATGCAGCTCTGCCCGGCCTGGTAGTTGGAGAACAGCGCCACCCGCTTGGCCGCCCAGTCGAGGTCGGCGTCGGCCAGCACCACGGCCGCCGCGTTGCCGCCCAGCTCCAGCGTCACATGCTTGCGCGGCACCTGGTCGGCGATGGCGTAGCCGACGGGGGCCGAGCCGGTGAACGACACCACGGGCAGCCTCGGGTCGGCGACGAGCGCGGCGGCGCGCTCGTTCTCGATGGGCAGCACCGAGAACATGCCGGCGGGCAGGTCGGTCTCGGCCAGGATCTCGCCGAGCACCAGCGACGACAGCGGCGTGGCGGGCGCGGGCTTGACGATGACCGGCGCGCCGACCGCGATGGCGGGCGCGACCTTGTGCGCGACCAGGTTGAGCGGGAAGTTGAACGGCGTGATCGCCAGCACCGGCCCCTTGGGCACGCGCGAGACGTAGGCCAGCCGCCCGGCGGCGGCGGGCTCGGTGTCGAGCCGCTGCACGTCGCCGGACCAGCGCCGGGTCTCCTCGGCGGCGAACCGGAACGTGGAGATGGCGCGGCCGACCTCGCCGCGCGCCCAGAAGATCGGCTTGCCGTTCTCGGCGGTGATCAGGTGGGCGAGCTCGTCGGCCCGCTCGGCCAGCCGCCGGGACACGTGCGCGAGCGCTTCGGCGCGCACGTGC
Organism: Nonomuraea sp. NPDC023979; assembly: GCF_040639085.1. Lineage (NCBI taxonomy): Bacteria > Bacillati > Actinomycetota > Actinomycetes > Streptosporangiales > Streptosporangiaceae > Nonomuraea > Nonomuraea sp. NPDC023979. The sequence goes on from NZ_JBEZZG010000053.1 coordinate 25,635, forward strand.
ACCGGCAGCGCGGCGGCCTCGCCGGCCACCGCCCGCGCGGCCGCGATCGCCTCCTCGACCTGCTCGCCGGTCGGCACCGAGTATCGGCCGACCTCGCGCCCGTCGAGCGGATTGGTCACGCTCAGCTCGGCGTCCCCGGTGGCGGGGCGTCCGGCGAGCCAGAAGGTACGCACGTCCATACCCACGACGTTATGCCAAGCGGACAGAGGGGGATTTACACCAGGCTGCACAAGACTCCCGCCTGGCCCCACCGTTACGTACAAGCCCTCTTGTATACCCACTGTGTAACAGAAGTAGGCCTAATTCAGGATGTTTACGATGCGGAGCGGTTTGAACGGTCTCTGCCCTGGCTAAGTCATCGATGCGGGTCCCTCAGCGCGGCGGGCCCCCGAGCAGAAAGGCGTGGGCCCATGACCTCCTCGGCGCCGCTTGGGCTCCAGGGCGCCTACCTGCTGGGCGAACGGGCCGGCCAGGACGAGCTTCGTTCCAGACTGCTGGACGTCGCGGTGAACCTGCTGGTCACCGACGGAGCCGACAGCCTCACGATGCGCAGGATCGCCACCGAGGCCGGCTGCACCACCACCGTCATCTACACGATGTTCGGCAACAGGGAGGGGCTGGCCGAAGCCCTCTACCTGGAGGGGTTCGAGCGCTTCCGGCGCATCCTCGACGCGGTGCCGCAGCGCCGCGACCCCTTCGAGCACCTGACGGCGCTCGCCCCGGCCTACCGGCAGGCGTGCCTGTCGGAGCCCGGCTACTACAGCCTCATGTTCGAGCGGGCGATCCCCGGTTTCGAACCCAGCGAGCGCGCCCGCACCCTCGCCCGGGCGGCGCTCAACATCTTCGACCGGGTGATCGCCGACTGCATCTCGGCGGGGCGGCTCGTCCCCACCCAGCCCCGCAAGATCGCCGACGCCCTCTGGGCCGCCGCCCAGGGCGCGATCAGCCTCGAACGCGCGGGCCACCTGCGTGACGGCCGCACCTTCGAGGCGGTGACGACGGCCACGATCTGCTGCTACCTGGTGGAACGTGCCTAGCGCCTGGCCGCCTCCAGCGCGAACCACAGCTCGGCCCGCACCGCGGGGTCGTCGAGATCGCGCCCCAGCAGCTCGGCGACCCGCCGCATCCGGTAGCGCAGCGTGTGCCGGTGCACGCCCAGCCGCTGCGCCGCCGCGTCCCAGTGCCCGTTGCACTCCAGGTACGCGCGCAGCGAGGCGACGAGGTCGGGCCGCGCCCCGTAGGCGGTGAGCGGCCCCAGCAGCGCGGTCGCGAACGCCTGCGCCACGGCCGGGTCCAGCAGCCCGACGAGCCCCTGCCCGGCCAGCTCGGCGAAGCGCACCACGCCGCCCCGGCTCGCCGCGCGGGCCCGCACGGCCTGGTCGATCCCGGCCCGCAGCTCGCCGTAGCGGCAGGCGGTGCTCACCCCCACGGCCCCCTCGACCGCCCCGGCGACCTCGTCGGCAGCCCCTTCCTCCACCAGCACGACGCCGGCGCCACCGGCCGCCCCCTCCGCCACCAGCGCAACGCCGGCGCCACCGGCCGCCCCGCCTTCCACCGGCGCGCCGCCGCCCGCCGCCTGGGGCAGGCGGGTGGCGAACACCGTGGCCTCGACGCTCTCCAGGGCCTCCGCCGGGACGGCCAGCACGGCGAACGGCTCGCCGGGCAGCCGGCCGCCGAGCGCGTCCAGCACCGCCCGCGCCCGCTCGTCCTCCCCCGCCAGCAGCAGCTCCAGCACCGCCTGCCGGACCCGCCGGGCGGCCTCCCGCTGCGCGCCGCCCTGCTCCAGGGCGAGCGTGAGCAGCGACCCGGCCGCGTTGATCACCGTGTGGGCGACCGGCGTGAACGCCTCCCGCGCCCCCACGGCGAAGTAGCCGCGCGGCCGCGCCCCGCCGCCGAGCGGCTGGAGCACGACGTGGCCCTCGGGCCCGGACAGCGACAGGCTGGCGGGCATCCGCGTGCCGCGCAGCCGGCCGAGCTCCCCCGTCACCGCCTCGGCCCGCGCCCCGCGCGTGGCGTGGCGCACCTGCCCGGTCTCGTCCAGCAGCACCGCCCAGCCGCCGACCTCGGCGGCCAGCCGGTCGACGACCGCGTGCAGCCCCTCGGGCCGCAGCGCCGCCCGCGTCAGCCGCCCCTGCGCGGCGAACGCGCGGGTGATCTCCTCGTACTGCTCGGCGGCCAGCAGCTCGCCGACCGTCTTGCCGATGGCGATGAACGGCGTCTCCCGGGGCACCTCCAGCAGCGGCAGCCCGGCCTCCTCTGCGGCGGTCACGAGCGCGGGCGGCACCTCGTCGTGGGAGAGCCCGACTCCGAAGCCGAGCCCGGCCACGCCCCGCGCCACCAGCCGGGCAACATAGCCGGAAAAATCACCTTCCAGGCGCATCCCGGTGGTGAGCAGCAGCTCGTCACCCTCCAGGAACGGCGTCGGATCCTCCAGCTCGCTGACCGCCACCCAGCGCACGGCCGAGTCCAGCGGGCCGGCCAGCGACCGCAGCCCCATCCGCCGCACCACGGTCCGCAGCGAAGGCGCCATCGCGAGTTGTCCATTCCGGCAAAGGTGAGCACCCACAGTGTGCCATATCGCCCTATCGGAGCAGGCGGGCGGCCACCGTACCGTCAGAGCCATGAGCATTCCCCAGGAGCGTCGCCTCGTCACCGCCATCCCCGGCCCCAAGTCGCAGGAGCTGCTGGCCCGCAAGCAGGCCGCCGTCCCCCCGGGCATCGGCACCACGCTGCCGGTCTTCGTGACCCGCGCCGGCGGCGGCGTGCTGGAGGACGCCGACGGGAACTCGCTGATCGACTTCGGCTCCGGCATCGCCGTCACCAACGTCGGCAACGCCGCCCCCAAGGTGGTCGAGCGTGTCCAGAAGCAGGCCGCCGACTTCACCCACACCTGTTTCATGGTCACCCCGTACGAGTCGTACGTGCGCGTGTGCGAGAAGCTGAACGAGCTCACGCCGGGCGACCACGAGAAGCGCACGTTTTTGGTCAACAGCGGCGCCGAGGCCGTGGAGAACGCGGTCAAGGTCGCCAGGCTCGCCACCGGCCGCCAGGCGGTCGTCGTGTTCGACCACGGCTACCACGGCCGCACCCTGCTCACGATGACGCTGACGGCCAAGAACATGCCGTACAAGCAGGGCTTCGGCCCGTTCGCGCCCGAGGTCTACCGGGTGCCGCTGGCCTACCCGTTCCGCTGGCCGACGGGCCCCGAGAACTGCGCCGAGGAGGCCGCCGCCCAGGCCATCGACATGATCGGCAAGCAGATCGGCGCCGAGAACGTGGCCGCCGTGGTGATCGAGCCGATCGCCGGCGAGGGCGGCTTCATCGAGCCCGCCAAGGGCTTCCTGCCGAGGATCGCCGAGTTCTGCCGCGCCAACGGGATCGTGTTCGTGGCCGACGAGGTGCAGACCGGCTTCGCGCGCACCGGTGACCTGTTCGCCTGCGAGGACGAGGGCGTGGTGCCCGACATCATCTGCACCGCCAAGGGCATCGCGGGCGGCCTGCCGCTCGCCGCGGTGACGGGCCGGGCCGAGCTCATGGACACCGTGCACGCGGGCGGCCTCGGCGGCACCTACGGCGGCAACCCGCTGGCCTGCGAGGCGGCGCTGGGCGTGCTGGAGACCATCGAGGAGGAGGACCTGGTCGGCCGCGCCCGCCGCATCGGGGACGTGATGATCCCGCGACTGCTGGCCATGAGCGAGCGGTTCGACGTGATCGGCGACGTCCGGGGACGCGGCGCGATGATCGCCGTCGAGCTCGTCGTGCCGGGCACCAAGGACCCGAACCCGGCCGCCGTCCAGGAGGTCGTCCGGCGCTGCCACGCGGAGGGGCTGCTGGTGCTGACCGCGGGCACGTACGGCAACGTGCTGCGCTTCCTGCCGCCGCTGGTGATGCCCGAGCACCTGCTTGAGGAGGGGCTAGGCATCCTGGAGAAGGCTTTCGCCAGCCTGTAGATAAACCCGCAAATCGGGCATCCAGCTTGTTGCTGGATGCCCGATTTTGTTGGTGTAAGACCTGTCGTCCGGGTAGAGAAATCACCTGGCCTTGACGCGAAGCTAGCGGAGCACGGACGCGGCCGGGGTTATAACGGATCCGACATGAAGCCGGGCGAGCGCCGCGGGGAGCGTGATGAACTGGGGTCCGACCAGAACGGCTGGGGAGATGTTGACGTTCGACCCTGAGGGCATGAGCTGGGCGCAGCGCCAGGGCGACGCCTGCGTCGTCTGCCACAAGCGGTGGCCGCGTCCGCGCGTGCGGGTGGGCCGCTTCCCCGACGACATGACGGCCCTGGCCTGCACCGACTGCGCCGAAGCCCTCATCCCGTCGCCGCTGGCCACCGTCGTGGCCTTCCCGTCACGCTGACCACGCCGCACTGACCAAGCCGCACTGACCAAGCCGCACTGACCACGCCACTGACCAGGCCGCACTGGCCACGCCAACACCGACCACGCACACAGCCCCCGTACGCGCCGGGGGCCGCCTCTCGGGAGACGAGACGCCCCAGGGCGGGGGGACCGCCCGGGGGCGTCTCAGCAGGCGCGCTCAGCGGGGGGATAGGGCGCGCCCGCCGCGGGCGAGGTCACCGGCCGGCCGTCACTTCGCGAGCTCACGCCACCGGGCGGTCCAGGTGGCGTAGTCCACGCACTCTCCTTCCGGCGGACGGCAGTCGCCCGGCGGCCGCACCGCGAAGGCGATGCGGTCGAGCCGTGGTGACCTGGTCGCACCGTACGCCTCACAGACCGGTTTGGCGCGGCCTTTGCACGCCTTGGTATTGGCCGGCGCCAGCCCGAGCCACGCGGCGGCGTCACGCTGGGAGTCGGGGTCGGTCATCCGGTTGAGCCATAGGTAGGCGCAGCCCGTGTCGGTGACGCCGGAGCCGAGCATCCACGAGTCGGCCCACCCGGTGGCCTTGCGCGCGGGGACCGCCTTGACCTTCTTGCCGGCCTTCTCCAGCAGCATCCGGTGGTAGGGCGTCGCCTGGGCGTAGTCGATCGAGCCGGTGGCGAAGCCCTTGATCAGGTCGAGCGGGTTCTTCCAGTAGGTGCGGTCCTCGTGGCCCTCCAGCCCCTCCGCCACCCGGTCGAGCTGGGTGGCGGTCAGCTCGAACGGCCGGTCGACGGCGTCGTCGACGAGCGCCGCGTCGGCCAGCGTCAGCGGGCTGTCCTTGAGCATCACGCGCCCGGCCTTGAGCACCTGGCCCAGGTCGCCGCCCTTGACCCGCTCCGGGTCGTAGAGGAACTCGTGGTAGCCCCACAGGAACGGCACCCCGTAGGCCTTGCCGGAGTCGCTCACCAGCTCGCGCAGCGGCTCCAGCAGGTCGTCGTAGCCCTCGATCTCGGCCGTGTCGATGGGCTGCACCTGCTTGGCCTCGATCATGGAGGCGGCCAGCACCGGATCGGCGGCGATCACGTCGTAGGGCCGCTCGGCGACGCGGGCGGCCATCTCCTCGGGCGTGGAGACCGTGTCGAGCCGGGCCACCCGGCAGCCGGTCTCCTTCTCGAACGTGCCCGTCCAGTTGGCCTGCGGGCTGGTGCCGCCGTATTCGGCATAGCCCCGGTAGGCGAGGATCTGCAGGGTGCCGTCGCGCTGCGTGGGGCTCGTGGTGGGCTTGGGCGACGGCGTGGCCGCGCCGGTGCCGGCCAGCATCGCCAGGGCGGCCAGGGCCAGGGCGGGAGCGCGTCGGAGATCCACGCCCTGGAGCTTACCGGGGCCCCGGGCGGGCGGAGCCGAAGCCCGCCCGCCTGTGGACAACCTACTTGTTCGTCGGGAATCCCAGGTTGACGCCGCCGTGGGACGGGTCGAGCCAGCGGGAGGTGACGACCTTGCCGCGGGTGTAGAAGTGCACGCCCTCGGTGCCGTGGGCGTGCGTGTCGCCGAAGAGCGAGGACTTCCAGCCGCCGAAGCTGTAGAACGCCATCGGCACCGGGATCGGCACGTTGATGCCGATCATGCCGACCTCGATCTCGTTCTGGAAGCGCCGGGCTGCGCCGCCGTCGTTGGTGAAGATCGCGGTGCCGTTGCCGTACTCGCCCGCGTTGATGACCTCGACGCCCTCCTCGTAGGAGCCGACGCGGACGATCGACAGGACGGGCCCGAAGATCTCCTCGACGTGCACCCGCGAGCCGGGCCTGACGTGGTCGACGACGGTCGGCCCGAGCCAGAACCCGGGCGTCTCCGACGCCTTGCCGCCGCCGCGCACCGGCGTCTCGCGGCCGTCGACGACCACCTTGGCGCCCTCCTCGACGGCCACGTCGAGGTAGGAGGCGACCTTGTCGCGGTGCGGCCCGGTGACGAGCGGGCCCATCTCGGAGGCGGGGTCGTCGCCGGGGCCGATGGTCAGCCGCTCGACCCGTTCGACGATCTTCTGCACGAGCTCGTCGCCGACGGGGTCGACGGCCAGCACGACGGAGATCGCCATGCACCGCTCGCCCGCCGAGCCGAACCCGGCCGACACCGCGGAGTCGGCCACCAGGTCGAGGTCGGCGTCGGGCAGCACGAGCATGTGGTTCTTGGCGCCGCCGAGCGCCTGGACCCGCTTGCCGTGGGCCGATCCGGTCTCGTAGACGTACCGGGCGATCGGGGTGGAGCCGACGAACGAGACGGCGCGCACCTCGGGGTGCTCCAGCAGCCGGTCCACCGCAACCTTGTCGCCCTGCACGACGTTGAACACGCCGTCGGGCAGCCCGGCCTCCTGCCAGAGCCGCGCCATGAGCAGCGACGCCGACGGGTCCTTCTCCGACGGCTTGAGCACGAACGCGTTGCCGCACGCGATCGCGATCGGGTACATCCACATCGGCACCATGGCCGGGAAGTTGAACGGCGTGATCCCGGCGACGACGCCGAGCGGCTGCCGGATCGAGTAGGAGTCCACGCGGGTGGACACCCCTTCGGAGAAACCGCCCTTGAGCAGGTGCGGGATGCCGCAGGCGAACTCCACGACCTCCAGCCCGCGGGCCACCTCGCCGAGCGCGTCGGAGTGGACCTTGCCGTGCTCGGCGGAGATCAGCGCCGCCATCTCGTCGCGGTGGGCGTACAGGAGCTCGCGGAAGCGGAACAGCACGTGCGCGCGCCTGACCAGCGACGTGTCACGCCACGCGGGGAACGCGGCCGCCGCGGCGGCGACCGCCGCGTCGACGTCGGCCGCCGACGCCATCGCGACCGTGCCGCTGACCTCCCCGGTCGCCGGGTTGAAGATCTCGCTCGTACGGGGGTCACCGTCGACGAGCTTTCCGCCGATCCAGTGCTTGACTGACTTCACTGCTGCGCCGCCTCCGCGTTGATGACTTCGAGCGCGCCGACGATGATGCCGAGCCCCTCGGCGGCCTCGTCGACGGTCAGGGTGAGCGGCGGCGCCATGCGGATCGCGGTGCCGTACAGGCCGCCCTTGCCGGCGAGCAGGCCGGCCTTCTTGGTCTCCTCCATGAAGCGGGCGGCCTGGGCCGGGCTCTCCAGCTCGACGGCGAACATCAGGCCCTTGCCGCGCACCTCCTTGACGATGGGCAGGCGGGCGGCGGCCTCGCGCAGGCCGTCGATGATGATCTTGCCGGTCCTGGCGGCGTTGGCCTGGAGGTCGCGGTCGAGGACGTAGTCGAGGGTGGCGTTGGCGGCGGCCATGGAGATCGGGTTGCCGCCGAACGTCGCCAGGCCGACGGCGGGCAGGACGTCCATCAAGTCGCCGCGCGCCACGACGCCGCCGACGGCGAACCCGTTGCCCAGGCCCTTGGCGAACGTCATCATGTCGGGCGTCACGCCGTGGTTCTGGATGCCGAAGAACGCGCTGCCGGTGCGTCCCCAGCCGGTCTGCACCTCGTCGGAGATGAACAGGATGCCCTGTTCGTCCAGGACCTCCTTGTAGGCGGCGAACAGCCCGTCGGGCGGCATGGTGAACCCGCCCACGCCCTGGATCGGCTCGGCGATGAGCGCGGCGACGTCGCCCGCGACGGCGGTGGCGAGCACGTGGCGCAGGTCCTCGGTGCACGCGCGGATGTAGTCGGCGTCGGACAGGCCCTTGAACTGGGTCAGGTGCCGGTCGGTGCCGTGCAGGAAGTGCGCGTTGAGCGGGGAGAGCGAGTTGTTCTTCCAGGCCCGGTTGGAGGTGACGCCGATGGCGCCGAAGCTGCGGCCGTGGTAGCTCTGCCGCATGGCGAGCACCTGGTCGCTCTTGCGCGCGCAGGTGGCCAGGAGCAGGGCGGTCTCGTTCGCCTCGGTGCCGGAGTTGGTGAAGAACACCTTGGCGTCGGGGATGCCGGACAGCCTGGCGATCTTCTCGGCGAGCTCGACCTGGCCGCGCAGCAGGTAGACGGTGCTGGTGTGGACGACGCCGGTGGCGAGCTGGCGCTCGACGGCCTCGCGCACCTCCGGCACGTCGTAGCCGATCATGTTGGTCAGGATGCCGGCGAAGAAGTCGAGGTAACTCTTGCCGTCGGCGTCGACGACACGGTTGCCCTTGCCGCTGACGATCTCGATGGGCTCGTCGTAGTTGAGGCTCACCCAGGCGGGGATCACGGCCCTGTGGCGCGCGAGAAGCTCGGACATGTCTTGAGTATCGCTGTTGCCGCGACTTCCCCGGAACGGCAAGATGTCGGCCTGTCGCCGAATTGGCTTACATACTGTCGACCCGGGGCCGAGAAGAGGTTTCGTCGGGATGGGTGATGGTATGGCTACGTCTAGCAGGGAATATGTGAGATCGCCCCTCCAGGGGGAAGCCTTCTGGAGCACCGTCCAGAAGACGCGACAGGCGGTCTGGCGACCGTCGTAAGACCGCCGGATCGGGGGAACCCAATGCGCAAGACGCTCACGGGTCTGGGGCTGGCCTTCTTCCTGACGCTCGCCCCGGCCGCGGCCGCCACGGCGGACACACCCGTTCAGGCCGCGCAGAGCCAGGTCAATCCGTCACCTCAGCCGACCGACACCCGGGACGAAGGCGGCAGCAACGCCGGCCTGTGGGGCCTGCTGGGCCTGCTCGGGCTGCTGGGCCTGACCGGCATGCGCAAGCAGAAGAGCCAGGTCGGCACGGCCGAGCACATGACCAATCGGCCGCACCGCAACCCGTAAGGTCCTCGCGCGGGATCCCCGTGCCGGCGAGCCCGGCACGGGGATCCCCCGTCCCACCGGCCCCCGTCCCTTAGGGGATCACCCGTCCGCCTGCGGGCGTACGGCCGGCGTACGGGCTACGCCGCCGGAGGCACCCGCAAAGCCCACTCCCGGGCGACGACCGGCGCGGGTCCGGTCCGCCACCATCGGGTCATCACGACAGCAGACCCGAGGAGACCGGCATGACGCTCGCCCTGGACCACGCCCCCGCCACCACCCACCCCGGGCCGCCCAAGCTCGACCGCGCCCAGCTCCGCCAGGCCCAGCAGGACACGCTCGCCACCCCGCGCATGAAGTACAGCCTGCTGGCCAGGATGATGTTCAAGCCCGTGGACCTCATGTACGGCAAGGAGGGCTCGTACACGAAGTTCGCCATGCTGGAGATCATCGCCCGGGTGCCCTACCAGGCGTGGGAGCGGATGGGCTACTGGGCGGTGCACCGCCACAGAGGCCGCTCGGCGCTGGCCCGCCGGGTCTTCGAGCGCATCGTCGAGGCCCGTGCCGACCAGGACAACGAGCAGTGGCACCTGCTCATCATGCAGGACCTGGTGCAGCGCTCCGGGCACCGACAGAGCTGGCTGCTGCACCGGGCCGCGCCCTGGCTGATCGCGTTCTTCTACTACCACGTGTCGTGGGTGCTGTTCCTGGTCCGGCCCGACTGGAGCTACCGGCTCAACGCCGAGTTCGAGGACCACGCCGAGCACGAGTACATGACGTTCGTGGCGGACAACCCGGACCTGGACTTCGTCCCCGACCCGGGCGCCTACGCCGCCGAGTACGGCCGTTACCGCTCGGTGGCCGACCTGCTGCGGCAGATCGGCCACGACGAGCGGACGCACAAGCTCGACAGCCTGCGGAGCATGCGCGAGCCCCGCATCCGCTAGGCGCTCACCGGCTCGGGCGCGGTGTCCGGCGCGGTGGCGGCGGGCCGGAGCACGAGGAGCGCGAGCAGCGCCGCGGCCAGGCAGAACCCGGCGCCCACGAAGCAGCCGACGTGCATCGCGTCGGTGAACGCCGCCTTGGCCGGCTCGACCAGCTCGGGCGTCCGGAACGCGACGCCGATCGACTCCCTGGCCGCCTCGGGCGCGCCCGCCGGCATGGACGAGGTGAACACCCCGGCCAGCACGCTGCCCAGCACGGCGATGCTCAGGGCCAGGCCGACCTGCTGGACGGTGTCGTTCATGGCCGAGCCCACCCCGGCGTGCTCCAGCGGGATCGCGTTCATCAGCGACGCGTACGCCGACGGCCCGGCCAAGCCGCCGCCGACGCCCATGAGCACGAGCCCGATCAGCAGCCCCAGGTAGCCGGTGGTGGTGGCCATCACCAGGAACCCGCCGGCCATGACGGCCAGCCCGGAGGCGATCAGCGTCCGGTTGGTGACCTTCTTGCCGAGCCCGGCGCCGACCCCGTTGAAGATCGCCGCGGCCACGGCGTAGGGCAGCAGGGCCAGCCCGGCCTTCGTCTCCCCGTAGCCCAGCACGAACTGCAGGTACTGCGTCAGCATCAGCATCACGGCCCCGGCCCCGAACGCCATGAGCAGGATCGAGAACGACGCCCCGCTGAAGTTGCGGTTCCTGAACAGCCGCAGCGGCAGCATCGGATGGGCCGAGCGCCGCTCCCACCACACGAACACGCCCAGCGTGATCACGGCCAGCGCGATGATCACCGGGTCGAAGACCCGCTCGATGATCACGTAGACGGCGGCGGTCAGCCCGACCACCGACAGCACCACGCCCACCGGGTCGATCGGGCGCCCGGCGCTGCGGGTCTCCGGCATCAGCACCAGCGCGGCCACGATGGCGATCAGCGCGATGGGGATGTTCAGCAGGAACACCGACCCCCACCAGTAGTGCTCCAGCAGGAAGCCGCCGAGGGTCGGCCCGATGATCACGCTGATCATCGCCACGCCGCCCCAGATGGCCATGGCCTTGCGCCGCTCGTCCGCGTCGAAGACCGTCATCAGGATCGACAGCGTCGACGGCATCAGGATGGCCCCGCCGACGCCCATGAGGGCGCGCGACCAGATGAGCTGCCACGGCTCCCCGGACAGCACGGCCAGCACCGAGGCCCCGCCGAACAGCGCCAGCCCGATGATCAGGAACTTCCGGCGGCCGAACCGGTCGGACAGGCTCCCCGCCGTCAGCAGCAGCCCGGCGAAGGCCAGCACGTACGAGTCCAGGATCCACTGGATGTCGGACGGCGTCGCGCCCAGGTCCTCGATCAGCGAGGGGATGGCCAGATTGAGCACCGTGCCGTCGACGGACAGCACGAGCAGCGACAGACAGAGTACGGCGAGGACCCACCAGCGACGGGGGTCTCGCACAGCGTTCGATTCCACTCGCACACTGTACGACAACACTCGTACAGTGTGCGAGTGGAATTATCCTGGGAGCATGACCAAGCAGTTCAGCACCGTCTGGCTCCGGGAAGCCCGTCCCGCCAAGAGCACCGGCCGCAGCCGCGACGAGATCGTCCACGCCGCCGTCGAGCTGCTCGACGCCGACGGCCTCGACGGACTCAGCATGCGCAGGCTCGGCGCCAAGCTGAGCGCGGGCGCGACCAGCATCTACTGGTACGTGGCCAACAAGGAGGAGCTGCTGGAGCTGGTCTACGACGAGATCTGGGGCGAGCTGCGGCTGCCCGAGCCCACGGCGGAGACCTGGCGGGTCACCGCGTCGGCCTTCGCCCACGACATGCGCCGGGTGATCCTGCGCCACCCCTGGTCGGCCTCGCTCATCGGCCGCCTGCCCGCGCTCGGCCCCAACGCGCTCGGCGCCGCCGACACCCTGCGCAGGAGCTTCCACCTGGCCGGCTTCGAAGGGCTGGAGATCGACTACGCCAACACCACGCTGACCTCGTACGTGTTCGGCATCACGATCCCGGAGGTCGCCTGGGCCCAGAAGGTCGCCGAGACCGACTATCCCGACGAGAGCATCCGCGAGACGGTCGCCCTGCTGGCCGCCGACTATCCGGACCTGGCGAGCCGCATGAACGAGGTGCAGAGCTCCGACACTGACGCGGTGCGCGAGATGGCCTTCAGCTTCGGGCTCGACGCGGTGCTCGACGGGCTCACGGCACGCCTGGTCGCCTAGCAGATTGTCAGCCTGCGCGGACTCGATCTTACAAGCTGATCGGATAGGCTCGGCTCGTGCTCCCCACCATCGCCGACATCCTCGCCCTGGAGAGCGTCCGCCGGGGCAACCCGCGCGTGGTCGCGGGCGCGGACCGGCTCGACACCCGCGTGCGGTGGGTGCACGTGGGCGAGATCGCCGACATCGCGCAACTGCTGCGCGGCGGCGAGCTGGTGCTCACCACCGGCGTGGCCCTGCCCGACGACCCCGACAAGCTGGCCGACTACATCGGCGAGCTGTCGTCCGTCGGCGTCTCCGGCCTCATCGTCGAGCTGGGCCGCCGCTTCGTCCACGAGCTGCCCCGCGCCGTGGTCAAGACGGCCGAGGAGCACGGGTTGCCGCTGGTCGTGCTGACCCGCGAGACCCCGTTCGTGCAGATCACCGAGGCCGTCCACGCCCGGATCATCGACATCCAGCTGGAGGAGCTGCGCGCCTCCGAGCAACTGCACGAGGTGTTCACCGAGCTGTCGGTCGAGGGCGCCTCACCGGCCGAGGTGCTGGCCCAGGTCTCCCGGCTGTCGGGCCGCCCGGTCCTGCTGGAGAACCTCGCCCACCAGGTGCTGGCCTGCGAGTCGGCGGGCCGCGACACCGGCACGCTGCTGGCCGGCTGGGAGACCAGGTCCCGCGCGGTCGCCCCGGCCGAGCGCACCGCCTACGACGCCGCCTCCGGCTGGCTCGTCACCACCGTCGGCGCCCGCGGCCAGGACTGGGGGCGCCTCATCCTGCTGTGCGACGCCCAGCCCTCGCCGCGCGAGCTGGTGCTGGCCGAGCGCGCCGCCACCACGCTCGCCCTCGGCCGCCTGCTGGAACGCCACCAGGAATCGCTCGAACGCCAGGCGCACGGCACGATCATCACCGGCATCCTCACCCACGCCTACGCCGACCCCGACGAGGCCGCCGCCCGCGCCAGGGCCGTCGGCGTCCCGCTCACCGGCCGCAGGCTCGTCAGCGTCGTCATCCGCCCGACCGACCTGGCCGAGCAGGCGCTCGACGGGCAGGCCGAGCTCGGGGAGCTGGCCGAGGCCACCGCCGCCGCCTGCCGCGAGGCCCGGCTGCCCGCCCTCGTGGGCGCCCTCGACCAGGACCGCGTGGGCGTGCTGCTGCCGCTGCCGCCGCGCACCGCCGTCGAGCCCGCGCTGACCTCGCTCGCCGAGCGGCTGCGCGCCCTGTCGAAGTCCGGCGGCGCGTTCGTGCTCGCCTCCGGCTCGGTGGTCGAGTCGATCCGCGACGTGCGGCGCAGCTTCCTGGAGGCCGAGCAGGTGGCCGACGTCGCGGTCCGCCAGCCCGACGGCCGCCCCTTCTACCGGCTGCCCGACCTGCGGCTGCGCGGGCTGCTCCACCTGCTGCGCGACGACGCCAGGCTGCAGACGTTCGCCGAGCGCGAGCTGGGCGCGCTGCTGGCGCACGACGCCCAGCGCGGCGGCGACCTGACCCGCATCCTGCGCATCTACCTCGACGCCGGGCGCAACAAGGCCGTGGCCGCGCAGAAGGCCCACCTGTCCAGGCCCGCCTTCTACGACCGGCTGCGCCGCCTGGAGCGCATCCTCGACACCGACCTGGACGACTCGGAGTCCTGCCTGTCGCTGCACGTCGCGCTGCTGGCCCTGGAGTCGTTCCGCCGCAACGCCCGCCCCGAATGAGGTCGCGCCGCCTAGCGTCTGCGGTGTGCCCCTCTTCTACAACCCCCTGGAGGCGGCGGCCCACCGGCTGTCGCTCGTTCCCCCGATGTTCGACTACTTCGGCGCCCTGGGCGTGCACGCGATCGTCGCGGCGGCGCGGCTGGGCCTGTTCGACGCGCTGCGCGACGGGCCGCTGACCGGCGACGAGCTGGCCGCCGCCCGCGGCCTGGACGGGCGCGCCGCCCGGGTGCTGCTCGACAGCCTCGCCGCGCTCGGCTACCTGCGCCGGCGGCGCGGGCGCTACGCGCTCACGCGCGCCTCCCGCCGCTGGCTCGTCACCGGCTCGGCCACCAGCCTGCTGGAGGGGCTCACGTTCTGGGAGCGTACGGCGTGCGTGATCTGGCCGGAGACCGAGAAGGCCGTCCGCGACGGCACGCCGCCCGTCCCCCTCTACACGCTGACCGAGCAGGACCCGGAGCTGTCGCGCTCGTTCCAGGCGTGGACGGCGGCGCTCGCCGGGCAGCAGGCCCCGGCGGCGGCCCGCGCCATCCCCGTTCCCCGGCACGCCCGGCGGCTGCTCGACGTGGGCGGCGGCCACGCCCTCTACAGCGTGGCGCTGCTGCGCCGCCATCCGGCGCTGCGCGCCACCGTGCTCGACCTGCCGCAGGCGCTCCTGTCGGCGGCCGAGCACCCCCGCCTGACGCTGCGCGCCGGCTCGTTCCTGAACGGCGACCTGGGCGACGGCTACGACGTCGTCCTGCTGTTCAACGTCATCCACCTGCTGGACGACGCCGAGACGGCGGCGCTGCTGCGCCGGGTGTCCGCCGCCCTGAACCCCGGCGGCGTCGTGGCCATCGGCGACCAGTTCGGCGACCGCCTCTTACCCGGGCGGGCCAGCCGCGGCCTGATGCGGCTGCTGGACCTCAACTACCTCGTCGCCGGCGGCGGCCGGGTGCGCGCGTTCTCACAGGTCGCGGACCTGCTGCGGGAGGCGGGCTTCGAGCGGCCGCGCCACCGCCGCCCCTGGCGCTCCCCCGTCACCCAGCTCGCCCTCGCTAGAACCCCATCGCGGCACGCACCTCGTCCAGCGTCTTGATCGCCCGCTCGCGGGCCGCCGCGTTGCCCTCGCCGAGCACCTCCCTGGCCTCCGCCACGGTGTGCTCGCGGCGCCGCGCCCGGATCGGGACCAGGAACTCGTTGACCGCCTCGGTCGCCAGCGCCTTGAGCCGCGACGCGCCCCCGTCGCCGATCTCGTCGGCGAGCTCCTGCTGTGTCCGCCCCAGGCACAGGGACGCCAGCGTGAGCAGGCTCGCCACGCCCGGCCGGTTCTCCGGGTCGAAGGTGATCAGCCGCTCGGAGTCGGTGGGCGCCTTGCGGATCAGCGCCGCCGTCTCGTCCTCGGTGGCCGACAGCGCGATCGCGTTGCCCCGGCTCTTGCTCATCTTGCCGCCGCCGAGTCCCGGCAGCAGCGGCTGCTCGCCCATCATGGCCTCGGGCACCGGGAACACCGGCCCGTACCGCTCGTTGAACCGCCGCGCCACCAGCCTGGTCGTCTCCACGTGCGGCAACTGGTCCTTTCCGACGGGCACCATCGTGCCCTTGCAGAACAGGATGTCGGCCGCCTGGTGCACCGGGTAGGTGAACATGAGCCCGCTCACCACCTGCTGGCTGCTGTGCGCGATCTCGTCCTTGACCGTGGGGTTGCGCCCCAGCTCGGCCACCGAGATCAGGCTCAGGAACGGCAGCATGAGCTGGTTGAGCTCGGGGATCGCGCTGTGCTGGAAGATCGTCACCTTCGCCGGGTCGATGCCGACCGCCAGGTAGTCCAGCAGCAACGCGTCGATGTTCTGCTGGATCGCCCCCGGCAGATCCCGATCGGTGATCACCTGATAGTCGGCGATCAACACATACATCTCGTACGTGTCCTGCAGCCGCACCCGGTTGGCCAACGAGCCGAAGTAGTGGCCCAGATGCAGCGGCCCGGTCGGGCGGTCACCGGTGAGAACGACGTGGTTCATGCTCTGCTCCTCCTGAGGTGTTCATGCCGTCCCAGGGAGGAGCCCGTCGCGCCGGGCCGCCCTGAGGACGGCCCGTGCATGCGGATGTCAGTGGCCGTCTCGCGGCCACCACCACATGCTGATGCGCTTCATGCACCCATTGTATGGGCGGATCAAAGATGCCAGCCATACCCGGTGTCAATCTCGTAACCTCTTCCACCGTTTGGCGTGTTTCGAGGACCCCGGGACCAAGATCACGCCAGGATGGGTCGGATTGTTTTCCGCCCTCTGGAGTTCTGATGTCTCGACGCACCATCGTCGCCGGCTTGGCCATGGCCGCGACGTTCACGGTGACCACCGTGCCAGGCGCCGCCGCGGAGCAGGTGGCGGTGAAGTTCCCGTCGGCCAAGTTCCCGCTCGGCCCCCGCTCGGCGCCCACCAAGACCATGACCGCCGTCGCGCCCGGGATCGACCTGTACGACGTGAAGGCCGGCAGCGCCACCGACGGCTACACGGTGACCGTGCTCATGCCCAGCGGCCGCGACTACGGCACCCGCGCCACCGCGGAGGCCAGGGTGGCCGAGGTCGAGGCCGCCGGCGAGACCGCGAGCCTGCAGAAGGTCATCCGCCCGCAGGTCGCCGACGCGCCCGCCCAGGAGATCTACATGGTCCGCGTCGGCCTGTGGTCCTTCAAGGACAAGGCCGAGGCCGACAAGACGGCCAAGAAGCTCAAGGAAGCCGGGCTCAAGGTCAAGACCGACTACCTCGGCGACGACGGCCTCAAGACCACCGGCCCGTGGAACGTCAAGGTCGTCATGATCGACGCCCGCACGTTCCGCGGCTCGTACGCCGCCTCCCTGGGCACCAGCGTCGCCAAGCGGGAGACCGTCTCCGCAATGGCCAAGGCGCAGGGCGCCATCGCGGCCATCAACGGCGGCTTCTTCAACATCCACACCGCCAAGGAGCTGCGCGGCGAGCCCGTCGGCGCCTCCGTGGTCGCGGGCCGCCTGCTCAGCGAGGCCGTCCCCGGCCGCTCCGCCGTCGTCCTGCGCGGGCGTACGGCCCGCATCACCGAGCTCAAGTCGGCCGTCACCGCCGTCTCCCACGACGGCGCCCGCGCCCCGGTCGCCGGCGTCAACCGCGCCGCCGCCACCGACGAGCTCGTCCTCTACACCGAGGAGTACGGCGCCAAGACCCCCGCGAACGGCGGCGCCGACGTCGTCCTCGACGCGGCCGGCAAGGTCGTCGGCGTGCGCGCCTCCGGCTACGCGGTGCCCAAGGGCGGGCGCGTCCTGCACGGCAGCGGCGCGGCGGCCGACTGGCTCGCCGAGCACGCCGTCGAAGGCGGCAGCGTCCAGGTGCTGACCAAGCTCACCGACCTGCGCACCGGCAAGACCATCAAGCTGACGCCCGACCTCCACGTGGTCGCCGGCGGCGTCGGCCTGGTCCGCAACGGCCGCACCAAGATCACGGCCAAGCGCGACGGCCACGACTCAGTCAACATGATCCTGCGCCGCCACCCGCGCACCCTGCTCGGCACAACCCGCAACGGCAGCCTCATCCTCGCCACCATCGACGGCCGCAAGCCCGGCATCACGGTCGGCGCGAGCTTCACCGAGGCGGCCCAGCTCATGCGCTGGCTCGGCGCCACCCAGGCCATCAACCTGGACGGCGGCGGGTCGACGGCGATGGTCGTGGGCAAGAAGGTCGTCAACCAGCCGGCGGACGGCCGCGAACGCGCCGTCGGCGACGCCCTCCTCGTCCTGCCGCCCCGCTGACCACCCTCCGGCCCTGCCCCGCTCGAGGGGCAGGGCCGGTTCGTCCCCAGAACGCGAAAAGGCCCCCGGGATTACCCCCGAGGGCCTACTTCGCCATACAACGCAGAGAAGGCCCCGACACTGAATGTCGGGGCCGTGTGGGTGATATTTTGAGGCGGTGTCCTAATCAACCACACCCACCCCA
>NZ_JBEZZG010000054.1:0-39142 GCF_040639085.1 Nonomuraea sp. NPDC023979
ACGGCGAGCTGGAGCTTGCCGGTCTGCTGCAGCACCGTGATCACCGCGCCGCCCGCTCGGCCGCCCTGGGCACCGCGCCCCTGGCCAGGGCCGCGCGCTGCGCCGCGGCGCCGTCGCTGCCCTTGAGCCCGGCCGCGCCGCCCAGCCCGGCGACCGGGTTGACGACCAGCCCGATCGCCGGCTGCCCGGTCATGCCAGGTGCTTGCGCACGTAGGCGCGCCAGGTGGGCGCCCACTCCGCGGGGTCGTCGAGCGACGTCATGTCGATCTTGTGGACGGTCTGGTTGTACGGGGCCTCCTTGACGAAGGCCGGGTCGCTGCGGGCCTCGGACGCCACGTGCGCCAGGATGGCCGCGTACTCGTCGAGGTCCTCCTTGGAGTACGACTCGGTCGGCTCCAGCGTGAACGGCTCGGGCACCACGTACGGGTGGTGGCTCGTCCAGTAGTGCACGCCGAAGTCGGCGGCCCGCACGCCGATCTCCTCGGAGTGCACCCCGGTCTCCTCGGTGAGCTCCTGCCACGAGTAGCGCACCTGCTCGACCCGCCGCCGCCCCCAGGGCGCCGAAGCGCCGGGAATGTCGAGGATGCGGTGCATGAGGTAGTTGTTGTTGAGCACCGCCGTCTCGGCCACCTGCCGCAGCCCCTCGGCGCCCAGCGCCATGATCCACGCGTACGCGCGGACAATGTTCGGGGTGACGCCCAGGAACGGCCGCACCTTCCCGATCGACGCGGCCGGCGTCTCCAGCCGGTACGTCTCGCCGTCGAAGCCGACGACCGGGCCGGGCAGGAACGGCGCCAGCTCCTCGGAGACGCCGCACGCCCCCGCCGCCGGCCCGCCGCACGCGTGCGGCGTGGAGAACGTCTTGTGCAGGTTGAAGTGGCACAGGTCGAACCCGGCGTCACGGGCCCGGGTGATGCCCAGGATGCCGTTGGCGTTCGCCTGGTCGTAGCAGGCCAGCCCGCCCGCCTCGTGCACCAGGCCGACGAACTCCTGGATGCGCGGGTTGAAGATGCCCGTGTCCTCCGGGTTCGTGATCATCAGGGCGGCGGTGCGCGGGCCGACGGCCGCGCGCAGTGCCTCGATGTCCGGCAGCCCCTCGGCGTCCGGCATCAGCGTGATCACCTCGTACCCGGCGGTCTTGGCGCAGGCCGCGTTCGACGGGTGCGAGAACATCGTGGTGATGACCTGGTCGCGGTGGCTCTCGCCGCGCGAGGCGTGGTAGGCGCGGATCATCGCGATGTTGGCGTAGATGGCGGCCGACCCCGACCCCGGCTGCAGCGAGACCCGGGCCATCCCGGAGATCTCCGCCAGCATCCGCTCCAGCCGCCAGTAGAGCTCCAGCACGCCCTGCACGGTCTCCTCGGGCTGCAGCGGGTGCAGCTCCGCCACCATCCCGGCGAAGCGGTCGTTGACCTTCGGGCTGTACTTCATCGTGCAGGTGCCCTGGCCGACGTCGATGTTGAGGTCCACGCCCAGGTTCTCCTGCGACAGCCGCAGGTAGTGGCGCAGCACGTGCAGCTGCGACATCTCGGGCAGCTTCGGCGGCGCCGCCCGGCGCACCGCGTCGGGCAGCTCGACGGCCGGGGCGCCCGGCTCGGGCACGGCGACGCCGCGGCGGCCCGGCGAGGACAGCTCGAAGATGATCGGCTCGTCCCATCGTGCCTGGTGGAAGCGGCGCAGCGGCGGCTTGGGGGCGACGGGGAGCTTGGCGAAGGACTCCGCGGGGTTCACAGCGTCTCCTGTACGGCTGCGGCGAGCCGGTCGATGTCGGCGATGGAGTGGCGTTCGGTCACGCAGACCAGGACGGTGGTGCCGTCGAGCGGGACGCCGCCGTAGATGCCGCGCTCGCGCAGCCCGGCGAGCAGGGCCGCGCTGGAGGGCACCTCGACGGCGAACTCGCGGAAGTGGACGGCCCCGGGGTGCAGCACGGTGACGTGCCGGGCCAGCGCGTCCATGGCGTAGCGGGTGCGGGCCAGGACGGTCTCGCCGACCTCCCGCATGCCCTGCGGGCCCATCAGCGCCAGGTAGACGCCGGCCGTGATGCCCCAGAGCGCGGCGGCGGTGCCCACCCACTCCTTGCCGTCCTCGCGGTGGGCGAAGGAGGTGCGGTCGTAGAAGACGTCGCCGAACCCGTACTCGCCCGGCACCTTGGTCGGCGCGATGCCGAACAGCCGCGACGGGAACTCCGCCACCAGCGGCTCGTGGTCGTGGGTGGCGATGTAGCCGGCGTGGCCGCCGCCGTAGTTCTGGTGGATGCCCAGCGACTGGATGTCGCCGCAGACGATGTCGGCCCCGTACGAGGCGGGCGGCGCCAGCACGCCGAGCGAGATCGGGTCGGCGCCCACCACGAGCAGCGCGCCGTGGGCGTGCGCCAGGTCGGCGAGCTCGCGCCCGCGCGTCTCGACGACGCCGTAGACGTTCGGCGTCTCCAGGTAGATCGCCGCGTACGAGCCGTCGAGGCCGGGCACCGCGATCTCGCCGTCGCGGCCGACCGGGGCGAGCGTCACCTCGACGTCCGGGGCGAGGAAGTCACGCAGTTTGCTCAGCTTGTCGGCGGTGATCGCGGCGCTGACCAGCACCTTCGACCGCCCGGTGTAGCGGCAGGCCATGCGCAGCGCGGTGCCCGCCGCCTGGAAGCCGTCGTAGGTCGGGACGTTGACGACGTCCATCTCCAGCAGCTCGCCCATCATGCTGACGTACTCGAACAGCGCCTGGAAGCGGCCGTGGTCCTCGTACGGCTCGCCCGCGTACGCGGTCAGGAACTCGCTCCTGGAGTTGACCTCGTCGCACACCGCGGGCACGTAGTGCGGGTAGCAGCCGTGGCCGAGGAAGCTCAGCGCCCGGTCCGTCCCGGTGTCGCGGCCGAGCAGGCCCTCCATGTGACGGACCAGGTCCTGCTCGGCGACGAACGGCGCGGGCAGGTCGAGCGGCCGGTTCAGGCGCAGCTCGGCGGGGATGTCGGCGTAGAACTCCTCGACGCTCGCCGCGCCGATCGCGGCGAGCATCTCGGCCCGCACGCCGGGTTCGGCGTTCGGGATGTACGGGTGCGTCACGTGTCTCCTTCGATCCTGAGCACTACGGCGTCGCGCGGCGCGAGCTCGATCTCGCCGCGCATGCGGGTCCGGGTGAGCAGGTCCGTGCCGGGCTCCGGCAGCGTGACCCGTCGCGGGGTGATCGTGTGGTTGAGCAGGAACAGGTGGCGTTCGCGCCGGACGGCCTCGACGCCCGGCGGCACGTCGATCGACGCCACGCCCGGCAGGACGCGGCCGAGCACCGGCGTGACGTCGTCGAGCAGGCAGCTCACGTACGTGACCGAGCCCTTCCTGACGACGGCGGGCAGCCCGTCCAGGTCGCCGCCCTCGTAGCGGGCCAGGACCTCGGCGCCGTCGTGCGGGCGCAGCCACTCCGCCCAGGTGCGGGCCTGGCCCGTGCCGCCGTCCGCGTGGCGCACCCGCTGGGTGACGCCGTCGGGCAGCGGCCAGAACTCCTCGACGTCCACGCCGAGCAGGTCGCGCAGCGGGCCGGGAGGGCCGCCGGGGTGCACCTGGTCGGCCTCGTCGACCACGCCGCTGAACGGGCCCACGACCAGCTCGCCGGTGACCGTCGCGAGCGCCTTGGCCTGCTCGTCCGTGCACAGGTAGAGGTTCGGCACGATGACGGCGCGGTAGCCCGACAGGTCGCGGCCCGGCGGCACCAGGTCCACGGCGACGCCCCGGGCGTGCAGCGGCCGGTACCACGACAGCAGCAGCTCCTTGAGCCTGAGCCGGGACGACGGCATCGACTCCGGCGCCTCCAGGCCCCACCAGCTGTCCCAGCCGAGCACGAGCGCCACCTCGGCGGGCGTGCCGGTGCCCGCGACCTCGGCCAGCCGCCGCAGGTCGGCGCCGAGCGCCAGCGTGTCGCGCCAGCCCCGGGTGCCGGTGCCGCCGTGGGGGAGGAGGGCCGAGTGGAACTTCTCCGGGCCGTAGCGGGCCTGGCGCCACTGGAAGAACATCACGCCGTCGCCGCCGTGCGCGACCGCCTGAAGGCTGTGCAGCCGCATCATGCCGGGCGGTTTGGGGACGTTCACCTCGCGCCAGGACACCGCCGACGGGGCCGACTCCAGCAGCAGCCACGGCCGGCCCTTGAGCGAGCGCATCAGGTCGTAGCTGAGCGCCACCGCCACGTGCGAGTCCGGGTCGGCCGGGTCGGGGTAGGCGTCGTCGCTCACCAGGTCCTCGGCCTCGGCCCACTTCCAGTAGTCGAGGCCGTGCAGGATGCTCATGAAGTTCGTGGTGACGGGGACGCCGGGGGTGCGCTCGCGCAGCACGTCGCGCTCCGCCGTGAACAGCTCCAGCAGCGCGTCGCTGCAGAACCGCCGCCAGTCGAGCAGCTGGGCCGGGTTGACCGGGCCGGGCGCCTGGCGCGGCGGCTCCACCTGGTCGATCGCGGTGTAGTGCTGGCCCCAGCAGGAGGTGCCCCAGGCCGCGTTGAGCGCGCCGACGTCGCCGTAGCGCTCGCGCAGCCAGGCGCGGAAGTGGCGGGCGGACTCGGGGCAGAAGCATTCGAGCGTGTGGTCGGCGTACTCGTTGCCGACGTGCCACATCGCCAGCGCCGGGTGGTCGCCGTAGCGCTCCGCCATCGCCGCCGCCAGCCGTACGGCGTGCTCGCGGAAGACCGGCGAGCTGGGGCAGTAGCCCTGGCGGGAGCCGAACTCCAGCCGCACGCCCCGCGCGTCGACGGGCATGACCTCGGGGTGCTCGCGCACCAGCCACGGCGGCGGGGTCGCGGTGGCGGTCGCCAGGTCGGCGGCCACGCCGTGCTCGTGCAGCAGGCCGAGCACCCGGTCCAGCCAGCCGAAGTCGTACGATCCCCGGCTCGGCTCCAGGCGTGACCAGGAGAACACGGCGACGGTCGCCATGTTGACCCCGGCCTCGGCCATGAGCCGCACGTCCTCGGCCCAGACCTCCTCCGGCCACTGCTCAGGGTTGTAGTCGCCGCCGAACAGCAGCCCCGGCACTCGGGTCAGCCCCACTCCCGGCCTCCTTCCTGGGTCGTTCCAAAGCCATGTGATATTTTGTATTCAGAATTCATAGTGCAGCATTTTGTATCACGTCAAGAGGTAGAATCGGCCTCGCCACTAATCCCCGAAGGAGCGCCATGCCCATCGAGCGGCGACCGCTGCGCGAGCAGATCAGGGAAGAGCTGCTTGCCAGGATCGACCGCGGCGACTTCGTCGCCGGCACCGACATCAACGAGGCCGCTCTGGCCGGCGAGCTGGGAGTGAGCCGCACCCCGCTCCGCGAGGCCCTCATCACCCTCGCCGGCGAGGGAGTCCTGGAGAGCAACCAGGGCCGCGGCTTCCGCTTCGCGCCGGTCAGCCGCAAGGAGTTCCGGGAGCTGTGCGAGATCCTCGCCGCCCTGGAGGTGCTGGCCCTCGACTCGTCAGACCCGGCCCACCTGCGCCGCGTCGCGCCCGAGCTGCTCAGGCTGGCCCGTGAGTTCCCCGACCGGGTGGCCGAGCAGCAGGTCATAGAGCGTCACGACGACGAGTGGCACGACCTGCTGCTCAGCGGCTGCCGCAACGAACGCCTGCTCGACCTCATCACCAGCGTCAAGGCCGGGCTGCGGCGCTACGCCCACGTGCTGGCCGGTGACGAGACGCCCCTGGAGCGCGAGGCCGCCGAGCACCGCCGGGTGGCCGAGCTGCTGCTGGCCGGCGACCACGGTCAGGCCGCCCAGGCACTGCGGGACAACTGGGTCAACGGGATGGAGCGCATGGTGGCCCGCATCCCCTCAGCCGGCTGACCCGCCGGGAGTTTCGGACAGCAGGGACGCGAGGAAGTCGTCGAGCATGGCGGTCTGCGTGTCGGGCGGGAAGCGCTCGGCGTCGAAGAGGGCCTGCACGACCAAGCCGTGGACGAACGCGACCGCCGTGGCCGCCAGCCGGTCGAGGTCGGCCTCCGGGGGCAGCTCGCCGAGACGGCGCGCGGCCTCCAGGTGCGGGCGGATCGCCGCGCGCATGCGGACGTAGCGGCCGGCCTGGTCGGCGCGCAGCCCGTCGTCGGCCAGGGCCAGGTCCCAGGAGCTGACCCAGACGCGGTTGCGGGCGGCGTCGTCGGGCGTGAGCGGCAGGACGTCCAGCAGCACGGCCCGCAGCGCGGCGGCGCCCTCGGCCGGACGCGGGCGGCGCGGGCGCGCGGAGGTGTGCTGTTCGAGCAGGTGCAGGGCGTGCCCGACCAGGGCCCGCTTGGTGGGGAAGTAGTGCATGAGCATCCCCGTCGACACCCCCATCTCGGCGGCGACGGCCCGCAGGGTCAGCCCGCCGAACCCGTGATCGGCCAGGATGCGCCAGACGGCCTGCGAGACGTCCTCGCGGCGGGCATCGCGGTCTCCGGGTGCGGGCGGCATGGTGCTAGCTTACATACCGAACGCTCGTTACGTACCCCCGAGATCGAGGTTGCCCGTGTTCGCACTGCCGCTCGCCGACGACGCCCAGCTCCGCCCCCTGGAGCCCTGGAACGCCGAGGAGTTCCTGGCCCACATCGACCGGGCGCGCCCCGACGTGGATCCGTGGATCCCGTGGGCGTCGCAGAGCACCGACCTCGCCTCCGCCACGGCCGTCCTGCAGCGCTACGCCGACAGGCAGGCCCAGGACAGCGGCCGCATCTACGGCATCTGGCTCGACGGCACCCTGGTCGGCGGCGTCATGTTCACCAGCTTCGACGCCGCCTCCGGGGTGTGCGAGATCGGCTGCTGGCTGGAGGCGGCCGGCACGGGCCGAGGCCTGGTCAACCGGGCCTGCCGCGCGCTCATCGACTGGGCGTTCACGCGGCGCGGGATGAGCCGGGTGGAGTGGTGGGTCTCGCCCGGCAACGCGCGCAGCATCGCGGCGGCGCGCAGGCTCGGCATGACCCGCGACGGCGTGCTGCGCGGACGCTACCCGTATCGCGGGGTGCGGCACGACAGCGAGGTCTGGTCGATCCTCGCCGGCGAGTGGCCCGCCCCCTGACCCCCGCGGCGGCGGCCGGTCACGGCTGCCCCATAATGACACCCGTACCGTTTCATTACAGGCTGACGAAGGAGGGCACGGTGGTCGTGGAGCGCAAGCGGGGCCGGCCCACCGCGGACGAGCGGGAACGGCGCCGCGACGAGATCCTGGACGCCGCCGTGCGGCTGTTCGTCGCCGACGGCTACCAGGGCATGTCCATCGACAGGCTGGTGGCCGCCGCGAAGGTGACCAAGCGCACCGTCTACTCCTACGTCGGCGACAAGCCCGAGATCTTCGCCGCCGCCGTGGAGCGGCTGCGCCGGCGCACGCTGGAGCCCGTCGCGGGCGAGGACGAGACGCTGGCGCGGCTCGCCACCCGGATCGTGTTCACGCTGCATTCCGACGAGGCCGTCGGGCTGCACCGGCTCATGATCGCCGAGGCTGGCGCGTTCCCGGGCCTCGCGGCCAGGTTCTACCGCGAGGGCCCGGACGAGTACGTCGCGGCGCTGCTCACCCGGCTGCCCGAGCCGGACCCGGCGCTCGCGGAGGCCCTGTTCGCGCTGCTGCTCGGGGAGCCGCACCGCCGGCGCCTGCTCGGCCTGCTCCCGGCCCCCACCGAGAGCCGCGCCCGCGAGCAGGCCGCCGCCGCACTGCGGCTGCTCGGGCTCGACCCCCACTGATCGCGCAAGGAACGCCGGCGCCGGCGATGGAAGGCGCCCGGCGGAGGAAGGTGCCCGCAATGTTGGACAACCCGGTGGCTCGGCTGCGGTATCGCACGATCGACCTGGTCACGGTCGTGATGCTCGGTGTCGCGGTCGGCGTCGTGTTCTGGGGCTGGGACCAGCTCTATCACGTGCTGAGCGGCGCCGCGGCGTTCGCGTTCCCGCCGAGCAAAGGGATCTTCGGCGGCGCCTGGCTGCTCGGCGGCCTGCTCGGCGGGCTGATCGTCCGCAAGCCGGGGGCGGCGCTGCTGACCGAGGTGGTGGCCTCCTCGGTGGAGGCGTTGCTCGGCAACGGATGGGGGTTCACCAACGTGATCTCCGGCGCCATCCAGGGCGCGGGCGCGGAGCTCGTGCTCGCCCTGTTCCTCTACCGGCGCTTCGGGCCCGTGGTGGCGATGCTCGCCGGCACGGTCGCGGCCGCCGGTGAGGCCCTGTACGAGTGGGCGGTGTACTACCCCGAATGGGCGCTCGGCTACAGGCTCGCCCACCTGGGCTTCTTCGGCGTCTCGGGAGCCCTGGTCGCCGGGCTCGGCGGCTGGGCGGTGGTGCGCTCGCTGGCGCGGACCGGGGCGCTGGACGCCTTCGGACCGGGGCGGGAGCACCACGATCGCGCCGCGGCGCGCCTGCGATGACCCGGGCACGCGCCCGGCTGCGCGGCTTCGGCTGGTGGCCGCTCGGCCGGCCCGCGCCGGTCGTCGAGGGACTCGACCTCGACATCGGGGCCGGGGAACGCGTCGGCCTCGTCGGCCCGAGCGGCGCGGGGAAGACGACCGTCATCCACGCGCTCGCCGGCGTGCTCGGCGAGGCCGTGCCCGGCAGGCGGAGCGGAGAGGTGCTGGTCGACGGCGGCATCGGCCTGGTGCTGCAGCATCCCGGCGCGGCGGTCGTCGCCGACCGCATCGGGCGGGACGTCGCCTTCGGCCCCGAGAACGCGCGGATGCCCCGGGACGAGATCTGGCGGCGCGTGCACGACAGCCTCGAACGGGTCGGCCTCACCTACCCGGTGGACCGGCCGACCTCCGCCCTGTCCGGCGGCGAACTGCAACGGCTCGCCCTCGCCGGCGTGCTGGCGCTGCGGCCGGGCCTCATGCTGCTCGACGAGCCCACCTCGATGCTCGACCCCGCCGGAGCCGCGGCCGTGCGGGCCGCGGTGGCGCACAGCCTGGCCGGCAGCGACGTCTCGCTCGTGGTCGCCGACCACCACATCGGACCCTGGCTGCCCCACCTCGACCGGATCGTCGTCCTCGGCCGGGCCGGCGAGATCACGCACGCCGTAAGCCCGGCCGCCTTCCGCGACCTGACCGGACCGCTCGCGCACACCGGGATCTGGATGCCGGACCTGCCGCCGCCCCGGCCGCAGCCGGTCGCGGACGCCCTGGTCGCGCCCGGCGGGCCGGGGCCGACGGTGCGCGCGCGGGAGCTCGGCGTCGACCTCACCGTCCGCCGCCTGCGCGCGACCGTCACCGTGACGGCGCTCGACGCCGTCACGGCCACCCTCCCCCCGGGCCGGACCACCGTGCTCACGGGCCCGTCGGGTGCGGGCAAGTCCACGCTCGTCGCGGCGCTGGCCGGCCTCGTCCGCCCCGCCCGGGGCGAGATCACCGGGCTGCCCGCGCCACCGCACCGGCTGCGGTCGGCCGCGCTCGCCCGCCTCGCCGGGTGGGTGCCGCAGCACCCCGAGCACGGGTTCCTCGCCGCCACCGTCCGGGCCGAGATCGCGCACACCGGCACGCGGCTCGGCATCCCGGTCGACCCGGAGGCGATCATGGACCTGCTCGGCCTCACCGCGCTCGCCGACGCGAGCCCGTACCGGCTCTCCGGCGGCGAGCAGCGGCGGCTCGCCCTCGCCGCAGCCCTCGCGCACCGGCCCCCGCTCGTCCTGCTCGACGAGCCCACCGTCGGGCAGGACCGCCACACCTGGGCCGCCGTCGCCGGGTGGGTGCGCGCGAGCGCCCGCAGCGGCGCCACCGTAGCGGTCTCCACCCACGACCCGCACCTGATCGGGCTCGCCGACCACCGGCACGCCCTCGACCCGGGGCGGGCCCGGTGACCGGCGTCCTGGCGCGCGTCAACCCGCTGGTGCTCATCGCCGTCAGCCTGCTGGCCCTCGTCGCGTCCCTGGGCATCCGGGACCTCACCGGCGCGGTGATCACCCTCGGCTGCTACCTGGTCGCCGGCGTGATCCTGCTCCCGGCGCGCTCCGGTCCGCCCGCCCGGTTCGCCGCCGTGGCCGCCGGGGCCCTCTCGGTCGCGTACTCCAGCTGGCTCCTCGGCGGCCGGCACCTGGAGGCCGCCGTCGTGGCCGGGCTCCGCATCGTCGTGCTCGCGCTTCCCGGAGCGGCCGTGGCGCCCCTGGTCGACCCGGCGGCGCTGGCCGGGCAGCTCGGCCAGCGCCTGCGGCTGCCGCACCGGTTCGCGGTGTCGCTCGCCGCCGCGCTGCACCGCTTCGACCAGCTCGGCCGGACCTGGCACGAGCTGGCCCGGGCGAGGCGGGCTCGCGGTTCCGGGCCCGGCCGGGGGCCCGTCTCGCGTGCGCGGTACGCGGCGTCGATCACGTTCGCGCTCCTCGTCGCCACCCTGCGCGACGCCACCGGCCTGGCCGTGGCCATGGACGCCCGGGGGTTCGCCCGCGCCCGCACCCGCAGCTGGGCCGAGCCCGCGCCGTGGACCCGGGCCGACACCGCGGTGCTGCTCGCCGGCGTCGCCCTCGCCGCCGTGCCCCACGCCGTGGGGGCCCTCTTCGTACGCTGAACGCCGCCGGTCGGCCGTCAGCCGTGCGCCGCCGGCGGCGTGACGGCCCGGGCGAACAGGTCGGCGTGGCGCAGGGCGCGCTCGCGGGCCTTGTCGCGCTGGGCGGGGGTGGCGTCGTCGTGCAGCCACAGCACGCGGGCGTGCGCGATGGGCGAGAGCAACGCGTACGCGAGGTCGTCCGCGTCGCCCAGGTCGTCGCGGATCAGCCCGTCGTCCAGCCAGCGCCGGAACACCCCGGCCAGGTGCTCCAGGGAGGCGTCGATGGCGTCGGCGAGCGCGGGGTCGTGCATGAGCCCGTCGCGGGCGGCGAGGCTGGCGAGCCGGCGCCCCTCGGGGGTGTCCCAGGCGTCGAGGACGGCGGCGGCCAGGTCGCGCACGTAGGCGGCGGGGGAGCCTGCGGGCGTGGCGTCGAGCCCGGCGATGGCGGCGACCGTGATGTGCGGCCCGCCGAGCGCCAGGGCGGCTTCGAAGATCGCCTGCTTGCCGGGGAAGTGCGCGTACAGCACGCTCTCGCTCAGCCCGACCTCGCGGGCGATGGCGCGTACGGAGGTGCCCGCGTAGCCGTGCCGGGCGAACAGGGTGAGCGCGGCGCGCAGCAGCTCCGCCTTGGTGTCGCCGGCGTCGGCCTTGGCGGGGCGGCCGGGACGCCGGCGGGGTGCTGGCCGATTCATGCGCCCACCCTACCGCTTGCAAATAATCGAACGTTCGCTTAGTTTCGGTGGACATGAACGTCACCTTCGACCGCGAGATCGCCGAACGGCCGCCCGGATTCCAGGGACCCAATCTGACGCCCGCAGGGCTCGACTTCGTCCCGCGCGAGCTCGCCCCCGGCGTGCACGCGCTGATGGCCAACCTGCCGCCCAAGGACAACAGCGGCGTCATCGCCGGCACGGACGCCGCCCTGGTGATCGACTCCGGCATCACGCCGGGGATCGCCCGCAAGATCCAGCGCCTCGCCGCCGGCCTGACCCCGGCTCCCGTGCGCTACCTGGTCAACACGACCTACCACGGCGACCACACGTTCGGGAACGCCGCCTTCCCGGCTGACGTCACCATCGTGTCCCACCGGGCGAACCGCGACGCCATGACCGACCTCGGCAGGGAGAAGGCCATGCGCGCCGAGAGCATGTACGGCGACGACGCGCTGCTCGACGAGGTCACCACGTGGCGCGGGCCCGATCTCGTCTTCGACTCCTCCTGCGAGATCGACCTCGGCGGCCAGGTGGTCGGGCTGCACTGGTTCGGGCAGGGCAACGGACCCGGCGACACCGTGGTCCACGTGCCGTCCGCCCGCGCCGCGTGGACCGGCAACTTCGTGGCCATCGGCGGCATCGCCATGCTGCTGCAGGGCGGCCCGGGACCCTACCTGGCGGCGGTGCGCCGGATGCGGGACGCGCTGCCCGGCCTGGAGCGGATCGTCCCCGGCCACGGACCCGTCGGCAGCGCCCCGGTCGCCCTCGCCGAGCTGATCACGTACCTGGAACGGCTGGAGAGCGAGGTGGCGGAGGCCGTCCGCGCCGGGCTGACGCTGGAGGAGACCTACGCCGCGTGCACGGACCCGTTCGAGCGCGGCCTGCCCGGCTCGCTCCTCGACGGCCTGGCCGCGTACGAGCTGCCGCAGGAGATCGCCCGTCCGCGCTTCCTCCACGCGGTGCGCGAGCTGCACCGCCTCAACGTCCTCGTCACCTACCGCGTGCACACCGGGTGACCTCACGGTGCGTGTCGCGCGGACCGCGGCGGGGCATGAGCAGGCTGGGGGCATCTCGGGGGGTGAGGTGGGCGAACAGCGCGGCGACGGCGCGTCCGAGGGCGACCACGGGCGGCGGCCGGATGCGGGCCACGGGCGGGCCGGGCTCGGCCAGGCCGGGCTCGGGCGGGCCGGGCTCGGGCAGGTCGGGGAGCTGAACGAGCGGTTCGCGCGCCTGCTCGCGGCGGTCCTGGCGATCAGCTCCGAGCTGGAGCTCGACGCGGCGCTGCGCACCATCGTCGAGGTCTCGGCCGACCTGGTCGACGCCCGCTACGGCGCCCTCGGGGTGCTGAACGAGGAGGGCGAGTTCAGCGACCTGTTCACCAGCGGCGTCCCCGACGAGGTGCACGAGGCCATCGGCCGGCTGCCGACCACGCACGGCCTGCTGGAGGAGCTCATCAGCCATCCGCGCCCGCTGCGCGTGGACGACGTGACGGCCCATCCCAAGTTCCGCGAGTTCCCCGAGGGGCACCCGGTGATGCGGACGCTGCTCGGGACCCCGATCCTGGTGCGCGGCACCGCGTACGGCAACATGTACTTCGCCGACAAGCGGTCCGGGACGCCGTTCACCGGCGACGACGAGCGGATCATCGCGGCGCTGGCCAGCGCGGCAGGCGTCGCCATCGAGAACGCCCGCCTGTACGCGCGGATCCGGCGCAGCACCGAGGAGTTCCAGCGCAGCCTGCTCCCACGGCTGCCCGAGCTGCCCGGCATGCAGGCGTGCGCCCGTTACCGTCCCTCCAAGACGGTCCCGCAGATCGGCGGCGACTGGTACGACGCGCTCGTGCTGCCCGACGGCGTGCCGTGCCTGATCGTCGGTGACGTGATGGGCCACGACATGCGCTCGGCCACCGTGATGAGCCGGGTCAGCAACATGCTGCGGGTGCTCGCCTACGAGCAGTGCGAGCCGCCCTCCCGCATCCTGCAACGCCTGGACGAGGTGCTGCACGGCCTGCACGGCGGCCCGATGGCCACCGTCCTGCTGGGCCGCCTGGAGGAGCACGGCGGCAGCGAGTGGCGGCTGCGCTGGAGCAGCGCCGGGCACCCGCCTCCGCTGCTGGTCCCGGCCGCCGGACCGGCCCGCTACCTGCGCGCCGACGGCGGCCATCCGCTCGGCGTCACCGCCGAGCTGCCGCGCCCGGACCACGAGCACGTCATCCCCACCGGGTCCACCCTCATCCTCTACACGGACGGGCTGATCGAGAACCCGGGGCACGGGCTGGACGAGGGCATGGACAGCCTGGCCAGGGCCGCCACCGAGCTGCGCCACCTGCCGGTCGACGAGATGTGCGAAGGGCTGCTGGGCCACCGGGACGGCGAGTTCACCGGTGACTTCACCGATGACTTCACCGACGACGTCGCCCTGCTCGCCCTCCGCCTCGCCGAACCGGCCACGCTCTGCGGCGGCGCCTGAGCCCGCAGCCCCCGCACGCCGGTGCTCAGGAGCCGGTACGCGCCGCCGTCCAGCAGTCGGTCTTCCCCGGGCGGCCGCAGTCCCTCAGCCGGTCGAGCGCCTCGGCCAGGCCGGCAGTGCGCGCGTTGCCGGGGTCGTTGTGCTCCTGGTGGGGGTCGGCGGCGGTGTTGTAGTACTCGGGCTCGGCCACGCCCCGGTACTCGACGTAGAGCTCGTCGGCCGTCCGCACGGCGGCGTAGTCGGGCGGCCCGCCGTTGCCGCGCTTGAGGTCGTCGGCGTCCGGGTCGGGCCTGCCCTCCGCGGCCGGGTCCGGCCTGACGTGCTCGATCAGGGCGGCGTCGCGCCACTCCTTCGGCCGGTGCCCGGAGATGAGCGGCAGGAGGCTGCGGCCGTCACGGCTGTCACGCCGCGCCGGGTCAACCCCGGCGATGTCGAGGAAGGTCGCGAACAGGTCCACGTTCTGTGCGATCGCGCCGGTGACCAGGTCGCCGTGCCGCCCGGCGGCCGGGCGCTTGACCAGCAGCGGCACCCGTACGTCATGGTCGTAGGCCGTGGACTTGCCGCGCACCAGCCGGTGCTGGCCCAGGTGGAAGCCGTTGTCGGAGGTGAACACCACGTAGGTGTTGCGCCGCTCGGCGGGCGTGAGCGCCGACAGGACGCGTTCCACCATGTCGTCGACCGCCTGCACCATGCGGACGCGGTCACGGAAGTCCGTGCGCAGCTCCTTGGTGAGCTTGGGGCCGATGGGCTGCCGGCGCACCCAGGCCGGCTTGTCCGAGGTGTCCTCGTCGAAGGCGGGCAGCGAGGTGACGTCCACGGTGTCGCAGTCGACGCCGCCGCAGTCGCCGTTCGGGAACTGCCCGGCCGGCCACTGCTTCTTCGGCCGGTCCCGGTACGCGGGCGGGAAGCGGGGCTCCTTCTGGCCCGGCTTGACGTTGACCCTTGAGTGCGGGGAGAACGGCGCGACCTGGAGGAAGAACGGCTTGCCCGGCGCGTGCTCGCGCGAGCGCTCCAGGAACTTGACCGCGCGCCGGCCCAGCACGTCCACCAGGTAGTCGCCTCCGGAGACGATCGGCTTGCGCCCCGGAGTCTCCTCCTCGATGTAGCCGGTGAGCCGGTAGCGGAACTCGTTGTAGCCGCCGCCCGCGGACACGTGCCACTCGGCCCAGCCCGGCGGCACCTGGTAGCCGGCTTCGGCCGGATACTCGTTGATGTACTTGCCCAGGTAGCCGGTGCGGTAGCCCGCCTTGCGGAGCTCGGTCGCGTACGTGCGGCCCTCGTGCTTGGCGAACGCCGCGTGGCCGCCCCGGTCGGCGCCCTGGTTCGTCTGCACGCCGGTGTTGTGCGGGAACTCGCCGGTGAACGTCGAGGCGCGCGACGGGCAGCACAGCGAGTTGGACACGTAGTAGTTGCTGAACGTCGTGCCGTCCGTGGCGAGGCTCTTGACCGTGTCCATGTAGTTCAGCAGGTCGGCCGACATGTCGTCGACGAGGAAGAACACGATGTTCGGCTGCTTGGGCCGCTCCGCTTGTGCACTCCCTTGGGCGGCGGTCTCTTGGGCGCTCGCCGGCGCTGTGCCGGAGAGCGCCAGCGCGACGGCGGCGGCCGCGGCGGCGAGGCGTTTGCTGGGGATTCGCATGATCAGGGGGCTCTTTACTGTCGGTGCATTCGGGGTGTAAGCACACTAATCACGCATTTGACGTCCTCGCGCCAGAAAGCCCCTCAGGGGTTTCTGGGAACCGTGGCAGGCTGGGACGCATGAGAGTCCTGATCCTCGGCGGCACCAGGTTCACCGGCAGGCGGATCACCGAACGGCTGTCCGCGCGCGGCGACGACGTCCTCGCCGTCCACCGCGGCAACACGCCGCTGCCCGACCTGCCCGGCGTCACCCACCTGCTCACCGACCGCCACGACCTGGCCCGCCACGCCGGCGCCGTGCGCGACTTCGACCCCGAGGCGATCGTCGACTCCTACGCGCTGACCGCCGCCGACGTGGACGCCGTGCTGCCCGTCCTGCCCGACGTGCCCGCCGTGGTGCTGTCCAGCGTCGACGTCTACCAGGCGTTCACCGGGCTCAACACCGGCCGCGAGCTCGCCGCGATGCCCATCGACGAGGACTCCGAGCTGCGCCGCGAACGCTACCCCTACCGAGGCGCCGGGCTGCCCGGCGTCCCCGACGACTACGACAAGCTCGACGTCGAGGAACGCTGGCTGCCGCGCGGCGCCGTCGTCCTCAGGCTGCCCATGATCTACGGGCCGCACGACGCGCAACGCCGCGAGGACGTCATCCTGCGCCGCGTCCGCGCCGGCCGCGACCGCATCCCCGTCGGCGCCGCCAACCTCCTCTGGACCCGGCTGCACGTCGACGACCTCGCCTCCGCCGTCCTCGCCGCCCTCGACAGCCGGGCCGCCGACGGGCAGGCCCTCACCATCGGCGAATCGCGCACGCTCACCTTCGGCGGCTGGTTCCGGCAGATCCTTGACGCGGCCGGCTCCTCCGCCGAGCTCGTCCGCGTCCCCGACCACGCCCTGCCGCCCGCCCTGGCACTCGCCGGCGCCCCGGCCCAGCACGCCCTCGTCTCCTCCCACCGGGCCGCCGCCCTGCTCGGCTGGTCCGCCGCCGACCCCGCCACGCGCGTCGCCGAGTCCGTCCGCTGGCACCTCGCCCACCCGTCCCCGAACCCCTGGACCCCGGAAGAAGCCGCCGCCGACGACGCCGCCCTGGCCGCCGCCACCCCCTGACCTGCTCCCCCGGCCAGGGGAGCACCCCGTACGGGAGGGACGCGCCCGTGGGAAGGGCGCGTTCGCGCATGGGGGAAGCACCCCGGGCGGGGAGGCGCGCTCGCGTCCGGGAGGGACGCCCCGAGGGGAGGGCGCGCGTACGGGAAGGGCATCCCCGGCGGGAAGGCGTGCTCGCGTTCGGGAGGGACGCCTCTGTACGTAGGCGCGCCTCCCGGAGGCGCGCTTTCGGGCGGGCGTGGGGGAGGGCGGAAAGGGATCGGCCTGGATGACCGGTTCGTGCCCGTAAGGGTGTGGGAGCGCTCCCAACCCCCGTCCTGACAGTGGCGCAATTGGGGGTGAAAAGGTTGACTCGCCCGCTGAGGCGACCCTAGCGTTCCGTTTTGGGAGCGATCCCATGATCTTGGATGGGGCCCTGATCGGTCAGGCGCCCAGGTCGTCGAAACCCCTTCGCAGGCGATGAGCGCCACTGGAGGCGCAAGGTCCTTCTCTCGCTTGGTGACGGGCGTCCATTCCGCGCAACGAGGAGAATTGATATGGCGATGTCCGGCGTGCTCGAAACGGAGGTCATGCGGCTGTGGTCGGAGATCCTCGGGGTCGAGGTCACCTCCCCTGACCAGGACTTCTTCGAGCTGGGCGGCCAGTCGCTGGCGATGGTCCAGTTCCTGGCGATGGTGGAGAGCGAGTTCCGGGTCGAGCTGCCGGTGGAGGTGCTCTTCGTCGAGGGGCTGACGGTCGCCGAGGCGGCGCGGGCCATCGGGGAGCACTCTTGACCGGCGTCGTCCTGGTCACCCACGGCACGCACGGCGACGTGCTGCCGTTCGTGGGCCTGGGGCGGGTGCTGCGCGAGCGCGGGCACCGGGTGGAGCTTCTCACTCATGCGCCGTTCGAGGCGGTGGCCCGGCGGGCCGGGCTGGAGTTCACGGCCATCGACACCGAGCGCGACTACGAGCGCTACCTGGCGGACACGCCGATGCTGCTGGGCGCCGGGATGGACCGGTGGCGGCGCTTCTACGACGCGATCGGGCTGTTCGACCAGATCGCGTACGAGTGCGAGGTGCTCAAGGCCAGGCACGTGCCGGGGGAGACGGTGTTCGTGGGGCGGCACACGACGGCGGTCTCCACGCTGTTCGCCGGTGAGGCGCTGGGCGTGCCGGTCGCGTGGGTGGCGGTGACGCCGGTGCAGTACATGTCCGAGCGGCCCGCCGTGCACATGTACCGGGAGACGATGGCCGACCGGCTCGACACCGTCCGGGCCACGCTGGGGCTGGGCCCGGTGGGCGACTGGGGCGCCTGGTTCACCTCGGCCGGGCTGCATCTGGGGCTGTGGCCGGACTGGTTCGACCGGGCCGGGATCGCGGCGCCGGCGCGGGCGCGGCTGACCGGGGCGCCCTACGGCGACGACACGTTCGCCGGCCCCGTGCCGCCGGAGGCGGAGCGCCTGCTGGAGCGGGGTGCGGTGATCGTGACGGGCGGGACGGGACGCATGATCCACGAGCGGTTCTACCCGGCAGCCGTGGCGGCGTGCGCCGAGGCGGGGGTGCCGGCCCTGGTGGTGGCGCGGCATCGGGACCTGGTGCCCGACCGGCTGCCCGAGGACGTCGCGTGGTTCCCGCACCTGCCCTTCCACCGGGTGATGGCACGTGCCAGGGCGGTGCTGCACCACGGCGGCATCGGCACCGTCGTCAGGGCGGTGGCGGCCGGGGTGCCGCAGGTGCTGCTGGCGCACGGTTTCGACCGTTCCGACAACGGCATGCGCCTGGCCAGGCTGGGGCTCGGGTCCTGGCTGCCCGAGCGGCGGTGGACCACGGGCGAGATCGTTCCCCTGCTGCGCGCGGCGCTGGCCGACGACGGTTACGCCGCCCGGGTGGCCCCGTACGAGCAGTCCGCCCAGCCGGGGCTGCGGGCCGCCGCACAGGCCGTGGAAGAGCTGCTGGAAAGCTGAGGAGTTGACGCATGCCTGAATTGGGAGCGCTCCCAACCGTTGTTCAATTATTCACGCGCCAAGCGGCGCGCACCCCGGACCGCATCGCGCTCGCCGACGGCGACGAGCGCCTGACCTACGCCGCGCTGGACGCGGCCGTGAACCGCCTCGCCGCCCGGCTGGCCGCCGCCGGGGCCGGTCCCGGCGTCCTCGTCGGCATCCGCGCCCCGAAGTCGGCGGCCTGCGTGACGGCCATGCTCGCCGTCCTGCGGACCGGCGCCGCCTACCTGCCGCTCGACCCGGAGCACCCGGCGGCCCGCACCGAGCTCGTCCTCGCCGACTCCGGCGCGCGGCTCCTCGTGACCACCGGCGAACCCGCCACGACCACGCTGCCCGCCGTCCGGCTGGACGAGGACGTCCCCGCCACGGCCGCCGTCCCCGAGGCGCGGCCCGGCCCGGCATCTCCCGCGTACGTGATCTACACCTCCGGGTCGACCGGCCGCCCCAAGGGCGTGGTGGTGCCGCACGGCGGGCTGGCCGCGCTGCTCGCCGGCATGCGCGACCTGGTCGGCTCGGCGCCCGAGCACGTCTGGCTGTCGGCCGCCGCGCTCACGTTCGACATGTCGGTCCCCGAGCTGTACCTGCCGCTCGTCACCGGCGGCCGGCTGATCCTCCTCGACCCGAAGGCCGCGATCCTCGGCAAACGGCTCGCCGCCCTGATCGAACGCGAGGGCGTCACCCACATGCAGGCCACCCCGTCGGGCTGGCGCGTCCTGCTGTACGCCGGGTTCCGCGCCCCCAGGCTGACCGCGCTCGCGGGCGGCGAGGCGCTGCCCCCGGCCCTGGCCAAGGACCTGCGCCCACGCGTCGGCCGGCTGATCAACATGTACGGGCCGACGGAGGCGTCCGTCTGGGCCACCTCGTGGGAGGTGCCGTGGGAGCCGGACACGGTCTCGCTCGGCACCCCGCTGCCCGGAGCCTCGGTCCACGTCGTGGACGACCGGCTGGACCGGGTGGCCGAGGGCGAACTGGCCATCGGCGGGACCGGCGTGGCGAGCGGCTACCTCGGCAGGCCCGCCCTGACCGCCGAACGCTTCGTGCCCGACCCGTACGGCGAACCCGGCGGCCGGCTCTACCTGACCGGCGACGTCGTGCGGCGGACGGAGAGCGGCCTGGAGTTCCTGCACCGGTCCGACACCCAGGTGAAGGTACGCGGCTACCGGGTCGAGCTCGGCGAGGTGGAGGCCGCGATGGACGAGCTGCCCGGCGTGCGGCAGGCCGTCGCGGCCGTGTCCGGCGACGCCCTGGTGGCGTTCGTGGTCGGCGACTGCCCCGCGCTGCGCACCCGGCTGGCCGCGACGCTGCCCGCGTACATGGTGCCGAGCCGGGTGATCCGCCTGGACTCGCTGCCCCTGACCCCCAACGGAAAGATCGATCGGCGCGCGCTCGAGGAGAAGCTGTGAGCGACATGGTCGTGGTCGTCAACCACGAGGAGCAGTACTCCGTCTGGACGGCGGACCGGGAACCGCCTCCCGGCTGGCGGGCGACCGGGTTCGCCGGCACCAAGGAGGAGTGCCTGGCGCACATCGAGACCGTGTGGACCGACATGCGTCCGCTGAGCGCGCGCGGCGAGGGGTGACGGTCATGGCACCCCACGCGATCATCGTCGGGACGGGACTGGCGGGGCCGCTGCTGGCGATCCTGCTCGCCCGCGGCGGGCACCGGGTCGACCTGGTCGAACGCCGCCCCGACCCGCGCTCGGCCGCCCACGACGGCGGGCGGTCGATCAACCTCGGCATGTCGGCGCGGGCCATCGCGGCGCTGCGCGAGGTCGGCCTGTGGCAGGAGGCCCGGCGGCTGTCGGTGCCCATGCGCGGCCGCATGGTGCACGCGGGCGGCCGGCCGGCGTTCTACCCCTACGGGGGCGACCCGTCGCAGATCCTGCACTCGATCCGGCGCGACACACTGGTCCGGCTGCTGGTCGAGCACGCCGAGAAGCAGCCGGGCG
Organism: Nonomuraea sp. NPDC023979; assembly: GCF_040639085.1. Lineage (NCBI taxonomy): Bacteria > Bacillati > Actinomycetota > Actinomycetes > Streptosporangiales > Streptosporangiaceae > Nonomuraea > Nonomuraea sp. NPDC023979. The sequence goes on from NZ_JBEZZG010000054.1 coordinate 20,276, forward strand.
TGCGGCTGCGCTTCGAGACCCGGTGCGTGTCCGTCGACCGGGACGCCGCCGCCGTCACCCTGGAGGACGGCACGACGCTGCGGGCCGGCTTCGTCGTCGGCGCGGACGGCGCGTCCTCGCTCGTCAGGACCGCCATGCAGCGCGGCCTGCCGGCCGGGTTCAGCCGCGAGTACCTGGAGTGGGGCTACAAGGAGGTCACGATCCGCGCCACGCCCGGCGGCGAGCCGGCCGTGCCGCTGGAGGCGCTGCACATCTGGCCGGGCGAGCGCGGCCTCGGCGTCGCCCACCCCAATCTCGACAACAGCCTGACCTGCACGCTCTTCCTGCCGCGTGAGGAGCCGCCGGACCCGGTGTCCGCGGCCTTCCCGCACCTGGCGACGCTCGTCCCCGACCTCGACGAGCAGGCGTCGGCCGCGCCGATGAGCCACCTCACGACCGTGCGCACCGCGCCGTGGCGGCACCGCGACACGACGGTGCTCGTCGGCGACGCCGCCCACGCCGTCTACCCCTTCTACGGCCAGGGCATGAACGCCTCGTTCGAGGACTGCCTCGTCCTCGACCGCATGCTGGCCCGCCATCCGGGCGACCGGGAGGCCGCCTTCGCCGCCTACGAGCGCGCCCGCAAGCCGCACACCGACGTGCTGGCCGAGCTGTCGGAACGCAACTTCCTGGAGCTGCGCGACGGCATGCGCTCACCGCTCGCCCTGGCCAGGAAGCGCCTGGACCTGCTGCTGCACAAGACCTTCCCCGGCACCTGGGTGCCGCTGTACACACTCGTCTCGCACACCACCGTGCCCTACGGCGAGGCGCTGCGACGCGCCCGCCGCCAGGACCGGCTGGCCGCCGCGCTGGCCGCGGCCGGGGCGGGTCTCGCCGCCGCCGGCCTGCTCGCCGCGCGGCGTACCGGGAGGACCACCCGATGATCAGGCATCCCCAGGACGACACGCTCGTCCTGTTCGACCCCGCCGACCTGTTCGACCCCGCCGACGTGCTCGACCCCGCCGACGTGCTCGACCCGACCGACGGGGAGCCGGGCCCCGCGCCGCACCCGCTGGCCGCCGAGCACGGCGCCGACCTGCGCGCCGTCGTCGCGTGGGCGCGCGCCTACCTGACCCGGCCGCACCCGGAGCTGGGCCGGCGCGGCCCGGTGTGCCCGTACGCGCAGGCGTCGCTGGACCGGAACGCCTTCCTGCTGGCCGTCCAGCCGGGCGGCGGCCACACCGTCGCGTCGCTGAGCGCCCTGCTCGCGCCCTACCGCGACTGGTTCCTCGACCTCGCGCCCCGGGGCGGGCCCGCCGCGCAGTCGACGACCGTCCTCGTGCTGCTGCCGGGCATGCGCGACGCGCGCGAGGTGATCGACGCCGCGCAGCGCGAGCTCAAGGACGCCTACGTGGGCCACGGCCTGATGATCGGCGAGTTCCACGACGGGCCGCCGGACAAGGCGGGACTGTGGAACCAGGACTTCCGCCCGCTGCGCAGCCCGGTCCCGATGCTGGTGATCCGGCACATGGTGCCCACCGACCTGCCCTTCCTGATCTCCGACGAGACGCATCTGGCCGCCTACCGCGACCTGTTCGGCGAGCAGGTGCCCGGCCACCTGCGCGACCTGGCGGGCCGGGCATGACGGGCCTCCCGGCGACGCCCGCGCAGGAACGGCTGTGGTTCCTGCACCAGGCGGACTCCTCCGGCCACTCGTCCGGTTACCACGTCTGGGGCGGGCACCGGTTACGCGGCCCGCTCGACCCCGCCCGGCTCGGCGAGGCGCTGAACCGGCTGGTCGCCCGGCACGAGGCCGTCCGCACCGGCCTGTCCGACGGCGGCGACGGGCGTCCCGTCCGGATCGTGCGCGCCGGGGCCCGGGTCGAGCCGGAGCTCGTGGAGGTGACCTGCGAGGACGAGGCGCGCACGGCCTGCGGCGCGTTCGTGGCCCGGCCGTTCGACCTGGGCCGCCCCCCGCTCATGCGCGCCCTGCTCGTCCGGCTCGCCCCGGAGGACCACGTGCTCGTGCTCGTCCTGCACCACGCGATCTGCGACGGCCGCGCGCTGCGCATCCTCCTCTCCGAGCTGTACGGCCTGCTCGCCGGGACGTTCGAGCCCGGCCCGCCCGCCGTCCCGTTCTCCGAGTACGTCGACCGGCTCGGCCGGACCGGCGGCGCGCGGGCCGAGGCGGACCGCGACTACTGGCGTGCCAGGCTGGCCGGGGCGCCCACCCTGCTCGCCCTGCCCACCGACCGGCCCCGGCCCGCCGTGCCGAGCGGGCGCGGCGCGCAGCACCGCTGGGTCCTGCCCGCCCATCTGCGCACCGCCCTGCTGGAGAGCGCGCGCCGCACCAGGACGACGGTGTTCGCGATGGTGCTGGCCGCGCTCGGCGTCACGCTGGGCCGGTGCGCCGGGCAGGACGACGTGGTGGTCGGCTGCCCCTTGGACGGCCGCACCGACCGGCGGTTCGGGCAGACGGTCGGCATGTTCGCCAACACCGTGGCGCTCCGGCTGGACCTCGGCGGCGACCCGACGGTGGCGGACCTGCTGCGGCGCGGCAGGCGTACCGTCGCCGAGGCGCTCGCGCACGGCGGCACGCCGTTCGACGAGGTCGTGGAGCTCACCGGAGGCCGCCGCGACCTCAGCCACAACCCGCTCTTCCAGGTGATGCTCGTCATGGAGCATCTGGACGGCGGCCCGGTGACGGCGGGCGAGCTGACGGTGGGGCACTGGGAGCTGCCCGCCCCGGAGGCCCGCTTCGACCTCACCCTGTTCGTCACCGTGGGCGACGAGGTCGAGCTGTACCTGGACTACGCGGCCGACCTGTTCGACGCCGCGACGGCCGCCGCGCTGGCGGGGCACCTGACCACGGCCGTCGAGGCCCTCGCCGGCGACCCGGACCTGCCGGTGAGCCGCATCCCGTTCGACTCCGGCCCGGTCCCCGCCAAGCCGTCCGCGCAGGCTCCGGGCGAGTGGGAGAGCGTGGCCGGGCTCGTGCTGCGGCAGGCCGGGCGGGACCCGGACCGGGTCGCCGTCGTGGCCGAGGGGGAGCGGCTGACGTACGGCGAGCTGGCGTCCCGCGCGCTGGAGGTGGCCGCCCGGCTGGAGCCGCACCTCGCGCCCGGCGGCGGGCGCGAGGTGGTCGGCGTGTCGCTCCCGGCGGGGCCGGACGGCATCGCCGCCGTCATCGGCGTCCTGCTCGCCGGGGCCGCGTACCTGCCGCTCGATCCCGGCCACCCGCCCGCCCGCGCGGACCTCCTGCTCCGGCAGGCGGGCGCGGCGGCGCTGATCGCCCCGCCCGCCCGGCTGGCCGAGCTGGACGCCTTCCCCGGCGCCAAGCTCGTGCCGCACGCCGCGGACCCGCCCGGGGGCGGCGGAGGCAGGAGCCCGCGGCCCGGGGACCCCGCGTACGTGATCTTCACGTCGGGGTCGACCGGGGCGCCCAAGGGCGTGGTGGTGCCGCACCGGGCCGTCGCCGCGTTCACCCGCTCGTTCGTGGACGCGCACGGGTTCGGGCCGGGGCAGCGGGTGCTCATGCTGCCGCCGCTCACGTTCGACGCCTCCGTCGGCGACCTGTTCCCGGTGCTCACGTCCGGCGGCACCCTGGTGATCCACCCTGAGCCCGCCCGGCTCGACGGCGCGGAGCTCGTCCGCTTCTGCGCCGCGCACGGCGTCACCGCCGTGGACGCGCCCGTCGCGCTGTGGCGGCGCTGGGTCGCCGACCTGGCCGGGACCGGCGTCCCCGGCGGCTGGCCCGTCGAGATCATGATGGTCGGCGGCGAGGAGGTCCCCGCCGAGGACGTACGCGCCTGGCAGCGGCTGACCGGCGGCCGGTGCGCGCTGTTCAACCACTACGGGCCCACCGAGGCCACGGTGTGCGCCACCGTGCACCGGATCGGCGGCGCCGACGAGCTCGGCGACGCGGCCCGGGTGCCGATCGGCACGCCGCTGCCGCACGTGCGCGCCCGCGTGCTCGACGCGGCCGGGCGGCCGGTGCCGGTCGGCGGCGCCGGCGAGCTGCACCTGGGCGGGGCCGGCCTGGCCGACGGCTACACGGGCGCGCCCGCGCTGACCGCGGCGGCCTTCGTGCCCGACCCGGACGGCCCCGCCGGGGCGCGCCTGTACCGGACGGGCGACCTGGCCCGGGTGCGGCCGGGCGGCGCGATCGAGTTCCTGGGCCGGCGCGACCGCCAGGTGAAGATCCGCGGCCACCGGATCGAGCCCGCCGAGGTCGAGCACGCCGTCACCGCCCATCCGGCCGTCACCGACAGCGCCGTGCTCGTCGACGGCGACCGGCTCGTCGCCTACGCGGCGACCGGCGCGCCGGATCTGACGCCGGGCGCGCTGCGGGCCTACCTGCGCGAACGGCTGCCCGGCTACCTGGTGCCAGCCGCGTTCGTCCTGGTCGGGACCATCCCCCGGACGACGCACGGGAAGGTGGACCGGGCGGCGCTGCCGCCGCCTGGACCGGCGGGCGAGCCGCCCGCGACCGCCACCGAGTCGGCGCTGGCCGAGGTGTGGCGGCGGGTCCTCGGCGTGGCCGACGTGCGCAGGTCGGACAACTTCTTCGAGGTGGGCGGCCACTCGCTGCTGGCCGGCCGGGTGGTCGCGGAGATCAGGCGGGCGCTCGGCGCCGACGTGCCGCTGCGCACGGTGCTGGAGACGGCCGACCTGGCCGAGCTCGCCGCCACCGTCGACCGGGACGCCGCCGGCCAGGCAGGTGCCGGCCAGGAGCGTCCCGATCTGGAGGCGCAGGCCACCCTGCCGCCCGGCTTCACGGTCGAGCCCGCCTCCCCGGTGCGGCGTGGCGGGGCGATCCTGATGACCGGCGCGACCGGGTTCCTCGGCGCGCACCTCCTGGCCGAGCTGCTGGCCCGTACCGACGCCGAGATCGTCTGCCTGGTCAGGGCGGCCGACGAGGACCGGGCCCGGCAGCGGGTGCTGGACAACCTGCGCGCCCACGGCCTGGACGCCCCGCCCGGCCGGGTGCGCGGCCTGCCGGGCGACCTGGGCGCGCCCCGGTTCGGCCTGGACCGGGACCGGTTCGCCGAGCTGGCCGGGCAGGTCGGCGTGATCTGCCACAACGGCGGCCAGGTGAACTTCTACGAGAGCTTCCCCCGCATGCGCCCGGTCAACGTCGGCGGCACGGTCGAGGCGCTGCGCCTGGCCGGGCTCGGCGGCGCCCGGCTGCACTTCGTCTCCACCCTCGGCGTCTTCCTGGGCCTGGCCCACCGGGACCGGGTGGTGACCGAGGCGAGCGCGCCGGACGACCCGGCCGGGCTGGAGACCGGCTACGACCAGAGCAAGTGGGTGGCCGACCGGCTGGTGCGCCGGGCCAGGGACGCGGGCCTGACGGCGGTGGTGCACCGGCCGGCCCGGGTCGGCGGGCACAGCGTGACCGGCCGGGGCAACGCGGCCGACTACTTCAGCCGCCTGCTGGCCACCTGCGTCCGTCTCGGCCTGGTGCCGGACCTGCCCGTCGAGGAGGACCTGTCGCCCGTGGACCACGTCGCGGCGGGCATCGCCCACCTGATCGCCGACCCGGCGACGGCCGGGGACTTCCACTACTTCAACGGCGCGACGATCTCCTACCGGCGCATCGCCGACGCGCTCGGCGCCCGCTGCGTGCCGTGGGACACCTGGCGGGCGCGGGCCGCCGGGCTGGGCGCGGACAGCCCGATGGCGCCGTTCGCGCCGGTGCTGGACGCAGCCGACCCGCAGTTCCGGCGGCCCCTGTTCGACTGCCGCCGCACCGAGCGCGCTCTCGGCCGGGCCGGGATCGACTGCCCGCCCGCCGACGAGACGCTCGTCCGCCGCTACGCCGGGCGCCTGGCCGGGGCGGTGCGCGGATGAACGTGCTCAGGTTCGCGCTGCTCTGGACGGCGTCGCTGCTGTCGTCCGTCGGGTCCAGCCTCACCACGTTCGTGCTCGGCGTCTGGGTGTACCGGAGCACCGGGTCGCCGACGGAGTTCGCGCTGGTCGTGCTCAGCGGCATGCTGCCGGGCATCCTCGCCGGCCCGTTCGCGGGGGTGGTCGTCGACCGGTTCGACCGGCGGCTGGTGATGATCGTCACCGACTGCCTGGCGGCCCTGTCGACGGCCGCCGTCGGCGCGCTGATCTGGGCGCAGGCGCTGGCCGTGTGGCACGTGGCGCTGGCCGCGGCGATCAGCGGCGCGTGCGGCGTCTTCCACCTGACCGCCTACCAGGCCATGACGCCGCTGCTGATCCCCGAGCGGCACCTGGGCCGCGCCAACGGGCTCATGCACCTGTCCAGCGGCATCCAGATCGCCGCGCCCGTGCTCGGGGCCACGCTGCTGGCCGTCGCCGGGACGGGCGGGGTGGTGGTGCTGGACCTGGTCACGTTCGGCGTGGCCATGTCGGCCCTGGTGCTGATCCGGCTGCCCGCCGAGGTGCTGCGGCCCAACGCCGCCGCCGCCCGGCCCGCCGTGCTGCGGGACCTCGGCGCGGGGCTGCGCCACCTGCGGGCCCGCGCCGGGCTGCCGTCGCTGGTGGCGGCGCTGACCGGCTTCAACTTCGCCTTCGCGGTCGCCGGGGTGCTGGTGCAGCCGCTCATCCTGTCGTTCGCCGGGCCCGGCGTGCTGGGCGTGCTGATGTTCGCCGGCGGCGCGGGCATGCTCGCCGGCGGGCTCGTCATGGGCGCCTGGGGCGGGCCGCGCCGGAAGATCGGCGGGATGACCGCGTTCATGGCGCTCGGCGGCGTCTTCCTCGTGCTGCACGCGCCGGCCCCGTCGCCGCTGCTCGTGGGGGCCGCCGCCGCCGGGTTCCTGTTCACGCTGCCCGTGGTGAACGGCTGCGCGCACGCGGTCCTGCAGAGCCGGATCGAGCCGGCCGTGCTCGGCCGCGCCATGGGCACCGTGCACACGCTCGGCTCGGCCGCCGTCCCGGTCGGCTACCTGCTGGCCGCGCCCGTGGCCGAGCACCTGCTGAACCCGGCGCTGCTGCCCGGCGGGGCGCTGGCCGGCAGCGCGGGCCTGCTCGTCGGCGTGGGGGAGGGGCGCGGGATCGCCCTCGTCCTGCTGCTCGACGGGCTGCTCCTGCTCGTCATGGCCGCCGTCCTGGCCGCGCTGCCCGCGCTGCGCCGCCTGGACCGCCGCCCGGTCCCCGTCCCCGTCGCCTGAGAGGAACGCCATGCCCGTAGAACTGACGCCCGGAGAGGCCGCCGCCTTCCGCGGCGGCGACGCCCCGGCGCCGATGCTGGACCTGATCGGCCTCATGGCCTGCCACGCCGTCGGGGCCGCGCGCTCGCTGGGCCTCTTCGACGCGCTCGCCGCCGGTCCGCTGACCACCGGCGAGCTCGCCGCCTCGGCCGGCGTCGCCCCCACCGGGCTGGAGCCGCTGCTCGGCCTGCTGCACGCCACCGGGTACGTGGAACGCCACGACGGCCGGCACGCCAACACGCCCGCGACCACCGCCTGGCTCTGCTCCGGCTCCGGCACCGACTACGGGCGCATCCTGGACCTGTGGCAGGCGATCGTCGAGGAGCAGTGGGGCGGGCTGGCCGACTCCGTCCGCTCCGGCGTCCCGGCGGGCGGCTTCTACCCCTGGCTCGCCGCCCGCCCCGACCTGTCGGCCGCCTTCCACGACCTGCAACGCGGGCTGGCCGGCTGGCTGGCGGAGGAGGTCGTCTCGCTCACGCCGCTGCCCGAGGGCAGCAGGAGCCTGCTCGACCTGGGAGGAGGCCACGGGGAGTACGCGCGCGCGTTCTGCGGCGCGTACCCGGGGATGTCCGCCACGATCGTCGACGCCGCCGTCACCGGGCGCTCCGACGGGCCGCTGACCTGGCAGGAGGGCGACCTGCTCACTGCCGGGCTGCCGGGCGGGCAGGACGTGACTGTGCTCTTCAACGTGCTGCACGGGTTCGCCGCGCCCGACGCCGCCGCGCTGGTCGCCAGGGCGGCGGCCACGCTGCGGCCGGGCGGCCTGCTGGTCGTCCTGGAGAGCGTGCCCGAGCCGCGCGGCACCGCCGCCGACCTGGCCTTCGGCGCGGGATTCGCGCTCAACCTGTGGCACACGCAGGGCGGCGCGCTGCACGCGACCGGCACGATCAGCGGCTGGCTGGAGGCGGCCGGGTGCGTGGCCGGGCCGTGGCGGGATCTCGCCCGCTCGCCGTCGCACGCGCTCGTGACAGCAGAAGCCCTCACCCCGGCACGCGGGGTGAGGGCCGGGCGGGGAGCCTACGGGGTGCCGCCGAACGTCACGACGAGCCGCCCGTCCGAGGCGAACGACCAGCTCAGCGCGCCGTCGTAGGAGGAGCACCGGGAGCCGTTCGAGCCGGTCCAGAACTGGTTGGAGCCGTCGGCCGACCCCACCGTCTTGTCGTTGGCGCCGTCGCCGGAGCGGCAGGAGGTGTTGTCGCGGAACACCGTGGAGCCCGCGTCGAAGGAGAAGTTGCGCTCGGCGTTGTCGACGCTGACGTTGCCCGTCATCGTCATCGTGCCGGGGTTGCGGTTGTAGGTGAAACCGTGTTTGCCGTTGTCGTAGGCGATGCTGCGCCGGATGACGTGGTTGACCGGGATGTCCTCGCCGCCGAGCTTGTAGCCGTTGCGGTCGCCGTTGCCGGCCTGGCCGCCGTTGCTCAGCGTGCCGTTGCCGTAGGACAGCGAGTCCTCGATCGTCACCGCGCCGATCGGGCCGGTCTCCGACTTGGTGTAGAGGTCCCAGCCGTCGTCGATGTTGTTGCGGGCCACCGCGTAACGGAAGACGTTGCCGGAGCCGACGGTGAGCTTGGCGGCGAACCCGTCGGCGTCCTCGCCGTCGGAGTCGGCGTTGTCGTGCGACAGCGCGCTCAGGATGAGGTTGTCCGACGGCCACTGCTCGCGCGGCGTGGAGGAGAGGGTCCGGGAGAGCTGCAGCCCGGTGTCGCGGTTGTAGCGGGTCACCGTCCGCTCGATCACGTTGTGGCTGCCGCCGACGAAGATGCCGTTGTCGCCGGCCCGCTCGACGACGATGCCGTGGACGTGCCAGTAGGACCCGTTGACGGCCAGCCCCCGGTTGGCCGGGTCCTCGCTCTGGCCGGAGAAGTTCAGGACCGGCGTCTCACCCGGGTAGGCGGCCAGCTTCTTGCGGGCGCCGGAGGTGCCGTCGTTGCCGGGCGCGATGGTGACGGTCTGTGAGAAGGCGTACGTGCCGCCGCGCAGGTAGATCGTGCCCCCGGCGGCGACCCTGGTGATCGCGGAGGTGAGCGTCGTCGGGTCGGCCTGGGTGCCGGCGGCGCCGTCCCTGCCGTTCGGGGCCACGTACAGCGTGTCGCCGGTCGGCGGCGGGGTGACGGTCGGCGTGATCGTCGGCGTGGGGGTGACGGTGGGGGTGGGGCTGGTCGTCGGGGTGCCGCCCGTGGGCCGCAGCGTCCACTGCTTGGTGGGCTTGGAGTCGCAGGAGTTCTGCTGCAGGAGGGCGCCCGCGGCGGTGGAGTCGTCCTTGACGTTGACGCACTTGCCGCCGTTGGCGTTGACGATCCGGTAGGCGGACCCGGAGGCGGTCAGCCGCCACGTCTGTGAGGCCGCGCCGGTGCAGGTCTCCTGCTGGACGGGCTTGCCCGCGCTGGTGGAGGCGTCCCGGACGCCCAGGCACCTGCCGCTGTGCGCGGCCCTGATCTCGTAGTCGCCGCCGGAGGCGGTGAGGGTGAAGACCTGCCCCGCGCCGGCTCCGCAGGGGTTCTGCACGAGTTGCGTGCCGTCGGCCGTGGCCGCGCCGGGCACGGCGGCGCACAGGCCGCTCCCGGCGTTGACCAGCGTGTAGTCGCCGCTGCTTGGCGCGGCCGAGGCCGGCGCGTTGAGCGCGGCGACCAGCCCGCCGGTGGTGAGGAGTCCGGCGGACAGCACGATCGCCAGCCGCCTGCCGAGATGTTCTTGCTTGCGCACGTCCAGCTCCGTTCGGGGGGTACGGGGGGCACCGGGGCACCAACCGGTTGCACTCACAGTGGCTACGTGCCGGGACGGCGTCAATACGCCTGAGTAAAACTGCAAACGCGGCCAGGAGTTTTGCCAGGTCTCAGCTCGGATTTCTGCAACAACCGCTTGCAAGAAGCGGGGTCTGCTTGCACGGCCGGACGGGGGCGGGCTTCACAGCCGGCCGGGCGCGTGATCTAATCGAGGAATCAATATCTAGAATCCAGTTCTATTATTGAGTCGAGAGTGGAGATCAGCGATGGCCCGACTGCTGCGCCGCTTCGCCGAGACGAGGCCCGGCGACCTCGCGCTGGCCGACGAGGACGGCGTCACCACGTGGCACGAGCTGGACGAACGGGTCGACCGGCTGGCCGGCGCGCTCCTCGGCGCGGGCCTCGCCGCCGGCGACGTGCTCGCCCTCCACGCCGCCAACCGGCGCGAGTACTTCGAGGTCATGGCCGCCGCCAGTCACATCGGCCTGCGCTACGTCCTGGTCAACTGGCACTGGACCGCCCAGGAGCTCGCCTACGTCCTGCGGGACGCGGGCGCGCGGGCGCTGCTCTCCGACCCGGCCTTCGCCGCCCAGGCCGCCGAGGCCGTCCAGGGGCTCGACCTGCCGGTACGCGTGGCGTTCGGTGAGGGAATCGAGGGCTTCGTCCCGTACGAGGACTTCATCGCCGCGGCCCCGCCCGGCGAACCGGAACCGCAGGTCATGGGCAGCCCCATGTTCTACACCTCCGGCACCACCGGCAGGCCCAAGGGCGTCAGCCGCAAGCAGTCCACCACCGGCCTGCCCGTCGAGGCCCTCGCCCTGGCCGCCGACCGCTTCGGCCAGACCTTCACCGTGCCCGACGGCGGGCGGACGCTGCTGGCCGGGCCCGCCTACCACTCCGCCCAGTGGATGTTCTCGTTCATGGCGCTCATGGGCGGCTGCCCGGTGGTCATGCGGCGCGCGTTCGACCCCGCCGAGACGCTGCGGCTCATCGACGAGTACGGGATCACCAACGTGCACCTGGTGCCCACCCAGTTCGTCCGCCTGCTGCGCGTGGACGCCGCCACCCGGCAGGCGTTCTCCGGGGCGAGCCTCACCTCGGTCTGGCACGGCGCCGCCCCCTGCCCGCCGCAGGTCAAGCGGCAGATCATCGAGTGGATCGGCCCGGTCGTCCACGAGTACTACGGCTCGACCGAGGCGGGCGTCAACACCGTCATCACCGCCGAGGAGTGGCTGGCCAAGCCCGGCAGCGTCGGCCGCCCGCAGGCGGCGACCGAGATCCACATCCTGCTCGACGACGGCACGCCCGCCAAGCCGGGGGAGCAGGGCCAGATCTGGTTCCGCTACGCCAACGGCGACGATGTCGAATACTGGGGCGACCCGGACAAGACCGCGTCCATCCATCGGGCCGGCGGGCTGTTCACCACCGGCGACATCGGCTACTTCGACGAGGACGGCTACCTGTTCCTGTGCGACCGCGCGATCGACATGATCATCAGCGGGGGCGTGAACATCTACCCGGCCGAGATCGAGAGCGTGCTCATCACCCACCCGGCCGTCCGGGACGTCGCGGTGTTCGGAGTGCCGGACGAGGAGTTCGGCGAACAGGTCAAGGCCGCCGTCGAGCTCGCGGACGGCGTCGAGCCGGGCGGCGGCCTGCCCGCCGAGCTGACGGCCCACTGCCGCGCCTCGCTGGCCGGGTACAAGGTGCCCCGGTCGTTCGACTTCGTCCCCGAACTGCCGCGCACCCCCACCGGCAAGCTGTACAAGCGGCTGCTGCGCGACCCCTACTGGCAGGACGGCGCCCGCCGGATCTGACGCTCACCCCGGCCGGACCTCACCCCCGACGGGCGCGGGCAGCAGCTTGCCGAACGGAAGCGCGCGCATCACCCGCAGCCGCTGCGCGGCCGGCCGATGGCCGTGCCGGGCCGCGAGCCCGTAGTAGAACCTGGCGATGTCGTGCTTGGCCCGGCCCTCCTGCTCGTACGCCTGGCCGTAGGCGAACGACAGCCGCGCCGCGAACTCGACCGGGCGCGGATCGGCGGCGAACGCCTCGGCGTCGGGATGATGCCGCCCGCGCGCGGCGTGGAGCCAGTAGCGGGCCGCCGCCAGGTCGCCGGTCAGCACGTGGATGATCGCCAGCCGGTAGGCGGACTCGGCGTCACCGTCGCCCGCCCGCCGCACCAGCCGCGCGACCGTCCTGGTCGTCCGCCGCTCGGCCTCGTCCGCGGGGGTCCGATAGTGGTCGTACGTGCCGGTGACGTGCGCACCGGGCGCCGGCGTGCCGGGGACGTACGGGGTGCGCGGCGGCTGCTCGCTCCTGGCGGCGCGCCAGCGGGTCTGCCACTGCTCCACGGTGCCGAGGGCGTCGCGGGGCAGGCCCGTCTGCTCGGCATGACGGTGACAGACCATCACGAACGAGGCGACCAGCTTCCAGTCCGGCAGGCGTTCCCGCTTGCCGGTGAGGATGTCGCTGACGGTGCTCGCGGGCAGTTCCTTGGGAACGTCCGGTGCGCGCGACAATCGGTGCATCTCTGAATAGCTCGGCTGGCCGGCCGATTCCCGGAGCTCTATGAGCGCGGCTATGAAGGCGGAGTGAGATCCTGCCCGGGGAGTGTCAGTCATCGTCCTTGTTGGGGTGGTGGGCTAAGAATTGTCGCCATATTTGCAGAAATATTCTCGCGTCGATGACACTTCGCAGATTCCATCTCATCCGGTTGCCGTGGCCACTCCGGATGATCACTGTCCCACTGGTCCCAGTCGCCCATTCGGGTAGCTAGCAGCACTTTCGACGCCATTCGTGGGCGGGCTGCCGGATAACTCCGGATGAATCCGGACGATGTCGGATGCTTACGGAGTTTAACGTCCGCTGCCGTCTATTTCCGATCTCGTACGGCTCCGTCCGAGCACGTTTGGATCGCTGGCCCACGGCCTCCGTCAAGCCGCATGGTTACCGCATTCATCGCTGCTCTTCGGGAGGCCACCGCCCATGCCGATACTCACGGCCCGCCCGTCCAGCATCGTGTACTGCGCCGACGCCCCCTGCCCGGCGGACGAGCACCTCCTGGTCACCCTCCTGACCACCTGGGTGCTCGCCACCGGGCGCACCCCGCCCGCCGGGCGTCCCGAAGACCTCACCCCGGAAGAGCTCATCGACTTCTGGGCCGACGACCGCACCTGAGGAGACGAGGACCGATGTTCACCACGCGCCAACTGCTCACGCTCACGCTCACCGTCATGATCGCCGCCATCACCTGCGCCCTCGTCCTCGCCACGGGCGCCGAATGGCCCGGCGCCCTCCTCAGCGCCGGCGCCGCCGGCGGCGCCACCCTCGCCACCCTCCCCAAACTCCTCCACAAACGCGACCCGTAACCCTGGCCCGCCCCCGGCCTGGCTTCCGCCCGCTCCCGGCCTGACCCCGCCTGCGCCCGGCCCCCCGGCCCCGGCCTGGCTCCCGCCTGCCTCTGGCCCCGGCTGGGCCGCCGCCCGCCGCCTGCCCCCGGCTTGGCCCTCGCTCGCCCCCCGGGCCCCGCCCGCCGCCTGGCCCTTGCCGACCAGCCCCAGCGGTTGCGCCCTCCCGACGGAGCGGGCCGAGGCCCCGGCCCGGCCCGCCACACGCAGCTCTGGGCGTCGCGGCCCCCGCAGTCCGCCCTCCCGGTGGGTCGGTTCGAGCGCGCGCCCGCATGCCGCCACGGTGGGCCGTCGCCGGGGGTGGGTTCTCGCAGTTGTCCTCCGGGTGGGGCGGGTCTGAGGCGGGGTTCGGAGCCAGGGGCTTCTCGTGGCAGTGGGTGGGTTGACTTGTCGTTGGTGTCAGGGTTTTAGCGTGGCGGCGTTCGGGTGGGCCGCGCGGGGCGTGGCGGTGATCGGGGGTTGGGCGATGAAGTTCGGGATCAGCTATGGGACGCCGCACCAGGGGGTCGATCCTGACAAGCTGGTGGGGTTCGCCAGGCTGGCGGAGGAGTGCGGGTTCGAGTCGCTGTACATGCCCGAGCACGTCGTGCTGTATCCGGGCGCCAAGGTGGGGGCGTTCGAGCTGCCGCCGACGCTGCCGTACGTGGACCCGCTGGACGCGCTGGCGTTCGTGGCGGCGGCGACGGAGCGGATCCTGCTGGGCACCGGGGTGCTGCTGGTGCCGTACCACCATCCGGTGATCCTGGCCAAGCGGCTGGCCACGGTGGACGTGCTGTCGAAGGGCCGGATGCGGCTGCTCACGGTGGGGGTGGGGGCGCTGCCGGGGGAGGCCGAGGCGGTGGGGGTGGAGTTCCGGACGCGAGGGCGGCGCGCTGACGAGGCGATCGACGTGCTGCGGCTGCTGTGGGAGGGCGGGGAGGAGGGAGTGGGGTTCGCCGGGGAGTTCTTCTCGTTCGAGGCGTTGTGCAGTTACCCGAAGCCCGCCGGGCGGCTGCCGATCCACGTGGGGGGATCGTCGCGGGCGGCGGCGCGGCGGGCGGGGCTGCGGGGGGACGGCTACTTCGCGGGCGGTGCGCTGGGGCCGGAGGAGCGGGCGGCGCAGTGGGAGCTGGCCCGCGAGACGGCCGCGGCGGCGGGCCGCGATCCGGACGCGCTGGAGTACACGCGGTTCGGGTCGATCGGCATGTCCGGGGAGCGTGTCGCGGAGCTGGCCGGGCAGGGGGTGACGCGGCTGGTGGTGAGTTCGTCGGCCACCGATCCGGGCGAGCAGCGTGAGGAACTGTCGGCGTTCGCCGAGCGGTGCGGTTTCCTGCCCTAGCATTTCGCACGTGACCGCCTACGACGATCCTGACCTGTTCGAGCATCTGAACGTCTCGGCCTTGCCGCCGCGCCAGCAGCGCATCCTGGCCACGATCCGCGACTGGGTGGTCAGGCACGGCTACCCGCCGAGCACCCGGGAGCTCGGCCGGGCGGTGGGGCTGCGGTCGTCGTCGGCGGTGTCGAAGCATCTGCGGAGCCTGGAGGAGAAGGGGTTCCTGACGCGCGGGTCGTCGGTGAGCAGGCCGATCGACGTGCGGATGTTCCTGCACGGGGCGGCTCCCGAGCAGGCGCGCGACCTGGTGAGCGTGCCGGTGGTGGGCGACATCGCGGCGGGCACGCCGATCCTGGCGGACGAGCGCCTGGACGACACGCTGACGCTGCCGCGCGACCTCACCGGGCGCGGCAACGTGTTCGGCCTGCGAGTGCGGGGCGATTCGATGGTCGACGCCGCGATCTGCGACGGCGACCTCGTCGTCGTACGGCAGCAGCCCGAGGCGCACTCGGGTCAGATCGTCGCGGCGATGATCGACGGGGAGGCCACGGTCAAGGTGTTCCGCCGGCGCGGCGGGCACGTCTACCTGGAGCCGCGCAATCCCGCGTACGACGTCATCGACGGCGACGACGCGGTGGTGCTGGGCATCGTGGTGTCGGTCCTGCGCAGCGTCTGAACAGCGCCTGAGCAGCGTCCGAGCAGCCGTCCCCAGCCGTGTCAGGAGCTGTGCGAGCGGGCGAACTCGGTCACCGTGACGGCCCGCAGCAGGCCCGGGTGCAGGAGTTCGGCCCGGTGCCGGGGTAATCCGGCGGCCAGCGCGGCGTCGGTGAGCGCGGCGGTGACCCAGCGCGCGTCGACGTCGCGCCCGTGGGGGCCGGTGATCAGGGGCTCGCCGGCGGCCCGGCCGCCGCACAGCTCGCGCAGCAGCGGGCGGGCGCGCGGCGGGATCGGGTACGCGACGGGCCCGTCGGGCTCGCCGTGCAGGACGAGCACGAGGGGGTGTTCGCCGCCGGGCAGCGCGTGGATGTCGTGGACGGTGAGCGCGGCCAGCGCGTCGACCGACGCGCCGGTGGCCTCCAGCAGCGCGACGGCCAGGGCTTCGGCCGCCCTGCCGTCCTCGGCCAGCCGGGCGACGCCGCCGCGCAGCAGCCGCCGTTCGGCCGGGGTGAGCGGCGGTGCGCCGTCGGCGGAGCGCCGGGCCCGGGTCGCGCCGGACGCCTCGGCGAAGGCGTGGAAGGAGGCCAGGACGGCGCGCCTGCCGGCGACGGTCGCCTTGGCCAGCGGCCTGCCGGCGGGGCCGACGCCGGTGGTGAGCGCGGTGTAGCAGTAGGCGTCCAGGTGGGACCCGGTGGCCGCGAGGGGTTCGAGCGCCGGTTCGGCCGCGTACAGCCAGCGCAGCCACGAGGCGAGGACGCGCAGGCAGGTGCGGCGCCGGGCCGCCGACGGGCGGCCCTGGAGCCAGGCCACGGCCACCTGCCACGTCAGCGGGTCGAGCCCGTCGATCAGCTCGACGTCGGCGGCGGGGACCTGGCCGGGGCGCAGGCCGTCGATCCGCCCGACGCTGGTGAGGTCGGGGTCGGCGGCGCGCGTCACGACGCGACCACCGCGCCCGCGCCCGCATCGGGCATGGCGCCGGCGCGCGGTCGCGCGCCGGACCCGGGCAGCGGCGCGCCGTCGGACCTCGTGGCGGCGCCGTCAGCCGACGCCCGGCCGAGCCCGGCAGGGCGGCCCGTGCCTGACAGACCCATCATGAACTAGATCATCTCACGGGTGCGCCCTCCGCGATTCTCGATCGGCGGAGTCAGCGGAAGTCTCGGCCGTGGTCAAGGTGACGCCGATCTCCGCCATCCGCCCGGCCGCGTAGCCGGGGTCGATCAGCGACTCGGGCGTGTGGAGGCCGGGCGGCACGGGGTCGCCGCGCAGGCCGAGCAGCCGTTCGACGCCGAGGGCGATGCCGAGCGCGGTCAGCGGGCGCTGTCCTTCGGGGTGGAGGAGGTAGTGGCTGGTCGTGAGCGGCGCGCCCGCGTGGTCCACGCCGCCGAGGTCGATCCTGACCTCGGTGGACGGCGGCCCGCCGCGCCTCCTGCCCGAGGATTCGCCGAACGCGAACGCGAAGCCGACGTCGGGCGCCCCCGTCGCGAGGGCCAGGCTGGGCACGTCGGGGATGGGGACGTACTGGGCGGGCAGCACGGTGCCGTCGGCGCTGGTGACCTCGGTCTGCGCCTCGGCGCCGGGGACCCAGTGGAAGACGCCGTCGCGGCGGACGTACCCGGAGGAGGTGGCGGCCAGCAGGCGCTCCAGGTCGGTCGCCGCCGCCGGTCCGCCGCTGTCGAGCTCGTCGAGCACGCCGCCGACCCGGATGCTGTCGAGCCTGCCGAACTCCCGGGCGAGGTCGAGCACGGCCAGGACGACGAGCCCGGCGTACCAGTGGCTGGCGAGCAGGACCGGCGCCGCGCCCGGCCGCGCGGCCGCGGCGACGACCTCGGGCCCGATGTCGACGAGGCCGCTGGAGATGCTGAGGTACGGCAGGCCGCGCTCCTGCGCGTAACGCAGGCCGTGCAGGCGGCTGTCCCACACGGTCGCCACGACCGCCGAGTGGGCGGCGTCGTCCGGGCGGCCGAGATCGCTCCGGTCCAGGTCGGCGGTGACGGCGGTGGCGGCCCCCAGGTCGTCGGCGACCCGGCGGGCGCGGCCGAGGTCACGGCCGGCGATCGTCAGCGGCAGGTCGGGATGCCATCGGCGCAGGAGGGCGGCGGTCGCCGAGCCTGCCTGCCCGGAGCCGCCCAGGATGAGTACGGAGTGTTCCACGGGGTGTCCTCTCGCTAACCTACATTCTGTAACTTACACTTTGTAGCTTAGGCTGGGGCGGCGACGCAAGGAGGACGATGACCACCGGATCCACCCGCCTGTCCAAGCAGGCCCGGCGCGAGCAGCTGCTCGACACCGCCCTGGCGATCGTGCGCGCCCACGGCACCGACGGCCTCACGCTGCTGAGCCTGGCCGAGGCCGCCGGGGTGAGCAGGCCGATCGTCTACGACCACTTCGGCACCCGGCCCGGCCTGCTCATCGCGCTCTACCGGCGGCTCGACGAACGCCACCGCGCCGCCTCGGAGGAGGCCCTGCGCGGCGCCCCGGCCGTGCCCGGCGAGATCGCCCGCGTCCTGAGCGCCGCCTACTTCGCCTGCGCCACCGACATTCCCGAATGGCACGCCGTCTCCGCCGCGCTCAAGGGCAACCCGGAGATGGAGGCGATCGAACGCGACCTGTTCGACGACTACGCGGAGCTGATGGCCACCGCCCTGCGCCCCCACACCGGACTCCCGCCCGAGGCGCTACGGCTGCGCTGCGCCGGGGTGCTCGGCGCGGCCGACGCGCTCGCCGCCGAGCTGAACCAGGGCCGCGCCACCGCCGCCGAGGCCGCCGAGGCGCTGACCGCCCTCATCGTCGGCAGCCTCGACGCCCCGCCCTGACGCCGCCCCGCATGTGGCGGACCTGTGGAGGTATCGGGCGGTTACCGTGCAAACCATCGCCCCGGCCGGGCGCCGCCCCTAGCGTCGCAGGGTATGCAGACAGTGGACGCCCTGGTCGTGGGCGCGGGCCTGGCCGGGCTGAGCACCGCCCGGCTGCTCGCCCGGCAGGGACTGGACGTGCTGGTGGCCGAGCGCCGCAGGACGCTGACGACCGGCATCCGCACGACCGGCATCTTCGTACGCCGCACCCTCGACGACTTCGACCTGCCGGACCACCTGCTCGGTCCCGGCGTACGCGACGTGCTGCTGTACCCGCCGTCGCGGCGGGCGCCGATCCGCCTCACCAGCGACCGCGACGAGTACCGGGTCGCCGACATGGCCGGCGTGTACGAGCACGCGCGCCGCGAGGCCGAGTCGGCCGGGGCGCAGGTCCGGCTGGGCGCACGGTTCCGCGGCGTGCGGGCGGGAGTGGCGCGGTTCGAGGGGGCGGAGCCGGTGGCGGCCCGGTTCGTCGTCGGCGCGGACGGCGCCCGCTCCCAGGTGGCGCGCGACCTCGGCCTCGACGTCAACCGGCGCTTCCTCGTCGGCGCCGAGCTCGTCCACCCGGTCGCGTCCGGCACGACCGTCCCGGCGTTCCACTGCGTGCTCGACCCCAGGATCGCCCCCGGCTACCTGGGGTGGGTCATCGACGACGGCCGCCACGCACACGTGGGCGTCGCGGGCCGTCCGGACGCGATGCGCGCCGGCGTACGCCACCTGCTGGACGCGTTCGCCGCCGGCGCGCCCGGCCGCGCC
>NZ_JBEZZG010000055.1:0-36728 GCF_040639085.1 Nonomuraea sp. NPDC023979
GCCTGGCCGCGCTCGCCGCCACCGGGCTGGACCTCGCGGCGGGCCCCGCCGTCCGGCCCGAGCCGATCGACTGGCCGGTGTGGTCGTCGACGGTGCCGGGCGTCGCGCTCGCCGCCGCCGGGTTCGTCCTCGCCACCCGGCTGCCCCGCCACCTGATGACCTGGCTGCTGCTCGGCGGCGGCGCCGTCTCCGGCCTGAACGCGCTCGGCGCCGCCTACGCCGTCCTGTCGCTGCACGCGCACGGCGGGCGGCTGCCGCTGACGGCCGCCGCCCTGTTCGCCGGGGCGCGGCTCGGGCCGCTGCTCAACCTGGTGACGCCGCTGGTGCTGCTGTACTTTCCCGACGGGCGGCTGCCGTCGCCGCGCTGGCGCGCCGCGGCCTGGCTGACGCTCGGGTCGGCCGGGCTGGCCGCCCTCCTGTTCATGACCGTGCCCTGGCGGCTGATGTCGGCCGGACCCGGCTGGCCGGGCGTCGACGCGCCGCTGCCGCCGCTGCCCGACGCGGTGTGGACCGCCCTGCTGCCCGCCGCGCCCCTGCTGCTCGTGGTGAGCACGGCCGTCCCGGCGCTCGCGTTCGTCAGCCGCTTCCGCGGCTCGCGCGGCGTGCTGCGCGCCCAGCTCCGCTGGATGGCGCTGGCCGCGCTGCTCAACGGCGCGCTCATCCTGCTGCCGCTCGCGCTGAGAGGGCTGCCGCAGGACCTCGCGTTCGTGCTGTCGCTGCTGGCCGTCGCGGGCGCGGTGCTCGTCGCCGTCGGCCGCTACCGGCTGTACGACATCGACCCGCTGCTCGGCTGGACGCTGCTGTACGGCGGCCTGGCCGTGGCCGTCGTCGCCATCGACGTGCCCATCTTCGTCGGGCTCGGCGCGCTGATCGACGAGCCGGTCGCCGCCGTCCTGGCAGCCTCGGCCGTCGCCCTGGTGTACGCGCCGCTGCGCGAGCGGGCCCGCCGCTGGGTGAGCCGCGTCCTGACCGGCCGGGCCGAGCCGTACGAGGTCGTCTCGGTCCTGGCGCGGCGGCTGGAGGAGGCGACAGGCCCCGAACGCCCCCTGCTGGAGCCGCTGCTGGAGACCGCGCGGGCCGTCTGCGCCGCCTACGGCTCCCCGTACGCGAGGGTGGAGCTCGACCAGGCGGACGGCGGGACGCTCGTCGCCGAGCACGGCACGCCGGGCGGCGCCACGGTCGTGCTGCCGATCGGCTACCGGGGCGAGCCCATCGGGCGGCTGTCGCTGACCCCGCGCGGCCGGCTCGCCGAGGCCGACGAGCGGCTGCTGGCCGACGTCGTCCGGCAGACGGCGGCGGCGGTGCGGGCGATCGCGCTCAGCGAGGAGCTGCAGGAGAGCCGGGCGCGGCTGGTGTCCGGGGTGGCCGAGGAACGGCGGCGGCTGCGCCGCGACCTGCACGACGGGCTCGGCCCGGCGCTCGCCGCGGCGGCGCTGAAGGTCGAGGCGGCCGGCAACCTGATGGAGCGCGACCCCGCCGCCGCCCGGCAGGCGCTCGGCCAGGTGCGCGCCGACCTCGGCGCCGTCATCGGCGACGTCCGGCGGCTCGTGCACGACCTGCGGCCGCCCGCGCTGGACCAGTGGGGGCTGGCCGGGGCGCTGCGCAAGGAGGCGGCCAGGTTCAGCGACGGGGGGCTGGCCGTGCGCGTCGAGGTGCGCGGCGAGCTCGACGGGCTGCCCGCCGCCACGGAGGTCGCCGCGTACCGGATCGTGTGCGAGGCTCTCGTCAACGTGGCCAGGCACGCGGCCGCGCGGACGTGCGAGGTCCGGCTGACCCGGACCGGCGGCGAGCTGGAGGTCGAGGTGGCCGACGACGGCCGGGGCGTGGAGCCGCAGGCGGCGCCCGGGGTGGGGCTGATCGCCATGCGGGAGCGGGCGCGGGAGCTGGGCGGCCGGTGCTCGGTCGCGCTGCGGGCGGGCGGCGGCACGCTCGTCCGGGCGGTGCTGCCGTCGGGAGGCGTCGCGTGAGCGTGCCGCGCGTGCTGCTGGCCGACGACCATCCCGTCTACCGTGACGGGCTGCGCATGATGCTCGACTCGACGGGCCAGGTCGAGGTGGTCGGCACCGCCGCCGACGGCGCGCGGGCCGTGGCGCTGGCCGCCGAGCTGCGGCCCGACGTGGTGGTGCTCGACCTGCAGATGCCGGGCCTGGACGGGCTCGCCGCCGCCGAACGCATCCTGGCGGCGGCGCCGGGCACGGGCGTGCTCGTGCTGAGCATGCACGAGGACGACGACACCGTGCTGGCGGCGATGCGCGCGGGCGCGCGCGGCTACCTGCTCAAGGGCGCCGACCAGACGGAGATCCTGCGGGCGATCACCGCCGTCGCGGGCGGCGAGGTGATCTTCGGGCAGGCGCTGGCGGCGCGGGTGAGCGGCTTCTTCGCCCGGCTGGCGGGCGGCGACGCGCCGAGGGCGCAGCCGTTCCCGCAGCTCACCGCCCGCGAACGGGAGGTGCTTGAGCTGATCGCGGCGGGGCTGTCCAACGCGCAGATCGCGGCGCGGCTGTTCCTGTCGCCGAAGACGGTGCGCAACAACGTGTCGAACGTGTTCGCCAAGCTCCAGGTCGCCGACCGCGCCCAGGCGATCATCCGGGCACGCGACGCGGGTCTCGGCCGCTGACCTGCGCCCGGCCGGTCAGGAGCGCAGCAGGTGGCTGGTCAGCTCGTACAGGCGGTGGGCGGCGGCCGGGTCGAGCGTGGGCAGCGACGGGTCGAGCGGGCGGCGGCGGTCGTAGGCGAGCAGGCCGCCCGTGCCCGGCGGGTCGTCCATCAGCTCGATGATCGGCGCGATCGCCCGCTCGACCGGCTGGGCGGCGAACCTGGCCAGCAGCTTGACGACGGACCTGGCGGGCTGCGCGAGCCCGTCGGCGCCGCTGTCGGTGAAGCCGGGGTGGTGCAGCAGGTAGCGGGTGCGGGCGTCCGGGTGGTTGCGGGCGTACGCGACGCCGAGCAGGTCGGTGGCGCGCCCGGCCTGCAGCATGGCCTTGACGGTGCCGTAGCCGCGCTTGAGCGACAGGTCGTCCCAGTGGATGCGGCCCTTGGTGACGCCGACGCCGCAGATGTTCACGATCATCGGGTTCGCGCCGCGTTCGAGCAGGCCGGTGAGGCCGTAGGCGAGCAGGAAGCGGCTGACGTAGTAGAGGGCGAACGTGGCCTCGTAGCCGTCGGGCGTCTCCACCCGCTTCGGGAACGGCCGCAGCGCGGTGCAGACCAGGCCGTCCAGCGTGTCGTGCCGTGCCTTGACCTCCTCGATCACCCGGGCGTTCTCCGCCGCCGACGTCAGGTCGGCGCGCACGAACGCGGCCCGGTCCGCGGCGCTCAGGCGGGCGGCGTCGTCGAGCAGGCGCCGCCCCCTGGCGGGGTCGCTGCCGACGACCGTCACCCGGTCGCCCCGGCTCAGGAAGTGCAGGGCGAGCCCGCGGCCCATGCCGTTGGTCCCGCCCGCCACCACGTACGTCCCCATGAGTCACTCCGTAAGTCATCGAACGCTGACTTGAGTGAACGTAGCACGACCTCCGCCTACAATGTCAACGGTCGATGACCGAGCGAGGAGGACCGCGGTGCAGAAGAGGGACAGGGAGGCCACCCGGGCGCGCCTGCTGGAGGCCGCCAGGCTGCGCTTCGCCCGCGAGGGCTACGACGCCACCAGCGTCCGCGACATCGCCCGCGACTCCGGCGTCGACGCCACCCTCATCTTCCGCTACTTCGGCTCCAAGAAGCAGCTCTTCGACCTGGCCACCGCCGCCGACGTCCCCGCCGGGCTGCTCGACGGCCCCCAGGAGGAGCTGGTCGCCCGCATGGTGCGCACGGTCGTCGAGCACGACTGGACCGCGTACGGCGGCGAGCATCCCCTGGTCGCCATGCTGCGCTCGTCGGCCCACGAGGACGCCCGCCGCCGCATCCGCGACGAGGTCTGCGCCACCTACGTCGACGCCCTGCGGGACCTGGCCGAAGGCGAGGACGCCGAGCTGCGGGCCGAGCTGCTCAGCGCCTGGATGGTCGGCATCGGCATCCTGCGCTCGGTCGTCGCCACCCCCGCCCTGGCCGGGGCGAGCGCCGCCGACCTGGACCCGCACGTCGCCGCCGTCGCCACGGCCCTCCTCGGCCGCCCCATGTCGGGCGCCGTCGCCCCCGCCGGCGAACGCTGACGCACCCGCCTCCGCGCCTGGCCGCCGCTCAGGCACCCCGTATATACCCTCGGTATATTGGGCTCCCATGACAGTCCCCCTGGCCCTGCTCGGCCTCCTGGACCGAGAGCCCAGCTACGGCTACGACCTCAAGCGCGACTACGACACGTACTTCGCCAGGGGCAAGCCGCTGCCCTTCGGCCAGGTCTACTCGACGCTCAGCCGCCTGGCCAGGGACGGCAAGGTCACGGCCGGTCAGAGCGAGCCCGGCGACGGCCCCGACCGCAAGCGCTACTCCATCACCACGCTCGGCAAGCAGGAGGTGGACGCCTGGCTGGCCGAGCCGGTGGCGGCCGAGCCGTTCCTGCAGACGGTGCTGTTCACCAAGGTCGTGCTGGCGCTGATGCTGGGCCACGACGCGCAGCGCTTCCTCGACACCCAGCGCGCCACCCACATGCGGCGCATGCGCGAGCTGTCGGAGATCAAACGCGGCGGCGCGCTCGTCGACGCCCTGCTGGCCGACCACGCGCTGTTCCACCTGGACGCCGACCTGCGCTGGATCGACGTGACCACGGCCCGGCTGGGGGCGCTGGCCGAGACGGTGCGCCGCGCATGACCGTCGACGGCCTCCCCGTGCCGGGCCCGCTGCTGGAGGCCCGCGCGATCGACCGCTCCTACGGCCGCACGCAGGCGCTGCGCGAGGCCAGCCTGTCCGTGACGCCGGGGGAGATCCTGGCGATCATGGGCCCGAGCGGATCCGGCAAGTCCACGCTGCTGCACTGCCTGGCCGGCATCTTCACCCCCGACGCCGGCGAGGTCTGGTTCGACGGGCGGCGGCTCGACACGCTGAGCGACGCCCGGCGCTCGGAGCTGCGCCGCACCGCGTTCGGCTTCGTGTTCCAGTTCGGCGAGCTCGTGCCGGAGCTCACCGTGGCCGACAACGTCGCCCTGCCGCTGCTGCTCGGCAGAGCCGGGCGCAAGGAGGCGTACCGGCGGGCGGCCGGCTGGCTCCAGCGGCTGGAGCTGGACACCCTGAGCGGGCGGCGCACCGGCGAGCTGTCCGGCGGGCAGGCGCAGCGGGCGGCCATCGCGCGGGCGCTGGTGACGCGCCCCAAGGTGGTCTTCGCCGACGAGCCCACCGGCGCGCTCGACTCGCTCACCGGCGAGCGGGTCATGGACCTGCTCGTCGGCCTGGCCCGCGAGGAGGGCACGACCGTGGTCGTGGTGACCCATGACGCCCGCGTCGCCGCCTGCGCCGACCGGGAGGTCATGGTGCGCGACGGCAGGGTGACCGATCCGTACGTCGGCGGGGCCGTCCGATGACGCTCCGGCTCGGCCTGCGGCTGTCGCTGCGCGGCGGCCGGGAGGCGGCCGGCCGGCTGGCCCTCGTCGCGGCCTCGGTCGCGCTGGGGGTGGCGGTGCTGCTGTCCACGCTGGCGCTGTTCAACGCCTTCCGGGCCACCGCGGCCCGCCCGTGCTGGGAGTGCACGACCGGCTCCGCGCCGGGCGCCACCCCGGGCGCGGTGCTGTGGAACCACCGCCAGGACTCGTACGCGGGCCGCCCGATCGTCCGCCTCGACGTCGCCGTCCCCGCCACGCGGGCGGCCCTGCCCGGCATCCCGGGCATCCCGGAGCTGCCCGGAGCCGGCCGCCACTACGTCTCGCCCGCGCTGGCCGGGCTGATGGCCGCCGTGCCGCGCGACCAGCTCGCCGACCGCGTCCCCGGCACCCGCGCCGGCCTCATCGGCAGGGCTGCGTTGTCCGGCCCCGACGACCTGGTCGTCATCGCCGGCCGGAGCGCCGCGGAGCTGACCGCGATGGCCGGCACCGTGGCCGTCGGCGAGGTCGCCACCGCGCCGCGCGCCGACGACACCACCGCCCTGTACGAGCACGGGTTCGGCATCGCCGCCGTCGGCCTGGTCTTCCCGCTGCTCGTCCTCGTCGGCACCGCCACCCGCCTGGCCGCCGCCCGCCGGGAGGCGCGGTTCGCGGCGATCCGCCTGGCCGGCGCCACCGCGCGGCAGGTCAACGCGATCGCGTCGGTGGACGCGGCGCTCGGCGCGGCCCTGGGCGCGCTCGCCGGGATCGCCGTCTTCCAGGCGATCCGTCCCGTCCTGGCCGAGGTGGCCATCACCGGGTCCCGGTTCTTCCCCGACGTGGTCGCGCCCACCGCGCTCCAGTACGCAGCCGTGGCCGCGGGCGTCCCGCTCGCCGCGGCCGGAGCCGCCCTGTGGTCGCTGCGCCGGGTGCGGATCACCCCGCTCGGCGCGGCGCGCACGGCGCGGGGCTCCGCTCCCGGCTGGTGGCGGGTGCTCCCGCTCCTGGCGGGCCTGGCCCTGTTCGCCGGCCCGGCGATCGCGCCGGGGAAGGAGCCCGACGCGGTGCTCGTCGACACCGGCCTGGTGCTGATCATGGCCGGGCTCGTGCTGGCCGGGCCCTGGCTGACGATGCTGACCGCGCGGCTGGCCGCCCGCGTCACCTCCGGCCCGGCGACGCTGCTGGCCGCGCAGCGGCTGGCGGCCGACCCCAAAGGCGCCTTCCGGTCGGCGAACGGCATCGTGCTCGCGGTCTTCATCGGCACGGCCGTCGCCGGCATCGTCCCCGCCGTCGTCTCCGGCCAGCAGGCCGCGGGCGGCGGCACGCTGAACGCGGTCCTGCGGGCCTCCTTCGGCGACGACCGGCCCCTCCCGCCCGCCGCCGAGGCCGGCCTGCTGGCCCGGTTGCGCGCCCAGCCCGGTGTCACCGTGCTGCCGATCCACCACCGGCCCGACGCGCCGCCCCTGCCCATGCGGCCTCCGCCGTGCGACCCGGGCCCCGGCTGCCGCCCCGGCTTCCTGCTGCGCCACGTGGTCGCGTGCGACGACCTGGCCGCCTTCCCGGCGCTCGGCCGGTGCGCCCCGGGCCCCCGCGCCGTGGCGGCCGACCTCAACCGGCTGCTGACCAGCGACAACATGCTCTCCGTCGACCGCAACCTGCCGGTCGTCGACGCGGCCAACCCGCCCGCGCCCGGCGACCCGGGCGCCCGCGCCGGACTGCCGCTGGCCGCGGTGCTGGTCCACACGGACGACCCGGCCGTACGCGAACGCGTCCGCACGCTGCTCGCCCCGTACCTCGCCCGCACCGGCAGCACCGAGACGCCGCAGACGTTCGCCGAGGTCGCCCAGGCCCGCGAGGTGCTGCTGGACCGGGTCGAGGACGCCGCGCTGGCCATCGTCGCGCTGACCCTGCTGGTGGCGGGCTGCGGCCTGCTGGTCGCGGTCGCCGGCGGCGTCGTGGAGCGCAAACGGCCGTTCACGCAGCTGCGGCTGTGCGGCACGCCGACGCGGACGCTGTCGAGCGTGGTGCTGCTGGAGACGGCGGCCCCCGTGGTGCTGGCCGCCCTGGTGGCGGCGGTCGCGGGGGTGGGCGTGGCCGGCCCGGTGATCGGCCGGCTGGCCATCAAGAGCGCCCCGGCGGCGCTGCCGGGCCCCGCCTACCTCCTGACCGTCGGCGGCGGCCTGGTCGTCGCGCTGCTCGTGATCCTCGCCGGGCTGCCGCTGCTCAAGCGCGTGACCGCGCCCGGCGGCGCCCGCTTCGAGTAGGACCGCCGGCGAACCCGGGCCCGGTCCGGCGACCGGCGGTGCCGACCGGCCGATCTTCGCCTATGCTCACAGTGACCCTTCGATCACCATGAGTGTCACTCGTGCGGCAGGAGCTCGGCATGACGGTCAGTCCGGCGCAGTCCCCGGCGACGAGAGCCGGGCGCCGCGACCGGGTCGTGCTCCGGCTCGGCGTCGCCTTCATTCGACCTCGGCTCTTAGCGGACGCCTCGCCGGGCGCGGCCGGCGCACATGACCGACGCCCCCGAGGAGAGTCATGACCCGATACGCGCCGATGCTGATTCCGGCCTGGCTCGCCCTGGGTGACCCCGCCGTGACCCGGGCCTTCGACCGGGCCGGCGACATGATCACCAGCTGGGCGCCGGGCGTCGGGCGGCTGGTGGTGATCCGCGACCCGGTCCTGGTCCGGCAGGTGATGCGCGCCCCGGGCGAGGACGTCGACGCCGTGTCGGCCAACCGGCTGCAGGAGCCGGTGGTCGGCCGCCTCGGCCTGGCCGTGCTCGACGGCGACGAGCACCGCAGCATCCGCGCGATCATGCTGCCCGCGCTGAAGGGCCGGATCCTGCACGACCTGCGCGACGTCGCCGCCCGCATCGCGCTGCGCACCGTCGAGACGTGCCCGGCGGGCACGCCGTTCCGGCTGCTGCCGCGCCTGCGTACGGCCATGCTCCACGCCATCCTGCACACCGCGGTCGGGAACGACCCGCTCCTGCTGCGCCGGTGGGGCACCCCGCTGCGCCGCCTGCTCAACCTGGCCGACTCCTACGAGATGAACGTGCGGTACGCGCTGCGTGACGTGGGCGGCCTCGCGCTGTGGCAGTCGTACCGGCGGCTGGGCCGCGAGTGCGGCCGGCTCATCCACGCCGAGGTCGATCGCCGGCTGCGGCGCGGCGAGGACCACGACGACGTGCTCGGCCTGCTGATGCGGGCCCGCGACGAGCGCGGCGCCCGGCTCACCCAGCAGGCGCTGCGCGACGAGCTGATGAGCGTCATCAGCGCCGCGCGCACCTCCACCGCCACCGGCATCGCCTGGGCGTTCGAACGGCTCGCCCGGCATCCCGAGGCGCTGCGCCGCCTGACGGCGGAGGCCGACGCGGGCG
The DNA here is from genome assembly GCF_040639085.1 of Nonomuraea sp. NPDC023979. NCBI lineage: Bacteria > Bacillati > Actinomycetota > Actinomycetes > Streptosporangiales > Streptosporangiaceae > Nonomuraea > Nonomuraea sp. NPDC023979. The sequence goes on from NZ_JBEZZG010000055.1 coordinate 8,824, forward strand.
AGGGCGCGTACGCCGACGCCGTCACCTACGAGACGCTGCGCGTGCGGCCGCCGGTCGCCTTCATCGGCCGCCGCACCGTGCGCGCCTACCGGCTGGGCGGGCGCGTCCTGCCGCCCGGCACGCTGATCGCCGTGCACCTCAAGAGCCTGCACCACGACCCCGGCCTCTACCCGGACCCGGAGGAGTTCCGTCCCGGACGCTGGTTCGACGGCCGGCCGGGCGGCTACGGCTGGATGCCGTTCGGCGGCGGCGCCCACACCTGCGTCGGCGACCGCCTGGCGTTGCTGCACATCAGGACGTTCCTGCACGTGTTCGCCAGGCACGTGACGATCACGCCCGCCGATCCGCGGGACGAGCCGGTCAGGTGGCGGGCCGTCTCCAACGTCCCGGGCCGCCAGTGCCGGCTCCTCCTTCACCCGCGCTGAGCCCCGGCCTGCGCCGGAACCTCACTCCACCTCGGTCACCGGCTCGGCGAACTGCGCCGAGTAGAGCGCGGCATAGGCCCCGCCGGCGGCCAGCAGCGACTCGTGGGTGCCCTGCTCCACGATCCGCCCGTTCTCCATGACGAGAATCAGGCTGGCGTCGCGGATCGTCGACAGCCGGTGCGCGATCACGAAACTCGTCCGCCCTTCGCGCAGGGAGCCCATGGCCCGCTGGATGAGCACCTCCGTCCGGGTGTCGACGGAGCTGGTCGCCTCGTCCAGGATGAGGATCGCCGGCTCCGACAGGAACGCCCGCGCGATGGTGATCAGCTGTTTCTCGCCCGCGCTGACCGTCGCGCCCTCCTCGTCGAGGACCGTGTCGTACCCGTCGGGCAGCGTGTGCGCGATCCGGTCCACGTGCGCGGCCTCGGCGGCGGCCTCGACGCGCTCGCGGGTGGCGCCCTCGGCGCCGTAGGCGATGTTCTCCGCGATCGTGCCGCCGAACAGCCAGGCGTCCTGGAGCACCATGCCCATCGCGCCGCGCAGCTCCTCCCGCGACATCGCCGCGATGTCGACGCCGTCGAGCGTGATCCGGCCGCCGGTCACGTCGTAGAAGCGCATGAGGAGGTTGACCAGCGTCGTCTTGCCCGCCCCGGTCGGGCCGACGATGGCCACGGTCTGGCCGGGCTCCACGGTGAGCGACAGGTTCTCGATCAGCGGCCGGTCCGGCGCGTACCGGAAGGACACGTTCTCGAACGCCACGCGCCCCCTGATCCGCGCCGGCCGGGCCGGGACCGCCGGTTCGGGCGACTGCTCGGGGGCCTCCAGCAGCTCGAAGACCCGCTCGGCCGAGGCGGCGCCCGACTGGACGATGCCCGCCATGCCCGCGACCTGGGTCAGCGGCTGGCTGAACTGCCGCGAGTACTGCACGAACGCCTGTACGTCGCCGAGCGAGATCGAGCCCGACGCCACCTTGAGCCCGCCGACGACGGCCACCAGCACGTAGTTGAGGTTGCCGATGAACATCATCGCCGGCTGGATGAGCCCGGAGATGAACTGGGCGCGGAAGCTGGAGGCGAACAGCGCCTCGTTGTGCTCGGTGAACGTCTCGGCCGCCTCGCGCTGCCTGCCGAACACCCTGACCAGCGTGTGCCCGCCGTACATCTCCTCGATGTGGCCGTTGAGCCGGCCGGTCGACGACCACTGCTTGACGAACTGCGGCTGCGAGCGCTTGCCCACGACGGCGGTGACGTAGATCGACACCGGCACGGTGACCAGCGCGATGAGCGCCAGGAGCGGCGAGATCCAGAACATCATCGCCAGCACGCCCACCACCGTCAGCAGCGACGAGATGAGCTGGCTCAGCGTCTGCTGCAGCGACTGGGCGATGTTGTCGGTGTCGTTGGTGGCGCGGCTGAGGATCTCGCCGCGCGGCTGGCCGTCGAAGTAGCTCAGCGGCAGCCGCCCCAGCTTGGCCTCGATCCGCTCGCGCAGCCGGTACGCCGAGCGCTGCACGACGTTCGTGGTGAGCCGGAACTGCGCGATGCCGAGCAGCGCCGCCACCAGGTAGATGGCCAGGACCCAGGTGAGCACCCCGGCCAGCGCGGCGAAGTCGATGCCCTGCCCCGGCACGACGCTCATCGAGGCGACCATGTCGGCGTACGTGCCCTGCCCCTGGGCGCGCAGCCCGGCCACGGCCTGCTCCTTGGTGAGCCCGGCGGGCAGCTGGGACCCCACGATCCCGGCGAAGATCAGGTCGGTGGCGTGGCCGAGGATCTTGGGCCCGATCACGGTCAGCGCGACCCCGGCGGCGCCGAGGGCCAGCACCACGACCAGCATCGGGCGTTCGGGGCGCAGCAGCCGCATCAGGTGGCGCAGGGTGCCCTTGAAGTCGCCGGGCTTCTCGGCGGGGCCGGACATCATCCGGCCGGGCCCGAAGCCGGGCTGCGGCCGGCGCGCGGGCGTCTGCGTGGTCATGCCGCGGCCTCCTGTTCGGTGAGCTGGGACAGGACGATCTCGCGGTAGGTCGGGCAGGTGTCCATGAGCTCGCCGTGGGTGCCGATCCCGGCCACGCGGCCGTCGTCGAGCACCACGATGCGGTCGGCGTCGCGGATGGTGTTGACCCGCTGGGCCACGATGACGATCGTGGCGTCGGCGATCTCCTCGGCGAGCGCCGTGCGCAGCCGGGCGTCGGTGGCGTAGTCGAGGGCCGAGAACGAGTCGTCGAACAGGTAGACGCCGGGCCGGTGCACGAGCGCCCGCGCGATGGCCAGGCGCTGGCGCTGCCCGCCGGAGACGTTCGTGCCGCCCTGCGCGATCGGCTCGTCCAGCCCGCCGGGCATCGCCTCGACGAACTCGCGCGCCTGCGCCACCTCCAGCGCCCGCCACAGCTCCTCGTCGGTCGCGTCCGGCCTGCCGTAGCGGAGGTTGGAGGCGACGGTGCCGGAGAAGAGGTAGGGCGCCTGCGGGACCAGGCCGACCCGCTCGGCGAGCGCCGCCGGGTCGAGGTCGCGCACGTCGACGCCGTCGACGAGCACCTGCCCCGAGGTCGCGTCGAACAGCCGGGGGACGAGGTTGAGCAGCGTCGTCTTGCCGCTGCCCGTGCTGCCGATGATCGCGGTGGTGCGGCCGGGCCGCGCCGCGAAGCTCACGCCGGACAGCACCGGCTCCTCGGCGCCCGGGTAGCGGAAGCCCGCCTCGCGCAGCTCCAGCTCGCCGGTGCGGCGTTGGGGGACGACCGGGTTGGCCGGCGGGCGGACGGTCGGCTCGGTGCCGAGCACCTCCTCGATGCGCTCGGCGCACACCTCGGCCCGGGGGATCATCATGAACATGAACATCGCCATCATCACGGACATGAGGATCTGCATCAGGTAGGAGATGACCGCGGTCAGCGCGCCCACCTGCATGGCGCCGCCGGCGATGCGGTCGGCGCCGAACCAGACCACGGCGACGCTCGACAGGTTCACCACCAGCATCACCGAGGGGAACATCAGCGCCATCAGCCGCCCGACCCGCAGCGACACGTCGGTGAGCTCGTCGTTGGCCGCGCCGAACCGCTCGCGCTCGTGCCGGTCGCGGACGAAGGCCCTGATGACCCGGATGCCGGTGATCTGCTCGCGCAGCACCTGGTTGATCCGGTCGATGCGCTCCTGCATGGCGCGGAACAGCGGGCGCATCCGCATCACGACCAGGCTCACGATGACGATCATCAGGGGCAGCGCGACGAGCAGCAGCGACGACAGCGTCACGTCCTGGCGCAGCGCCAGCACGATGCCGCCGACGCACATGATCGGCGCCGTCACCACCATCGTGCACGTCATCAGCACGAGCAACTGGACCTGCTGCACGTCGTTGGTGGTCCGGGTGATCAGCGACGGCGCCCCGAACCCGTTGACCTCCTGGGCGGAGAAGTCCTGCACCCGGTGGAAGATCGCGGCCCGCAGGTCGCGGCCCAGCGCCATCGAGGTGCGGGCGCCGTAGTAGACGGCCACGACCGAGCAGACGATCTGCACGAGCGTCACCCCGAGCATCACCAGCCCGACGCGGACGATGTAGTCGGTGTCGCCCTTGACGACGCCGTCGTCGATGATGTCGGCGTTCAGCGTGGGCAGGTAGAGCGTGGCCAGCGTCTGGACGAACTGGAAGAGCACGACGAGCGTGATCTCTTTCCCGTACGGCCTGAGCCGGGCCCGCAGGAGACGGAGCAGCATCAGGGAGCGCTTCCTGTGGAAGGGGCGGGGGAGTGGCGCACGAGGAGACCGTCGAGCAGCATGGAGACGATCTCGTCGTCGTCCACGTCGCCGATCTCCGCGCCGCCGTGCCCGAGGTCGGCGTGCGCGCTGACAGCGACCAGCGTGAACAGCAGGTGGGCGGTGGTCTCGGGGGACCGGCGCAGCAGGTGGCGGTCGGGTTCGACGAGGGCGGCGAGCGCGGCGGCCAGCCGGTCCCGGCCTTCCACCATCCGGTCGCGGAAGCACGCGTCGCCGTTCATCAGCTCGCGGGGCGCGGTGAGGAGGTTGGCGTTGGCCCGCATCCCGGCTCTCAGGATCGCGACGGCCTCGCGCAGCCGCTCGCGCAGCCCGGCCGTGGTCGCGCCGACGGCCGCCAGCGCGTCGATCCCGGGCTGCGGGTCGAACGCGTTCATGAGCGCCGCGCGCAGCAGGGACGCCTTGTCGGGGAAGACGCCGAAGATCGTGCCTTCGGCCACTCCGGCGGCCTCGGCGATCTGGCGGGTGCTCACCGCGGTGCCGTGCTCGCGCAGCAGGGGGACGGTGGCGGCGATGAGCGCCGCCCGGCGGTCTTCCGGCGCCATGGCCGGCACTCTGCGCCTTTTGGACATGCCGGACACCCTAATGAGCGAGCGCTCACTCGTCCAACGGGTTTTCGGGGCGTCCGGTCTTCGGGGGGTCCGTGCGGGGAGAGGGCGGCCGCCCGGCCTCGTGGCGGGGCCGGACGGCCGTACGGGTCGGGGCCGTCAGAGCGGGCGCACGTCCAGGCCGTAGGAGACGCGGTCGATCCACCAGGGGCCGCAGCTCGCCGAGCTCCACTGCCCGGTGTTGGTCGTCACCCAGGCGCCGTCCCGGCGGCCGTTGACGCACTGGACGTAGGCGCGGAACTCGTAGGCGGGGCCGCTCGTCGCGCACCGGGCGGAGAACGAGTTCCCGCCCCAGCCGTATTCACAGTCGCCGGCCGCCGACGCCGGGCTCAGCAGGCCCGACCCGACGGTGACGGCTCCTGCCGCGAGCACGGTCGCGGCCAGGACGCGCAGGGTTCTGGTCATACCTCTCCTTGTGCTGGTGACGGTCGCCCCGAGTGAATTGCTTAGGAAACTTTCCTAAGCGAAAGATACGCGCCGACCAGGGCCCGTCAACCCCCGCGCCACCCCTTTCCGACCCCTCTCCTGCCCCCTCTCCGGAGCCGACGACAATGGGGGACATGACACGTGCTGTGTACGTCGCGGCGGGCGAGGCCGGGAGCAACAAGGCGACCGTGGCCCTGGGGCTGGTCGAGCTGCTGTCCCGGCAGGTCGGCGCCGTGGGCGTCTTCCGCCCCGTGGTCCGGGCGGGCCGCGAGGACGCGCTGGTCAACACCATCAGGAGCCGCTTCCAGCTCGCCCTGCCGTACGGGGCCTGCGCGGGCGTCACGTACGACGACGTGCACGACGACGTCGAGCGCGCGGCCGGCGAGATCGTGGCCCGCTACCGCGCCCTCGCCGGGCGCTGCGACGCGGTGGTGGTGATCGGCACCGACTACACCGACGTGGGGGCGCCGACGGAGTTCGGCTTCAACGCCAGGCTGGCCGCCGACCTGGGCACACCCGTGATCAACGTGGTCAGCGGGCGGGGCCGCACCGCCGCGCAGATCGCCGCGGCGGTCGAGCTGTCGACCCGGGAGCTGGCGCAGCACCACGCCCACGAGCTCGCCGTCGTGGTGACCCGGGCCGCGCCGGGCACGCCCGCCGTCGGGCACCGGACGCCGGTGTTCGTGCTGCCGGAGACCCCCTCGCTGCGCGCGCCGACGGTCGCCGACCTGCTCGACGCGTGCGACGGGAAGCTCTTCCTCGGCGAGCGGGAAGGGCTCGGCCGCGAGGCGAGCAGCCTCATGGTCGGGGCCATGTCGCTGCCCGGCATCCTCGACCGCTACACCGAGGGCGCCGCCGTCATCATCCCCTCCGACCGGGCCGCCGCCCTGCTGCCCGGCCTGATCGCCGCGCACACCTCGCCCGGCTTCCCCTCCCTGTCGGCCGTGGTGCTCACCGGCGGCACGGACCTGCCGGGGCCGGTCGACCGGCTGCTGCGCGGCATGACGATCCCGTTGCCCGTGATCGCCGCCGACCACGACACCTTCGAGACCGCCACCAGGCTGTCGGCCGTGGAGGGCCGCTTCACCCCCGAGGCCATCGGCAAGATCGACACGGCGCTGCGGCTTTTCGCCGAGCACGTGGACGGCACGCTGCTGCTCGACCGGCTCGCCATCGCCAAGACCGACGTCGTCACGCCCCTGATGTTCGAGTACGAGCTGCTGGACCGGGCCCGCGCCCGGCGCAGGCACATCGTGCTGCCCGAAGGGGAGGAGCCCCGCATCCTGCGCGCGGCCGACATCCTGCTGCGCCGCGGCGTCGCCGAGCTCACCCTGCTCGGCGACGCGGAGCGGATCAAGGTCCAGGCCGGTCAGCTCGGCCTCGACCTGACCGGCGCCAGGGTGCTCAGCCCGTTCGACCCGGACCTGCGCGAACGCTTCGCCCGCGCGTACGCCGACGCCCGGGCGCACCGGGGCATGACCGTCGAGCTGGCCCGCGACACCGTCACCGACGTGTCCTACTTCGGCACGCTGATGGTCCACACGGGCATGGCCGACGGCATGGTGTCCGGCGCGGCCCACACCACCGCCCACACCATCAGGCCCGCCTTCGAGATCCTGCGCCTGGGCCTGGTCTCCAGCGTGTTCTTCATGTGCCTGGCCGACCGGGTGCTCGTGTACGGCGACTGCGCGGTCAACCCCGACCCGAGCGCCGAACAGCTCGCCGACATCGCGATCGCCTCGGCGCGCACCGCCGCGTCGTTCGGCGTCGACCCCAGGATCGCCATGCTGTCGTACTCGACGGGCGCCTCGGGCGCGGGCGCCGACGTCGACAAGGTGCGCGCCGCCACCGAGCTGGTCCGCGAGCGCCGCCCCGACCTCCAGGTGGAGGGGCCGATCCAGTACGACGCCGCGGTGGACCCCGCGGTGGCGCGGGCCAAGATGCCCGGCAGCCGGGTGGCCGGCCGGGCCACGGTCTTCGTCGTGCCCGACCTGAACACCGGCAACAACCTCTACAAGGCCGTCCAGCGCAGCGCGGGCGCCGTCGCGGTCGGACCGGTCCTCCAGGGGCTGCGCAAGCCGGTCAACGACCTGTCGCGCGGCGCGACGGTGGCCGACATCGTGACCACCGTCGCCGTCACCGCCGCCCAGGTGAGCGACGAGCCGCACGAGCCGCACGAGCCGCCCAGGTGAGCGGCGAGCCGCACGAGCTCACGCGCCGGACGGCCGCACCAGCGCGAGGGTCTGGGAGGCGATCTCCCACTCCTCGTCGGTGGGGACGACCAGGACGGCCACCTCGGCGCCCGGCGGCGACACCGCGCGCTCGCCCTCCCGCGCCGCCTCGTTGAGCGCGGCGTCCACGGTCACGCCGAGCCGGTCGAGCCCCGCCAGCGATTCGGCGCGGGTGGCGGCGTCGTGCTCGCCGATCCCGCCGGTGAACACGATCGCGTCCACGCGGCCGAGCAGCGCGTAGTAGGCGCCGACGTACGTGCGGATGCGCCGGGTGTAGACGTCCAGCGCCAGCCGGGCCGCGTCGTCGTCGCGGGCGCGCACCTCGCGCATGTCGCCGGACCCGGCCAGCGCCAGCAGGCCGCCCTCGTGGGTGAGCGCGCGCTCGACCCGCTCGGCGTCCAGCCCGGCCGCCCGCGACAGGTAGCCGGCCAGGGCCGGGTCGACGTCGCCGGAGCGGGTGCCCATGACGAGCCCCTCCAGCGGCGTCATCCCCATGGACGTGTCGACGCTGACGCCGCCGGAGATCGCGGTGGCGCTGGCGCCGTTGCCCAGGTGCAGCACGATCAGGTCGAGCTCGGCGAGGTCGCGGCCCAGCACGGCGGCCGCGCGCCGCGACACGTAGGCGCAGGACGTGCCGTGGAAGCCGAACCGGCGCACGCCGAACCGCTCGCGCCACTCGCCCGGCACCGCGTAGGTGTACGCCTCGGGCGGCAGCGTGCCGTGGAAGGCGGTGTCGAACACCGCCACCTGCGGCACCTCGGGGAACACCTCGCGGGCGAGCCGGATGCCGGTCAGGTTGATCGGGTTGTGCAGGGGCGCGAGCGGGGCGAGCTCCTCGACGGCGGTGATGACCTCCTCGTCGATGAGCACGGCCGAGGTGAACCGGGTGCCGCCGTGCACCACCCGGTGCCCGACCGCGACCGGCGCCGGCTCCGGGCCCGCCTCGGCGAACGCCGCCATCATCGCCGCCAGCCCCTCGGCGTGGTCGCGGAAGCGCCGCTCCACGACGTACGGCGGTGCGTCCCCGCGACGGTGGGTCAGCCGGCCCCGCTCCTCCCCGATGCGCTCGACGAGCCCCTTGGCGGCGCGCTCGCGCGTGTGCGGGTCGACGAGCTCGTACTTGATCGAGGAGGAGCCCGTGTTGAGGACGAGAATGTGGTCGGCCATGGGGACGAGCCTATTTCCGCGACGGCGGCCCGCCCCCGGCGGCCCGTCTCAGGCGGCCGTCTCAGGTGGCGGCCTCGTTGAGCGGGCGCCCGTACGTCTCGGGCGCCAGGAACGCCGACGCCACCACCCCCACGCCGCAGAACGCCCCCAGCAGCACCATCGTCAGCGAGATCCCCGCCCCGTCGAGCAGCGACGGCACCACGAACGTGCCCAGCACGGCGCCGATGCGGCTGGCCGCCACCCCGATCCCGAACGCGGTCGCCCGGATCTCGGTCGGGAAGATCTCGTTGGGGTAGATCCACTGCAGGATCGTGGGGCCGCCGATGGCCAGCGCGTAGACGCCGGCGAGCAGCAGGATGACGGGCGGCGGCGCCTGCGCGAGCACGCCGAGCAGCACCAGGCAGCCCGAGGCCACCGCCATCGGCCAGATGAGCAGCGTCCTGCGTCTCATCCGGTCGGCGACCAGGGTCGCCACCACGCAGCCCAGCAGCAGCAGCCCCCCGACGGCGACGCTGGAGGCGCGGTCGTCGCTGATGCGCAGCGCCTGGAGGATCTGCGGCGCGAAGGCGTAGATCGCGTACAGCGGCGTCACCGAGCACGTCCAGAACAGCGCCACGAACACGGTGCGGCGCAGGTACACGCCCTGGAAGACGGTGCGGAACCGGGTGGGCGCCCGCCGCTCGCCGACGCCGTCGAGATCGGCCGACTCGCCGTAGACGCGGCGGGTGACGGCCAGCGCCTCGCCGCCGCGGCCCTTGGTGATCAGCCAGCGCGGGGACTCGGGCGTGCCGATGCGCAGCACGAACAGCACCGCCGCCACCAGCGCCGGCGACATGAGCAGCCACCGCCACGCGTCCGGCCCGAACCCCATCACCCACAGGCCGAGCAGGTACGCCAGCGCGTTGCCCGCCGACCACATGACTGTCTGCAGGCCGATGAGCGTGGCCCGCGACCGGCGCGGGGCGAACTCGGCCAGCAGCGAGGTGGCGATGGGGTAGTCGGCGCCGATGGCGACCCCGAGCAGCAGGCGCAGCACGAGCAGCTGCTCGGGCCCGGTGACGAAGAACTGCGCCCCGGAGAAGATCGCGATGGCCGCGATGTCCAGGGTGTACATGAGCTTGCGGCCCACGAGGTCGGTGACGTACCCGAAGACGAACCCGCCGGCGAACAGGCCGAGCAGCGCGGAGGCGGCCAGCGCGCCCTGCCACAGCTCGTCGAGCCGCCATTCGGCGGTCATCGGAGGCAGCGCGAGCCCGATGACGCCGAGCGCGAGGCCGTCGAGTAACGGCCCGCCGGAGCAGAACAGGGCCAGCCTGCGGTGGAAGGGCGTCATGGGGGCGTCGTCGATGACGTTCGCCGCCCGGGTCTCGTTCGTGGTCATGGGCTGCTCCGATCGGAGTGGGCCGCGTTCCTGTTCCTGGCGGCGTTGGCGTACCAGAACAGGGCGGCCAGCACGAGGCCGAGCGCGGCGAGCGAGACGAAGGGGTTGTCCAGCACCCGGATCGGCAGATCCCAGCCCATCGACCTGGGCAGCGCGGCGGAGAGCCCGACCAGGGCCTCGCCGGTGATGAGCCCCGAGCAGACCAGCACCGCCCGGTCGTGCGCGACGTCCTCGGCGCCGGGCTCGCCCGACCGCCGGCCGGCCCGTTCGAGCGCGTGGGCCAGCAGCCCGCCGACGAGCAGCGGCAGCGACAGGCTGAGCGGCAGGTAGATGCCGATCGCGATCGGCATCACGTAGATGACGGCCCCGCCGGTCACGCGGCGCAGCACCTGGTCCAGGACGATCAGCGCGACGCCGATCCCCGCGCCGGTCCACAGCATCCCCATCGGGACCGAGCCCCGGGTGAAGACCGCGTCGGCGAGGTTGGCGAAGATCACCGCCTGGGGCGCCTTGAGCGTGTCGCTGCCCTCCCCGCCGATGCCGTACCCGGCCAGCAGCAGGACCACGATGGGGGCGACGACGAAGGCGAACACCCCGACGCCGAACAGCTGCGCGAGCTGCACCCGGCGCGGCGTGCCGCCGAGGATCGCGCCGGTCTTGACGTGCTGCGCGGTGTCGCCCGCCGTCGCCGTGGCGGTGCAGACGAACACCGCGATGAGCAGCACGCACAGCACCACGCGCGAGTCGGCGCCGGCCCGCAGCAGCGTGAAGATCAGGGACGCGGCCAGGAACCCGCAGATCGCCAGCCCCGAGATCGGGTTGTTGGAGTTGCCGACGAAACCGACCACGTAGCCGGACACCGCCGAGAAGAAGAACACCAGGACGACGGCGACCACGGCCGACAGCGCCGCCAGCGCGACCGAGCCGACCATGGACCACACGAAGGCGAAGATGCCGAGCCCGGCCAGCGCGACGCCGCCGACGACCCAGCGCATGCCCAGGTCGGTGTCGGTCCGCTCGGTGGCGGCCCGCCGGCCGGGGCGCAGCCCGGCGAACGCGGTCCTGGCGCCCCGGGCGATCGACGTCCGGGCCTGGACGATCGACCAGCAGCCGCCGACGATCATCGCGCCGATGCCCAGGTAGCGGATGTGGGAGGCCCAGGTGTCCCAGGCGAGCGTCACCAGCGACCCGCCCGCGGCCGGCACGTCCGCCAGGAGCGGGATGGCGACCAGCCAGGACAGCACGCCCCCGGCCACGATCATCACCGTGAAGCGCAGCTTGACGATGAGACCGACGCCGACCAGCGCCAGCGAGATGTCCATGCCGCCGTAGAACACCCTGCCGCCGATCGCGACGGCGCCCTCGACCGTGCCCGAGATCACCTGGACGACGCTGGACAGGACCTTGAACACGGCGCCGGCCAGCACCGCGAGCCCCGCCGGCAGCAGGGTGCCCCGCCCGTCCTCCCCGGCCTCGGCGATCTTGGCGGCGGCCACGCTCTCCGGATAGGTCAGCTCGGGCGACTCCACCGTGAGCGAGCGGCGCAGCGGGATCATGAACAGGACCCCGAGCAGGCCGCCCAGCGCCGCCGCGAGGCTGACCTCCCAGTAGTCCAGGTCCTGCCTGACCCCGGCGAGCACCAGCGCGGGCAGGGTGAAGGCGACGCCCACCGCCAGCGCCTCGCCGGAGGAGGCGATGGTCTGCGCCAGGTTGTTCTCCAGCACGGTCGCCCGTTTCGCCCGGACGCGGATCAGCCCGGTGCAGATCAGCGCCGCGGGGATGGCCGCCGAGATGGCCAGCCCCGAGTACAGCGCCAGGTAGGTGATGGCCGCCGTCATGACGAAGCCGACAGCGAATCCGATCCCGACGGACCGTACGGACAGCTCCGAACGCTCGCCCAGCTCCTTCACGCGCATCCTTTCGTGGTGCTTGAACAGATCCGTGCTGCCGAACCGCCGGCGCGGTTCCTACTCGACCTTCAGGCGCACCAGCTCGTGCACCGCCTCGGCGTCGCGTTCGAGCTGCGCCCGGTCCTCGTGGACCAGCCGCACCAGGCCCCACGCAGACCCCAGGTCCACCGTGACCGGCCAGTAGCCGCCCTCCTCGGCGATCAGCCGCACGCCGTCGTACGACTCCAGCCGGCTGACCTCCTCCAGCCCCTCGAACCCGCTCACCCGGCCGGCGCGGTCGTTGATCAGGCAGCACATGTTGTAGTGCCGGTGGAAGACGTGCGGCTCGGCGTTGTCGTACTCGCCCAGGAAGATCTGGATGTTGTCGCGGTACCAGCTGCGGCCGGTGCACTTCTCGGCCATCAGCGGGGTGCCCGCGCCCGGCAGCCGGTTGTTGATCTCCAGGGCGCGCGGCCCCCGCGAGGTGAGCTTGTACTCGGTGTCGTTGATCCCGTAACGCACGTCGACCGCCGTGTTGAGATCCTGGATGTACGGCAGCGCCTCCAGCACCCCGGGATCGTCCAGCGGCAGCGACCGGAAGTTCCGGTAGACGCTGGGGCGCCCTTCCCGCTGCAGCTTGTCGTACTTGGCGGCCGAGACCAGCAGGCCCCGCCCGCCGTTGTGCAGCAGGTTCATGAAGTACTCGTCGCCGTCCAGGTACTCCTCGGCCAGCACCGAGCCGAAGCGCCTGTCGTACAGGTCGGGCAGGCTCGTGATCGCCGCGAACGCCTTGGCGACCTCCCGCTCGTCGGTGCAGACGAAGACGTTCGACGCGCCGGTGGAGGCGTTCGGCTTGAGCACCACGGGATACCCCTGGCGCTCGGACCACTCCACCACGGACTCCACCCGGTCGGACTCGTGGAAGGCCGCGCACGGCAGCCCGTGCGCGTTCCAGCGCTCCTTCATCGCGCGCTTGTTCACCCGGGCCGCCAGGCTCTCGACCGGGTTGCCGATCAGGCCGAGCTCGCCGGCGAGCAGATCGGTGATGTCGAGCGCGACCTGGGTGCCGGGGATGACGGCGGCGACCTGGCGGGAGGCCAGCAACGCCACCGTCTCCCCGATCGAGCGGTGCTCGTGGATCTCGTCGTAGTCGTCGGGCTGGAAGGTCTGCACGACGTACGAGGCGGTGTACTCCTGGCTCAGCACGGCGATCACGGACAGGCCGAGGGCCTTGCCGGCCTCCCCGTACGACGCCCCGCTCGCCACCGGGTCGACGACCGCTATCGTCCGGCGGTGTCCCGTCATCCCATGACCTCCTTGTTGTGACACGAACGCTGGTGACAGGAGCCCGTCAGGACACGAACTCGAAGTAGCCGTTGGGGGAGTAGTCGTAGCCGACCCGCTTGAACCGCTCCGCGGGCATCGGGAACCCGGCCTCCAGATACCGTTCGAGGAAGTAGGCGCCCTCGCGCGAGTCGATGCCGATGCTCTTGGCGAGCGTGTCGTCCTCGACGTCCTGGGCGCGGGCGTACTCCACGAGCGTGTTCTTCATGCCGCTGCCGTCCGGCATGCGGATCTTGGGGCGGTTCGTGATGTACGCCGGCAGCCGGTCCTTGAAGGCCTCGCGCAGCAGCCACTTGTCCACGCCGCCGCGCAGCTTCATCTCCATCGGCACGCTGTAGGCGAACTCCAGCAGGTGGCGGTCCATGAACGGCACCCGGGTCTCGACCGAGTTCATCATGCTCGACCGGTCGACCCGCTGCAGGTCCGTACGGTGCAGGTTCGCCACCCGGTAGCGCATCAGGTCCACCGGGTCGTGGTGGTGCCGGAACAGGTCGTACCCGGCCATGACCTCGTCGCTGCCCTCACCGCACAGGGCGAGCTTGAAGCCGTGCCGCTTGGCCAGCTCGAAGGCGAAGTAGCCGACGCAGGTGTCCATGACGTCGATGGCCTCGAAGAACTCCGCGCCGTAGACGATGTCGGGGATGATGTCGACCAGCGCGTCCCGGTTGAGGTGCGCCACCACGTGCGGGATGTCGTGCTCCTGGCAGTAGCGCCGGGCGACCTCGATGTCGGCGGCCCCCTCGAACCCGATCGTCAGCGCCGTGACCGCCGGGTGGTGCAGGCGGGCGCTGGCCAGCACGGCCGCGCTGTCGATCCCGCCGCTGAAGGTGACCGCGACCGGCAGGTCGGTGTCGACCTGCCGGCTGACCGCGTCGTCGAACAGCTCCCGGTAGCGCGCCACCATGTCCCGCTCGGGCAGGTCGCACGGCGTGTCGTCGAGCTCGTGGTAGCGCGTGACCCCCCGCTCGGTGAGGTAGCTGCCCGGCGGCAGCGTCCGGATCTCCCCGGGCACCCCGAGCAGGCACTTCTGCTCGGAGGCGAACCGGTACACGCCGTCCGACACCACGTAGTAGAGCGGCTTCATGCCGACGTGGTCGCGGGCCGCCAGGAAGGTGCGCCGCTCGCTGTCGAAGACCACGAACGCGAACATGCCGTTGAACCTGCCGAGCATGTCCGGGCCCCACTCGGCGTAGGCCTGCGCGATCACCTCGGTGTCCGAGGTGGTCCTGAAGCGGTGCCCGAGCCGCTCCAGCTCGCGCCGCACGTCCTGGAAGCCGTACAGCTCGCCGTTGTAGGCGACCCAGATCCGGCCGTGCTGGTCCGACTGGGGCTGCTGGGCGTGCTCGCGGTCCACGATGGCCAGCCGGTTGGCGCCGAGGGCGGCGCCCACCTCCGAGCGCCGCTCGGCGAAGCACTCCGGGTCGCCGCGGTGCCAGATCTTCGCCAGCATCGCGATGAGCTCACGGTCGCGCGCCGCCAGCCGATGGGCGTCCTCGGCGACGACCCGGGGGTCGATGATCGCTGCGATTCCGCACAAGGTGATCTCCTCCTCCGTTACGCGTCGACCGTCGCGCCGAGGCGCTGCAGGTCATCGAAGAACCGGGGGTACGTCTGCGCCACGTACTGCGGGTCCTTGATCGTCAGCCCGGTACGGCTGCGCAGCGCGACCACGCTCATCGCCATGACCACGGCGTGGTCGTAGTGGCTGTCCACGGTGACGCCGCCGGGCACGCCGGCCGGCGAGCCGTGCACGATCAGCTCGTCCCGCTTCTCGTCGCAGGCGATGCCCGCCCGCTCCAGCTCCCGGCGGAAGTCGCTGATGCGGTCGCACTCCTTGTAGCGGATGTGCTCGATGTTGTAGAAGCGGCTCGTGCCGTCGGCGTGGGCGGCCAGCGCCGCCAGCGGCAGCACGGCGTCCGGCGCCAGCGAGCCGTCGAAGTCCAGCGGCCGCAGCTCGCCGCCGCCCTGCACGCGCAGCGTCGAGTCCTCCTCGGTGACGCTGACGCCGATGTCGCGCAGGTAGGCCAGCACCCCGTCGAGCTCCTCGAGCCGGTGGTGCCGCAGCTCCACCGTCGAGTCGACGCAGGCGGCCACGGCGAGCAGCGCCGCGGTGCTGGCCGGGTCGCTGCCGCAGACGTAGTGCGCCGGCTGGTAGGCGGTGGCGGCCGGCACCCGGTAGCTCATCATGTCCTCGCTCGCGGCGACCTCGACCCCGGCCGAGCCGAGCACCGTCAGCGTGGTCCGCACCATCGCCTTGGCCTTGAGCTCGTCCGGGACGCGCACCGACAGGGCGTCGTCGAGGAGCCCGCCGAGGAAGAGCAGGCCGCTGAGGAACTGGGAGCTGCGCCGGCCGGAGATCTCCACCTCGCCGCCGTGCGCGGCCGAGCCGTCGAGCGTGATCGGCAGGGTGCCCTCCTCGCCCGCCTCGACCACGACGCCGAGCGCCCGCAGCGCGTCGACCATCTCCTGGTTGGCCCGGCGGCCGAGGGAGTCGAGGTACGGCGTCATGAACGTGATGCCGCGGTTGCGCGCGGCGGCGCCCATGAGCAGGCGCAGCACGATGCCGGAGTTGCCGGGGGAGAGGGTCACGCCGTCGTGGAACCTGCCGGGGCCCTCCACCTGGAGGCGGCCGGGCTCGACGTGCGTCAGGCGCGCGCCGAGCTCCTGGCAGCACTCCATCATCGCCTTGACGTTGTTGCTGGAGGCGACGTTGTCGATGACGCTCGTGCCGGGGGCGAGGGACGCGGCGAGCACGGCCCTGGCCGAATAGCTCTTGGAGGCCGGCGGGACGACTTCGCCCTTGAGCACCTTGGCCGGGTGGACGTGAAGCTGCTTGTACTGGAGGAAATCCATGGTCCTTCTCAACTCGTCTTCGACGGATCCGTCGTGAGCCCGGCGGCCGGCGCCTGGGTGCGGCCGGCCGCCCGGGGTGATCTGGCGGTTCTGCTGGAGCTAGTTGGCGACCTGCACCCGCGTGTGGCCGGTGACGACGCGCACGCCCAGGCCCTCCATGACCTCCAGGTAGTCGGGGAAGCTCGCGTGCAGGTGCTGCACTCCCTCGATGGACGTCGGCCGCCGCGCGCCGAGCGCGGCGGTGGCCAGGCTCAGGAAGATGCGGTGGTCACCGTGGCTGTCGACGGTGACGCCGCCGGCCGGCGCCTGCCGCCCGGCGGTGGCGAACCCGTCCACCTCGCCGTCGGCGCCGTACGTGGGCTCGATCGCGCAGCCCATCCGGCGCAGCTCCCCGATCATCACCGAGATGCGCGGGCACTTGTGGTTGTTGACCTGAGCCGCGTTGCGCAGCGTCACCTTGGCCTCGACGAACGGCGCGATCGCCGCGAGGGTGGGGACGACGGTCGGGATGTTGCCGCCGTCGATCTCTATCGAGGCCGAGCCGGGCGAGGTGCGCCGCAGCCGCAGCTCGCCGCTCACCCTGTCGTGCTCGGCACGCACGCCCAGCGCCTCCAGCACCTCGAAGAACTCGGCCTCCGAGCTGAGCGAGGAGCGCTGGTAGCCGGCGACGGCGATCTCGCCGTGGTCGGCCGTGGCCACCGCGCCGGCCAGGTAGGACAGGGCGGTGAAGTCGGAGGCCACCCGGTGGATGCGCGACTGGTAGGCCGACGGGGTGATCGTGAACGACCGCCCGTCCTGCTCCACGACCGCGCCCTGCTCCCGCATCATCTGCAGGGTCAGGTCCACGTACCCCTGCCCGACCGGGTCGTCGGTGCAGTCCACCCGGATCGCGCGGCGGGCCAGCGGCGCGACCAGCAGCACCGCCGTCAGCACCTGCGAGCTGTGCCGAGTGTCGACGGTGGTCCGGCCGCCGAGCCGGCGGCTGCCGTGGATGCGCACGCGCAGCCGCCGGGAGTCGCTGACGTCCTCGAACCGGCCGCCGAGGTCGCCGATGAACCCCATGTGCTCGCGCACCGGGCGGGCGAACATCGAGGTGTCGCCCTCGATGACGGTCTCGTGGCTGGACAGGCAGGCCAGCGCGGCGAGCGTACGGAAGTTGAAGGCCGAGCCCGCCACGGGCACCGGCGCCCGGCCCGCCCGCAGCGACCGGCCGACCCCCGACACGATCAGCTTGCCCGCCTCGTCGTGCAGCACGTCGAGGCCGAACTGCCGGGCCGCCGTGAACAGCTTCTCCGCCTCCGAGCTCCACGCCGGGTTCACGATGATGCTCGGCGCGTTGGTCAGCAGGCCGAGCAGAATGGCGCGCTGCATGTGCGGCTTCGAGTACGGCAGGCGCCCGGTCCCGCCGATGCCGCGTCGTGCCGGATGTATTTCCACCAGGCGCATCGTCGCGCTTCCCTCTTTTCCGGTCATCATGATTCCGCGGTGCCCGGTAGTATCGCGGTCGCGGTGATTTCGACGAGGAACTCCGGCTTCACCAGGGCGACGGCCACCGTGGTGTTCACCGGCGTGATGTGCCCGAAGTACTTCTGGAACGCCCGGGCATAATCGTCGAAATGGGCGAAGTCGGTGAGGTGCGTGGTGGTGCTCACGACGTCCTCGAGCTCCGCGCCGAGGCGGCGCAGCGAAGTCTGAATTTTCTCGATGATGAATTCCGTCTGGGCGAACGCGTCGTGGCCGACCGCGTTTCCCTCCCCGTCGGCGGCGACGGTTCCCGCGATGAACACCTGGTTTCCGATGCGGACGCCGCGGGAGTATCCCATCTGCGGTTCCCAGGGCGACGCGCTGAAGATGATCTTCTTCTCGGACTGCCGGTCCGCTGCTGCTGTTGCGGTGTTTTCCATGCTCAACCGTCTGACTTCCCTTGTGAGGTGGTGTTTTCGGGCATGCGTGGGCCCGAGATCGGATAATGCGCGGTGAAAACTGAGTAACGGCAGGCTCGCGCCGCCGCCGCGCAAAAGAGAAGTGTTTCCGGCGAAATGGGTTCCCTACGTCATGGGAGCAATTCCGGAGCCCCCCGGCTCCACCCGTCGCCGTGTGGCGCGATCATGCAAAGGAAGATCGCTGGTATTTCCCCCGATGTGCCTCCAGTACCTTGCCGCCCGCTTTCCTTTGGCTACATAAGTACATGCGGAGACATGAGTCAAGGGTCACTCTTCCGGCTTTTGCCCGGCTCAACATCGACATCGGGGCGGAGTGGCGAGAAAGCGCATGTGGAAGGGCGGTCCGGCACCCGGTTTCGCCGGAGGAGAATGATTTCGGACGGTGACTTACCGGGAAAAGACTCGTCCGGACCGCCCGTGTCGGATCGGCAGTCAGGCCGGGAGACGGCGAGAATATTTCTTATAATCTTCCGCCGGCGGCCACCTCCGATCCTCCGGACGATCGGACACGTCACCGCGGCAGGGCCGCGCCGGTCCCCGCCGGGCGGGGTATGCCGGGAGTGACCCGCTCGGGACCAATGGCCGGACCTTCCGGGACTTCCTCCTCCTGTGCCGTGCGGGCCGCCGGGGCGAGGCTGGCGGCGAGAGCCGGCAGGCAGTGAGGAGACGTGAGATGGCCGATCGGATCGTGGTGGGCGTGGACGGGTCCGCGCCGGCGGCCGCGGCGGTGGAATGGGCGGCGGCCGACGCCCAGCGGCGCGGGCTGGACCTGCGGATCGTGCACGTGTGCGGGCACGAGACGGACGCCGGAGAGACGCTGGAGATCGCCGCCGACCGGGCGCTCGCGCTGACCCGCGACGTCGAGGTGACCACCGAGTCGCTGCCCGGGCACGCGGCCGACCGGCTCATCGGCGAATCCGCGACGGCCGACAGCCTGGTGCTCGGCAGCCGCGGGCTCGGCGGGTTCACCCGGCTGCTGGTCGGCTCGGTGAGCGTCGCCGTGGCCGGGCACGCCGCCGGGCCGGTCGTCGTCGTCCGCGCCCCGCGCGTGGTCGAGCACGGCAGGGTCGTGGTCGGCTACGACGGCTCGGAGCACTCACACGCCGCCATGGAGTACGCCGTCCAGCAGGCGCGCGCCCGCCAGGCCCAGCTGCACGTGGTCACGTCCTGGCAGATGCCGCCGTTCTTCTCCTCGCACGCCGTCGCGTACACCGGCCTGATCGAGGAGGCGATGGAGGACGAGATGCGCATGGCGCGCGAGCGCGTGACGCCCTGGCGGCTGGCCAACCCCGGCCTCGTCATCACCGACGAGCAGTCGCGCATCCACCCGATCTCCGCCCTCGTCGAGGCGGCCGAGTCGGCCGACCTGGTCGTGGTGGGCTCGCGCGGGCGGGGCGGCTTCGCCTCGGCGCTGCTCGGCTCGGTCAGCCACGGCGTGCTCCACCACGCGCCGTGCCCGGTCGCCGTGGTCCGGCCGCGCCCATGAGCCCCGTCGCGCTCGTGCTCTACGAGTCCCGGTACGGCAGCACGCGGCTGATCGCCGAAGCGGTGGCGGAGGGCCTGGCCACCCGGATGCCGGCCGAGGCGCGCGAGGCCGCCGCCACGCCCGCCCGCCTGGGGGAGGACGTCACGCTCCTGGTGATGGGCGCGCCGACGCACGCCTCCCCGATGAGCCGGGCGCCCGTCCCGCGGGGCGGGGGCGTGCGGGAATGGCTGGCCGCGCTCGACCCGCCGCCGGCCACGCTCGGCTCGGCCGCCTTCGACACCCGCGTGGGCAGGCCCCGCCTGCCCGGCTCGGCCGCCCGCGCGCTGACCAGATCGCTGCGGCGGCTCGGCGTCAGGTCCGTCGCCCCGGCGCGGAGCTTCGCCGTCACCGCCGCCCAGGGCCCGCCGGCCGAGGGCGAGCTGGACCGTGCCAGGCGATGGGGTGAGACCCTCGCCGCCCGGCACCTACCGGCGGAGCAGGACGCCGCGACCGCCTCCGTGCGCGGCTGAGCCCCCGCTACAGCAGCGTGGTCATCGCCGCGATCACGAAGATCAGCGCGATCGGCCCCAGCACCGCCGACGACACCACGATCGCCCGGTGGCCGGGCAGCAGCCGGGCCAGCGCGTGCGACGCCGCCTGCCGCACCGTCCCCGCGCCCGGCAGCACGAACAGCCCCAGCGTGAACACGGCCGCCGCCAGCGGCTCCACGTGGCTGGTGCTCAACCGGCCGGTCCAGTGCAGGAAACTGGAGGCGGCGATGCCGAGCGCCAGCGACAGCACGACGTGGCCCACCGTCACGAGCACGACCCTGGACAGCGTCCGGCGGTGCTCGCCCAGGAAGTACGCCCCGGCCCGCAGCGCCACGGACAGCGCCGCCGCGGTCAGCCCGACGCCGACCGGCTTGAGCACGGTCAGCGCCATCAGCGTCACCAGGACGAGCACCCCGGAGAAGTCGCTGCCGGCCAGGAACCGCCGCAGGTCGAAGGGCTCCCGGGGCGGCGACGGGCGCTCGGGCTCCGGCCGCTCGGCATGCACCGTCGGCGCGGGCGCGGCCACGGGGCCGGCCGGCGCGTACCGGACCGGCGGGAGCAGGTCGGAGACCGTGTCCAAGGCCCGCGTACGGTCCGCCCGCACGGGCTCCGGGCTTACGGGCTCCGGGCTTGGAGGCACCGGGCGCACCGGCTCCGCGCGCCCGCCCGGGTCGAGCGCCCCGGCCATTCGCAGCAGCTCCCGCGCGCTGGGCCGCGCCGCCGGATCGACCTGGAGCGCCCGGCTCAGCCAGCCCCGCAGCCACGCCGGGGCCCGGTCGATCTGCGCCCGGCCTTCCAGCGTGTTGAAGCAGACCGCCTCGAACGTCCCCGTCCCGAACGGCGGCAGCCCCGTAGCGGCGAAGAACACCGTCGAGGCCAGCGCGTGCACGTCGGCCGCCGGCGTGATCACCGAGCCCCGGATGATCTCCGGAGCCAGGTATCCGGGCGTGCCGACGAACATCCCGGACTGCGTCAGCCGGGCCGCGTTCACCAGGTGGGCGATGCCGAAGTCGATCACCAGCGGCTCGTCCCCGACCAGCATGACGTTGGACGGCTTGAGGTCGCGGTGGATGACGCCGGCCTCGTGGATGTCCACCAGCGCCTGGCACAGCTTCCTGGCCAGCGCGACGACCTCACCGGCCCCCAGCGGGCCCCGGTCCAGGATCGTCGCCTCCAGCGTGCGCCCCGGGGCGAACCGCGTCACCACGTACGGGGTGCCGCCCGTCAGCTCCGCGTCGAGCGTCTCGGCCACGTACCGGCTGCGCACCCGCCGCATGGTCTCCACCTCGCGGACCAGCCGGTCGCGCGCCTTCAGGTCGGCCGCCACGTGCGGGTGCAACACCTTGATCGCGACTTGCCGGCCCGCGCCGTCGAGTCCGAGATGGACGACTCCCATGCCGCCCTCGCCGATCTTCTCGATCAGCCGGTACGGGCCCAGATGCTCCTGCGTCCGCGTGCTCATTCCCGACGTCTTCCTCCTTGCTCCGGCAGCGCCCCCGCCTTGGACATTAAGCGACGACCGGCGCCGGCGCGGCGTCTAGGCGACGTCGGGCCGGGTCATCAGCGGTGATCGCACGTGCACCTCAAGGCTAGGGCCGGTCAGGGGGACGATGTTCCACGCCGCCACCGCCGTCCGCGCGACGGCGTCCACCACCAGCCTGACCCGGTGCGGCGTGGTGATGACATAGACGTCGGCGACGAACGTGTCGCCCTGCCAGGCGGCGGACGCCACGACGGGACGGCCGAGCGGCGCGCTCTCCCGCCACCCGCCGTGCCCGGCCTCGACGACGAGGGAAGCCCCGAGCCGCAGGAGCCACCCGCCGTCCACCGGCTCCGCCGCCACCGTGCTCCCCTCGGGCAGCGGCGACCCCTCGGCGCAGGCGTCGAGCCGCGCCTCGACCGGACGCCCCGGCTCGGCGGTCCCCGGCACCGGCGCGAACGACAGCCCCCGCAGCCGCGCGGCCAGCTCCTCGTCGTCCCCGGCGCTGTCGGCGCGGTCCAGGCCGGGCAGCAGGCACTCCCAGATCGCGTCGAGCACGCCCTGCTCCTGGTGGTGGGCGCCGGTCAGGACGACCACCAGATCGTGCGACGGGGCGACCACGAACTGCTGCCCGAAGGAGCCGACGCCGTGGAAGCCGTGCGGCGACGTCCAGAACTGGTAGCCGTAACCGTCCAGGAAGTCGGCGTCCCCCGGCATGTCCTCGGGCGGCAGCGGGTCGGCGTGCCGCCTGGTGGCCAGCTCGATCCAGGCGGCGGGGACGAGCCGCCGGTCCCCGCGGACGCCGCCGCGCAGCAGCAGCTCGGCGAAGGCGGCGACGGCCTCGGTGGTCAGGTGCAGGCCGTGGAAGCCGAACGCGGCGCCGCTCGCCACCCGGTCCCACTCGGCGTGATCGACGCCCATCGGCTCGAACAGGCGCTCGTCGAGCAGCTCCGGCAGGCCGAGTCCGGTGACCCGCTCGACCATCCGGGCCAGCACGTACGTGGTCGCGTTGTCGTAGGTGTGCCGGGTCCCCTCGGGGTCGGTGAACGGGATGCGCAGGAAGCCCTTCACCAGGTCGCCCGGTTCGAGCCGCCAGGCCTCGCCGAGGCTGTCCGTGCGGTAGCCGGCCGTCATGGACAGCAGGTGGTGGACGGTGAGGCGGCGCGCCTGCGCCGAGACGCCCGCCGGGACGTGGTCGGGCAGCACGTCCACCACCCGATCGTCGAGCGAGAGCAGCCCGTCGGCGATCGCGAGCCCCACGGCGACCGAGGTGAACGACTTGGTCACCGAGTACAGGAGGTGCGGGCGCCCGGCCGAGTAGGGCGCCCACCAGCCTTCGGCGACGACGTGACCGTGGCGGACGACCATGATCGAGTGGCACTCGACGGACCGCTCCCCGAGCCGGTCCAGCAGCGCGGCGACGGCGCGCGACGACACCCCCGAGGCGGCCGGTGTCGAGCGCGGCAGCAGTGCGCGGTGAGAAGGCATCCCGGCACCGTAACAAAGCCACCGAAACCGCCCCACCGATTTAAGGGCGGGCCCGGACTCGGGCGCGACGTACGCGCCGGGGCCGCGCCCGCCCGGCATGCCTGCGCCCGGCCGTAGCATGGGGGCGTGCGGACGTTCATGCACGGGCCGGCGGCGTGGGGGGTCGAGAGCCCGCGGCGGCCCAGCCGGGTGGCCGGCGTCACCATGGCCGGGTTCCGCGTCCGTGACCTGGACACGCTCCGGATGGTGCCGCACCCGGCCGTGACGGTGGTCCTGAACTTCGGCGACGGCTCGCCCGTCCTCGACGGCGCCCCCGGGCACGGGCGCGGCGGCAGCATCGTCGCCGGGCCCGGCCTCGGTGCCGCGGGCGCGGTCCGGGTGCGCGGGGAGAACGTCGCGTGCGTCCAGGTGCGCCTGTCCCCGGTGGCCGCGGGCGCGGTCCTGGGCGTCTCCCCGGCCGAGCTCGACGGCGCCGTCGTGCCGCTGGACGACCTGTGGGGCGCGGAGGCGTCACGCATCCGCGAGCGGCTGGGCGAGGCTGCCTCGTGGCAGGAACGCTTCGCGCTGACGGACGAGCTGCTCGCCCGCCGCGACGGCGCCGGGCCGCCCGTGGACCCGGAGGTCGCCTGGGCCTGGCACCGGATCGCCGCCGGCCGCGGCCGGGCCCGGGTCGACGGGCTCGCGGTCGAGGTCGGGTGGAGCCGCAAACGGCTCTGGTCCCGGTTCCGGTCGCAGCTCGGGCTGCCGCCCAAGCAGGCGGCGAAGCTGGTCCGCTTCGACCACGCCGCCCACCGCCTGGTCGCGGGGGAGAGCCCGGCCCAGGTCGCGGCCGACGCCGGCTACGTCGACCAGTCCCACCTGCACCGCGACGTCCTCGCCTACACCGGGGCCACCCCCGCGACCGTGGCCGGCGAGGCGTTCCTGGCCGTGGACGACCTCGCCTGGCCCGGCCACGCGGCGCCCCGGCCGCCCGCGCTCACCCGGGCGGCACGACGAGGCCCGCCGGGTCGAGCGGGGCCTTGAGCCACTTCCGCTCGTGCGCCAGGTCCGCCAGCCGCCGCAGCTCCTCCAGGTCCGGCGTGGCGGGATAGACGCCCTGCCTGATCCGCAGGGCGGCCGGCTCGGTGATGCGGATGTAGTGCGGCAGGATCGCCGCGACCTGCCCGGGGTCCTCCGCGATCAGGCGGTGCGCCCGGGCGAGCGCGCGCCGGAACGCGGCCAGCGTGGCCGGGTTGCGCCGCACCCAGTCGTCGCCGGCCATCCACCCGGCCACGTGCAGCCCCGCGAACGCGCCGGTCATCGGGTCCGCCAGCACCCGCGTACGCCGCTGCGCGACCCCCTGGGAGACGAACGGCTCCACCAGCAGAGCCGCCGCGAACCGGCCCTTCTCCAGCCCGCCGATCAGCTCGGGCAGCGGGGTCTCCACCAGGACGACGTCGCTCCGCCTCAGCCCGGCGCGCTCCAGCGTGGCCTCCAGCGCCAGCTCCTCGACGCTCCTCAGCCCGGCGACGCCGATCCTCCTGCCCTTGAGCCCGGCCACGGACCTGATGCGGGACCCGGCACCGACCACGAGCGCGGTGGTCCCCGGCCGCGCCTGGTGGAGGCTGCCGACGATCTTCAGGGGGTGGCCGTTCTCGGCCGCCATCAGCGTCGCGAGATAGTCGGTCTGCGCGAGGTCCAGATCGCCGGCGCTCACCCGGGGCAGACCCGCGGCGGCGGCGGGGATCACGTGCGGCTCCACCGTCAGCCCCTCCTGCCGGAAGAACCCCTTGGCGTTCGCCACGTACAGCGGCGCCGCCGCCGCGCTCGCCACCACCCCGACCCGGAGCGTGCTCCGCTCGGGCGGGGGCGCCGGCGCGGCGGGCTCCTGCCGCGCGCCGGGCAGCGCGCGGACGCCGACGGTCGCGGCGAGCACCGTGACGACGACCACGGCCGCCGCGGTGAGCGCCACCAGGTTGCGCCGCCTGCGCCGGTGGATCTCGATGGCCCGGGCGGCCAGATCCCGGTCCGGCATGTCCTCCGCGATACGCCCGAGAGCGTCTCCCAGCCAGGTCATCGGCGCGCCTCCCTCATGTCGGCCGGATCGTCCAGAACGGGCAGGCGCGAGGCCAGCTCGGGCGCCAGCGCGCGCAGCCGGGCCAGGGCGTGATGCGTCTGGCTCTTCACCGTGCCGACCGAACAGCCCATCAGCCCGGCGACGTCACGTTCGGTGCGGTCCTCGTAGAAGCGCAGCACGATCACCGCGCGCTGCTTGGGGGTCAGCCGCATCAGCGCCTGGCGCAGCACGATCCGCAGGACTGTGGAGTCCTCCGTCGAATAGCCCCGCTCGGGCGGCTCCGGGCTCAGCACCTCACCGGTGACGCGCCGCCGCCGCCACGAGATGTACTGGTTCACCAGGGCCTTGCGGGCGTACGCGTCGGGCCGGTCCATCCGGCGTAACCTCGGCCAGCGCCCGACCATCCGCACCAGCACGCTCTGCAGCAGGTCCTCGGCGAGATGCACCTCACCGGTCAGCAGGTATGCCAGACGCATCAACGGGCGCTGGTGAGCATCGACGAACGCCCGGAAACTGGCATCGCGATCCACGTCTCTCCTCAACTCGGTCACCCCCCAAACGCCGCGAACCCCCCGAAAGGTTGGCACCGGACCCCGGACCCGGTTCGACACCCAGATGTCGGCTGCCGTTCACGAGGGGCGGCCATCGGCCGGAAACCAAGATCGGATAGCCTCCAGAAGTCAAGATCACTTCTGAAGGGACGAAGCATTGCCCCAGGCATGGAAACTCAGGCTGGCCACTCTCGGCGCGGCGTTCGCGCTGCCGCTGGCGGTGATCGCGGTCCCCGCCCAGGCGGCGGAGCCGGCGCCGCTGCTCACGCCGGGCGAGCCGCAGGCCGGAGCCGAGGACCGCTACATCGTGGTCATGAAGCCCGAGAAGGCACGCTCGCGCGACTTACGCTCCTCGCTGGAACGTGACACCGTGGTGAACGGCGGCCGGGTCACC
This sequence comes from Nonomuraea sp. NPDC023979, assembly GCF_040639085.1. Classification (NCBI taxonomy): domain Bacteria; kingdom Bacillati; phylum Actinomycetota; class Actinomycetes; order Streptosporangiales; family Streptosporangiaceae; genus Nonomuraea; species Nonomuraea sp. NPDC023979. The sequence goes on from NZ_JBEZZG010000055.1 coordinate 34,840, forward strand.
CGCCGCTACGGCAAGGCGCTGGCCGGGTTCGCGGCAGTCCTGCCCGGCAAGGCGCTGGCCGCGGTACGGGCGCACGCGGCCGTCGCCTACGTCGAGCGGGACTCCGTCATCACCGGCAGCACCGTGCAGCCCAACCCGCCGAGCTGGGGCCTCGACCGCGTCGACCAGCGCGCCCTGCCGCTCGACAACAGCTACACCTACAACGCCACCGGCGCGGGCGTCACCGCGTTCATCGTCGACAGCGGCATCCGCACCACGCACACCGAGTTCGGCGGGCGGGCGTCCTTCGGCGCCAACTTCGTCGCCGACGGCACCACCGAGGACTGCCACGGCCACGGCACGCACGTCGCGGGCACGGTCGGCGGCGCCACGTACGGCGTGGCCAAGGCCGTCAACCTGGTGGCGGTGCGCGTGCTCAACTGCAACAACAGCGGCCTGACCAGCGACCTGGTCGCCGCGATGGACTGGGTCGCGGCCAACCACCCGCCGCGCTCGGTGGCCAACTTCAGCCTCCAGGGCTACGGCACGGCCAGCAACGACGCCGCCGAAGGGCTGATCGACTCGGGCGTGCAGACCGTGTTCATCGCCAACAACTACAACACCGACGCCTGCACCAACGCGCCGCGCTCGCCGCGCGGGGTCGTGGTCGGCGCGACGACCATCCTGGACGAGAAGGCGAGCTTCTCCTCCTTCGGGCCGTGCGTGGACGTGTTCGCGCCCGGCACGGCGATCACCTCCTCGGTCAGCACCAGCGACACCGCCTCGGGCGCCTGGTCGGGCACGTCCATGGCCGCCCCGCACGTCACCGGCTGGATCGCCCGCCACCTCCAGGAGAACCCCGCCGCCACGATGGCCGACAGCAAGGCGGCCATCATCAGCAGCTCCACCAAGGACGTGCTGACCGGCATCGGCGAGGGCTCGCCCAACCGGCTGCTGTACGCCGCCCCCGGCCCCGCGCCGGACGACACGGTCGCGCCCAGCACGCCCGGCACCCCGGTCGCGAGCGGCCTGACCGCGCGCGGCGTCACGCTCACCTGGACGGCCTCCACCGACAACGTCGGCGTCGCCGGGTACGACCTCCACACCGGCGCGGGCCAGCCCGTCGGCTCCTACACCGGCACCGTCGCCCAGCTCGGCGACCTCGCCCCGGACACCACCTACACCTACTACGTCCGGGCCCGGGATGCGGCGGGCAACCTGTCGGCCCCGTCCGGCACGGTCACGGTCACCACCCCGCCCGACGCGGCGGCCGGTTCCTGCAAGGTGACCTACCGCATCACCTCGCAGTGGGACAACCAGTTCAACGCCGAGGTGACCTTCACCAACACCGGCCAGACCGCGGTCGACGGCTGGACCATCGGCTGGTCCTACCCGGCCGGCCAGCAGGTGATCAGCGGCTGGAACGCCACCTTCGCCCAGACCGGCACCGCCGTCACCGCGGCGAGCCTCGACTGGAACCGCGGCGTCGCGCCCGGCGCGTCCGTCTCGGCTGGGTTCAGCGGCAGCCACACCGGGTCCAACCCGGCGCCGGCGGCCTTCACCGTCAACGGCTCGCCCTGCACCACGAGCTGACGCAGACCGCGCGGAGGCGGAGGCGTCCCCCCGCCTCCGCGCGGCACCCCACCCCACGGGGGCCCACACCGGGCTGAAGGGGTGAGGGGCGCTCCCGGGCCGCCGGAGGCTCAGGCCGTCTTGGCGGCGGCCCTGTCACGGGTCGCCCAGAGGTGGACGAGCGCGCCGGCGAACAGCACGATCGAGGTCCACTGGTTGATCCGCAGCCCCAGGAGCGTCACCGCGTGGTCGACCCCGCCCACCGGGTCGATGCGCAGCCCCTCGATCCAGAACCGCCCGAGCGTGTAACCCGCCACGTAGAGGGCGAACAGCCGCCC
>NZ_JBEZZG010000056.1:0-34450 GCF_040639085.1 Nonomuraea sp. NPDC023979
GCGCTGGTCGGCATCGGGCAGAGCCTGTTCAACGTCCCGGTCAACACCGCCATGCTGGCCGCGACCCCGCCCGGCATGATCGGCACGGGCGCCGGTGTGGGCATGACCGTCCGGACCCTGGCCTTCACCGTCGGGCCGTCACTTGCAGCCCTCGCCTACGGCCTGGCCTCGGGCGGTGCCGCCGGATTCCGCACCGGGGTCATCGTCCTGGCCGTGCTGCAGGCCGCGGGTCTGGCCGCCGGAATCGCCACCAAGGCGCGGGCCGTGCGCGATTCTTGAACCGCACAGGCCACCACCCCATGGCCTCAGGGCTCACGGGTCGTTTCGGCGACGGGTCAGCCAGCGCAGTGAGCGTGTTTGGGTACATGAGCAAGCTGAAGAGCATCTCGCTCGCGTTCGCACTGGCACGCACGATGGCGTCCACCGCTTCCTGCGCCCAGCCCAGCACCGCTCAATTCTCCCCTCCCCCAGCACCTCCGCCAGCGCGACACCGGACAGCACCTCACCGCTCGTCGGCTCGTGGCGGATGACTTCGCTGGAGACAGGCACCGCCGGGAACCCGCAACCGTGCCGCACTCCGGCCAGATCATCTTCACCGAGTCCGGCGGCGTGGCGGTGCAGGCCATGAATCCCCATGCCAAGGCCGCGGACACGCCGTACACCAGGACCGGGTATGAGGCCTACTACGGGACCTACACCGTCGATGAGACCGCCCGGACGTTCACCATGACGATCCAGTCATCCTTGGTGCCCGACCTCATCGGCCAGCGCCTGACACGCACCTTCAAGGTCTCGGATGACACGCTGCTCCTCAGGCCGACGGACGCATCAGAAGGCTGGCGCGTCACCTACGAACGCTTCTGATCCCGGCCTGGCAAGCCGATCCAGCCGCATCCTGCTCGGCCACGAAGGCCACGGCCTCGGGCGGGACGGCGAGCGGGTCTTCGGTCAGGAACACCCCGAACATGCGAACCGTCCCCCACTGCACAGCCCATCCCAGCCTGGTCGCCGGACGGTGCTCGGTCTCCAAGACTCCAGTGCTGTGCGGTCAGGCGGAAGAACTGCTCAAGCTCCGCCGGGGACGGCTCTTCGGGGAAGCGTCCGTAGCGGGCGACCTGCTCATCGGAGAGGAATTCGAAAGGCATGGCCCCGGACCGTATGACCTGCGATCAGCAGGATCAGCGGCCGTCATCGAACCGGCATCAAGATCAGCTATCTACCGCCAATCTCTGCACTCAGGTTCCTCGAAGGCCTACCTGAGCGTGATGGAGGGCGTGGGCTTTGGTGGTCGCCACGCTTGTCTGATCTACTCCGTGTCTTCCTCGATGCCGGAGACGGGGTGGGTGAGGCGGACCATGGCCCGGTACAGGGCGGCGGGGGCGGCTCGAGCGGGGGAGTCCTGCGCCGGGGGCGGCGTTGGCCCTGAGCATCTGGCCGGCCAGGCGGCGCCCAGATGGCCGAAATCCTCCCGCCAGAACTCCGCTGCGTCGCCCACCACCGACCTGGATCATCGGACGTGCTCTGGGTCACGCGTTCCTCTCAAGGTAGGCGTACCGCTCCCGGTCGGGGACAGCCGGCGGTCCACGGTCGGCTGTCAGGGGTGATCCCCCGATGAGGAGCGGTTGTGTCCGCCGACGCGCTGGCTCGGTATCGCCTGTGATCACGCGTGCAGTGGGATCTGTGCCATACCCTGTGGTGCAAGGCTGAAAGTGCTTCTCCGACATCTCGGAGACATCAGCCATCATCAGAGAGCGAGACGCGACATGAGCAGTGCTCGCAAAACCGAAGGTCATGCCGCACAGGCATCCTCCCACCCGAACAAGACCGCCGAGCGGCCCGATCACGCGGCCAACGCGCAGTGGCTCAAAGACAACCCGGCCTCCATGCCGCAGGTGGGCACCGGGCGGTGGGCCGTGTACGACCGCGCCGGCCAGCTGCTCGGCCACCTCGTCGGCGACGGTCCGACCCGCGACACCCGCTTCAAGGCGACCAGCGCGACACGGGAAGGGGCGCCGGCCGACCACGCGGTGGGCCACGGCATCACCCTGCACGACGCCGGGGCGCACCTTCTCGACGCGGCGCAGGACGACTGAGCCATGCTGGCCCCGGCCGAGGCCGGGAGAACGCGAGCCCGGCAGCTTCGCGCGTCGGGCCCGCGGTGGGCTCAGCAGCGGTGAGGTCCCCTCATGGCCGCACCACCGCGACGGAGGCGCGTGCGGCGTGCAAGACCCCGAGGGTGACGGATCCGAGCATCACGGTGCCGATCGCCCCTCTGCCCTGGGAGCCCACGACCACCAGGTCCGCCCCTTCAGAAGCGCGGGTGAGAGCGTCGACGGGGTGGGCGCGACGGACGTCCTCTATCACCTGAACCTGCGGATACCGCTGCCGCCAGCCCTGGAGGACGGTGGCCGCGGTCCGGCACTGAGCCGCGTGAATCTCGTCCAGGTCATGAGCGCTTTCCGGGATGTGGGCGTGCGCCGGCGGCTGCCACGCATGGACGGCGCGCAGCGTGCTCGCGCGCAGCATCGCCTGCTCGAAGGCGTAGGCAAGGGCGGGCTCGCAGGCGTGATAGTCCTCGAGCCCGACGACGACCTCCCCGTGGGCGGTGTCGGGGGCGGATCTGACGACGACGACCGGGCCGTGCGCGTACCCGGCCACGTGGGTGCTCACCGAGCCCAGCACGGCTCCGGGGAAGCCGCCGAGGCCGCTGCCGCCGATCACGATCTCGGCTGAGTCGCCGGCCTGGTTGCGCAACCTCGCCGCGGCGGCGCCCTGGAGCAGCTCGCAGTCGACATCGATGCCGGGCTGTCGCTTGCGTGCCACCGTCTCGGCGTCGCTCAGCACGCTCTGCGCGCTGAGCGCGATGACATCATCCTGGCCGGGGGCGGAGAACTTCGCGATCTCGTACGGCGTGCGCTCCACGGCGTGGACGATGCGGAGCCGGGCCCCGGCACGAGCGGCGTCGTCGGCGGCCCACTCGACAGCCGCGGTCGCGGCGTCCGAACCGTCCGTGCCCACGACAATGACTTGATTCATGGCTTCTCCAGGTTTGTGTCCGCAATTTCTGATCCACCGAAGCGCGAATATTCCAGGCCCGCTTGTTCGATGTCGTCGCCGATCTCCGGGATCAGTTCCTGAACGTTCCCCCGGATTTCTCGTCGTGCCGCCCCGGGTCATTTTCGGGCCGGATGGCCAAGCCCTTCGACTCCAGGTGCTGGTTTCCGGTCGCGCGGCCGAAGTTGAGCATGACCCACCCTTGAACGGCCCGTACTCTCGACTTGATCTTCCTGGTCAGGCTCATGGCGCTTCCCTTCGACTACTCCGGACGCAACGCGACCTTGGTCCCAGGATGGCCTTTCCGGCGCGAACGGGAAACAGGCAATCACCGGCCTGATTATCACCGCAGCCGATAACAGCACCCTTTTTCGCGGCGATTTTCCCGGCGGCTGATCGACGCCTCTTCCGGCCTCGCGCGAAGAGGTATAATAGAAATTACCGAGGACATTTCGAGCGTTGACATCCGAGTTGGCGTCGCCCGCGGCGATAGACCGGTTCCGGCCCCCCTGGACGAGGGCCCGAAAGGCCGTGCAACCATGATGACCGCACTTCTCTCCCCGGCAGGCTCTGCTCCCGAGACCCCATCCGCGCCCAGGCTCAGCCTGAACGCCGCCCTCGACCGGCGAGGCACGGTCGACGGGGCGTGGTGGCCGCACACCCGCGACGCCGCCGCCGAACTGCCCGCCCTCATCTCCGCCGTCGACCGGCGGCTCGGCAGGGCCGTCCTGCGTGTGGGCGTGCATCTGGACGCCTGGGATCACATCCCGCGCCGCACCACGGTCGGGGGCCGCAAGGTCAGGGTGGGCTGGTTCCGCAGCGCCGATCCGCACCTGATCACCCTGAGCATCGCGGGAAGCGCACCCGTCACCCTGCTGGTCATCCCGCCCAGCACCGCGGCCGGCCCCGCCGAGACCGCACTCGCGTATGCCGCCTCCGGCACGGTCGGCGTCCGCCCCGCCGACATCCTGCGACCCGCCGCCTCCGCGAAGGGCTCACCCGGCAGGGACGGCACGGCCTCCTGGGAGAACGAGGGCGGCCGCGTCACCGATCCTGCGACCGCGCCGCCCGCGACCACCTGACCCGTGCTGGGCCGAGGCGGCGGCCCGCTGCGGGCGATCCGGATCCGGGTCAGTAGCGGTGTGGCCCGACATGCCCCTCGAACAGCAGGCAGGGCGCCGGCTCGTCCCCGTAGGGGGAGCGCGGGTCGGGGTCGGAGTCGGCGCGTTCGGCCGGGCACGGCGGCAACGTGACGAGTTCGCGGGCGCGAAGGTCCCAGCGGATCCAGATGAACCGGTCCGGTCCGGGCAGGACCTGGACATGCGCCGCGTGAGCGCCCGCGTGGCCGGGCTGAAGCTCACAGCCGTAGACGGCCTTGCGCCCGTGTCGGCCTCCCTCGGCCAGCGGGGCCCATTCGGCGTCGGTGAGCACGTTGTAGTGAGGGCAGTCCTGTTCGCCGGTGTGCCGTTGCAGCCCGGTGGCGAGGGCGCCCGCCAGCCCCGCCGCGGTGAAAACCTGATGGACGGCGTTGTGGACCCGCTCGACGTCGTCATCGCTCAGCTCCACCGCACCGAGCTGGTCAGCCAGGAGTCGTACGTGGGTGGCGAAGTGCCGGCAGGCGTCCACGAGTGCGGTCACCGGGACCACCGCGTCATGCGGCGGGTCGGTCGGCACGTCTTGATAGGTCACAACACTCACAGTACGCCGCCCGCCGCCGGACACGGCGGTGGCGCCGCTGCCGTGCCGGTCACCGAAGGCACCGGTTATCAGCTCCGCAGATGAGCGGCGCAAGAATTGCCCGTTTCCCTTGGCCGTGGACTCCTGTGCGCTGAAGGGGACAGCCCGGCTCTCGACCTCCTGACTGCCGGCCGCCTGCTCGATGACTCCATAGGAGAGACCCATGACCGAAAGCACCGAGGCCAAGCCCCCCGTCGTCCTCATTCATGGGCTGTGGCTGACCCCTCGCGCCTGGGAGCACTGGATCGAGCGCTACGCCGAACGCGGCCACGAGGTGTCCGCCCCGGCCTGGCCCGGGATGGAGATCGAGGTCGAGGCGCTGCGCAAGAACCCGGAAGTCATGAACGGCCTGGGCGTCACCGAGGTGGCCGACTTCTACGAGAAGATCATCAGGGAGCAGTCCCAGCCCCCCGTCATCGTCGGCCACTCCATGGGCGGCCTCATCACCCAGATCCTGCTGGACCGCGGCCTCGGCGCCGCGGGCGTCGCGATCCACCCCACCCCGATCCAGGGCGTGCTGAGACAGCCGCTCAGCAGCCTGCGCTCGGCCTTCCCGGTCCTGTCCAACCCCGCCAACCGCTCCCGCACCGTGGCGCTGAGCGCCGGACAGTTCCATTACGCGTTCACCAACACCCTGACCGCGCAGGAGTCGGACGGGCTCTACCAGCGCTACCACGTACCCGCCCCGGGCCGGCCGCTGTTCCAGGCCGCCACCGCCAACCTGCGACGGCACCCCGCCACCAGAGTCGACGTGCGCAACGACACGCGCGCCCCGCTGCTCCTGGTCGCCGGCGGCGCCGATCACACCGTCCCCGCCACCCTGGTACGGCAGACCTACCAGCGCTATCAGAAGTCCCGCGCGCACACCAACTACCACGAGTTCGCCCGCATGCCGCACTTCGCCCTTGCCGCCCCCCAATGGGAACGCGTCGCCGACCATGTCCTTCACTGGGCCGTGCAGTACATCACGAAACACCCCGGCAGCAACCGCGGCGACACCCGATAGGCGCGCTGCCACGCAGGTCTGGTGACTACCGCTCCGACCGGCCTGCCGGACGATCGAAGCACTGCACGCACGACACCGCTCACGCCGGCGTCCAGCAACGTGTTCACGCCGCCGCCTCGAACCGGCTGCCCCCTTATCTCCCCCGTAGGAGCCCGGCATGAACACCCACACTGCGAGCGCGTCCGCACTCGTGCTCGCCGCCCTGATCGAACGGCTTGTTACCGCGCTTCTCCCGACCTCCGCCACCACCGTCACCGCCGACGGCCTCCTCCGCATCACCCCGCTCGCCGAGCGTGCGGGTCTGCGGTTCGAGGGCGAGCTCGACTACGCCACCCTGCCGGCGCTGAAGCGCGCGCTGGCCGCACTGGCGAGCGGGGACGACGACTTCTGCGTGGATCTGAGCGGCCTGGAATTCATCGACGTCGGCTGCCTGCGTGCCTTCGTCGTCACCGCCACCGCCATCCACAAGGGCGACGGCGACCAGGTTCTGACGCTGCGCTCGGCGCCTGCACAGATGCGACGCCTGCTCGAGCTGACCGGCTGGCACCAGACACCCGGTCTCGACCTCCAGGCGTCGGCGCGGCCCGGTTGACACCCTCATGACCACTCTCGGCCCCTCTCCCGAGGCGGCTCTGTGGCTCGTCCCGCAGCCGCCACCGTCGTGCGCATGTGTGGCGGCTCGACCTCAGCACCAGCGAGGCCGTACGCGAGCGCCTTCAGGGAGCCTTGCACCGCAGCACCGGCCTGCTCAACCTCGACCTGTCCGGGGTGTCGTTCTGCGATGCTGCCGGGCTGAGCGTCGTGGTCGGGATCCGGAACCAGGCAGGAGCCCGCGACATCGTCATCGCCCTGGCCGCTCCCCGCCCACATGTGGCCAAGGTGCTGCAACTCGCCGACCTCGACCACAGCTCAGCTCCCCGTTCGGGCTGGGCCTCGATGATGCCGTCGGTGTAGAACAGCAGCCGGTCCCCGGGTTCGAGCTGGTAGTGCAGCAGGCCGGTGGACAGGTCCAGGCCGAGACCCATCGGTGGGTCGGGCACACTGGTCAAGGTGGCGACCTGCTGGCCGCCTCGGATCACCAACGGCGGATGGTGACCTCGATTGACCCAGGCCAGCCGGCCGGTGCTCTGCTCGGCGATCGCCGCGTCGATGGCCTCGCTCGTCGCGGGCAGGTTCGTCCCCTGGCGGCGGCTGGTGCGAGCGGACCCGATGGCGATGGTGGCGGTGAGCCCGGCCGCGGTGTCGTGCCCCATCGCGTCGAAGATCGACACATGCAGGGTGTCGCCGTCGATCGCGTAGTCGTAGGCATCGCCGCCCACCTCGTAGGCCGGCTCCAGCGCGGCGCTGACCACCACCCTGTCATCGGCGAAGCCCTCAGGCGGCAGCACATTCCCCAACACCTCGGCCGGCAACGTCATCGGCCGGGCGCGGACCAGGCGGGCGTAGGAATCGCTGTAGGGGCGCTTACTGATCAGCAGCAGCGAGACAAGCGAGGCCAGCAATGCCGCAGCCTCAGATCCCCGCTGCACGCTCACTCCCAGGACGCCGACCCGTTCGGTGCCGCTCAAGCAACGGCACCCATAGTCGCTGCGGTCCCTCGCCGGCCGACGAGGCAGGGACGCTCTCAGGAGCGGCGGGATCCATCACATGCCGGGCCTCGACGATCTCCACGCCGCGGAAGGCGCGCCCGGCCATGGTGGCGTCGATCCGGATCGCCTCAAGCCGCTCGCAGTGGCGTCCAGCAGGCCGCCCAGCGTCCGCTCACCATCACCCGTCACCTTGACGCCTTCCCCTGGAGCCTCTCCCCTCACAATAGATCGTCTCCCCCATGCGGTACGAGCTTGTTTCAAGCGTGCTGACCAGGGCTAACGTCTCCCGGGCGTGCTGGTGCGCAGTGTGTGCTTGCCGGCGCCGGCGCGAGGAAAGGCGCGATGACGATCGTCACGGTCAGGGTCACCGGTCGGCATGCCGGTCACGCCATGACCGGGAAGCGGCGGTCCAGGCCGGTGATGCGCAGCAATCCAGCCATGCGCGGGGGAACGCCGGTCAGGGCCAGCGTGATGCCCCGTGTCCGGGCACGGCTCTGCACGCCGACCAGCACGCCCAACCCGCCTGCCCCGCAGAAGGTGACCTGGGACAGATCCAGGACCAGCAGGTCGGTGCTGTGATCGAGGGTGTTGATCAGCCGGCGGCGCAGCCGGGCTGTGGTGAAGATGTCGATGTCCCCTGACAGATGCACCAGGGTCGGCGCCGAGGCGCTCACCCCGGCGAGCGGGGCGGTGTCGATGACGGTCATGGAATGTCTCCTCACGGGAGAAGCTGAAAGTGATGAGATGCCTGCCGGCCGGAGATCGGCCCGCCGCCAGTACGGGCGGTGCCAGGACCGCTCGATCCGGCCGGCAGGCGGCACGGGTCATGGCGACGGCGTCGGCCGTCCCATGGATGGCTGCGCTGCCTGCCCGATGACCGACCCGCCCTCGTCCTCCCAGCGGGCCGGTCCGTCGGCCGTGGCACGCGGAGCGGGCCCGGCGGGCAGATGCGCGAGGGTGAGGATGGCGTCGATGCTCATGCCGGCGATGTCCTGGGCGGTGAGCTTGAGCGTGGCCTCGGCTGCGCCGGCGGCGGTGCCCGAAGGGACGATCAGCAGGCCGACCGGCTCGCCGGTGGCGAAGCTGAGAGTGATCACGCGCGGGTCCGTGTGGCGGAACCAGCCGATGCGGACCTGCCGCCCGCGCGCGGGGATACGGCGCGGAATGTTCTGCCACACGTCACGGTGCAGGCCTATGCGGAGCGTGACCCGATCCAGCAGCCGGTCCACGGTGGCGATGAGGGCGGGCAGTTCGGCGGCCGCGTCATGGGAGGAGGGCCACCAGGCCCCGTCCACCACAGCCAGCCTGTTCGGCACCGGGCTGAGGCTGAGCCGTAGCGCGGAATCGACCCGAGGGATCGCGGGCGAGGCGGGGCTGAGCGGTGCGGGTTGAGAAAGAAGCGTCGGCGTCATGGTCGCCTGACCTGTCCAGGCCTCCGAAGAGGCCGGTGGTGGTTCGCCGGGGGCGACGCGGACCTGAATGCCAACGCTCGATATGACCTCGGTACTCTCAGTGTACGGCATGGCTTCCGAAATTCGGCAATTCCGGAAGTGGACTGAGGGGGTGACATCCGGAAACGAGCCCGCAGAGCTCGCGGAACCGGACGGAGCAGCTTCCGGAACACGGGCCGGTCGCGGGCTCGGCCGCTTTCCGCTCCGCACGCTGTCGTCCTGGCCGACTACACCGCCGCGCTCGCGCACGCCCCGCTGGCCGGCTCCACCAAGACCGAGTACGCCTCCCGGCTGCGCGGTCACCTGGCCTGGCTGGCCGACCAGGCCGACGCCGGCGCCCTGGACGGCGATCCGCTCATCGACCCGACCGCAGCCGGCGCCGTGCGCGACTTCCGCCGGCATCTGAAGAACGGCCGCCGCGCCCCCAACACCATCGACACCTACCTGTCGGCCATCGACGACTTCACCGACGGGCTGCAGTCCCGCGCCGATTGGAAGGGAGCCGGCACCCACGCCGCGCTGTTCCTCAACCACCGCGGCGGCCGGCTGAGCGACCGCGCCCCCGCGACATCACCGGCCTCGGCGACGCCGTCGGCCTGAGTGACGACCCCACCGAAGCCGACAAGGAAGCCGCCTTGGACGCCCTCATCACCGACCACTGACCAGAGCAGCAAACCGGTTCGGACCGGGTGCCGCGACCGACACTCCGTATCCCCGCCCGGCTGGAGGGCACCGCGTCCGCGCCACGGTAGGCGAATGCGGAGGGCCACCGCCTACAGCGTTCGACCCTAGGCAGGGGGCCCCTTGCGGATTCTGGCGAAAGGAGCCGGCCGTGCCTGAGAATGTCGCACTGATCATTCGATTCCACCTGATGGGCGGCGAAGACGTCTCCGTGATCAGCGGAGACTTCGACGGAGAGCCGGAGGCGGTGGCGGCGATCGCTCGTGCTGTAGACGAGCGGCACAGCCTGGTGTTGATCCGAGCAAGACATGATCGCGAAGCCGACGTTAGCGGCATAGTCATCAACCTCGCCAACGTGGTGTCGGCGCGTGTGTCGAAGACAGACAGCGCCGAGGCGGGCGTGCCCGACACGCCCTGACAGTGGCCAGCCGGACGAGGCCGTCGACGGTGGCACGTCGGTGACCGAAGCGGCGTTCCGCGCAAAGCTCATCGCCGGAGCTGATCGCGGCTCACGCTTTCGGCGGGCCTGCCCGAACAGCCAGGTCGGTGACGTCTCCGGTGGTGCTGGTGGCCGCCAGCGCGGTGGCGAACAGGATGAGCTGGTTGAGCACCTTGAGGAAGAGCAGCATCGCCACCGCCCCGGTGACGACCTGGTACGCGGGGTTCGCGGCGGTGAGGTTGAGCACGGCCTGACCCAGGGTCTTGAGGATCTCCAAGCCGATCGTGATGACCAGCGCCGGCCCGATCACCCGTCGCGGCGACAGGTGCAGCCGCGGTGGCGCGGTGAGCAGCGCCATGGCCAGCAGGGTGTTGACCCCGATTCCCAGCACGAACGCCGCCACCGACAGCATCCATTGGGCGGGGGCGGCCTGCACGCCCACGGTGTTCACCGCAAGCAGACTCAGCACCCACTCCGCGGCGAAGACGACGGTGAGCGACAGCGAGAGCAGTGTCCCGAGCCCCACCATGACGCCCAGGTCGATGATCTGGCGCAGGAAGAAGTTGCCCGGATACTCCTCCAGCCGCCAGATCGCCCTGGTCGCCGAGCGCAGCGTGTCCATCCAGTACAGGCCCGTCAGGGGCAGCACCACACAGGCCACCAGCCCGGCTGTTCCTCCGGCGTCGCGCAGCGCCTGGACGTCAAGGCGCGGGAAGGTGTCGCTGAGGTAGCGCTGCATCCCGCTCAGCACCGCCGGGTGGTCCAGGACGCGGCTGAGGACGGCGAACCCCAGCAGGGCCAGGGCGAAGGTGGCGAAGAAGGCGTAGTACGTGAGAGCCGCCGACAGGCGACCGGCGTCGACCTTGTCGTAGCGGATCAGGGCGCGCACCACGTGATCCAGCCACCCGTACCTGCTCCTGGCCCGCTCCCAGCCTCTCGCCAGCCAGCCCGCCCAGCGCCGGACGGCGCTCATGCCCGGAGCCGGTACGTCGGGGGGACGCGGCCGTGATCACGTGCCGCGGTCGTTTCGCAGAAGATGGCTCACCCTGCCGTCGTGAGAAGCTGGTAGGGCGGATGGCCTACCCATAAGGCGATTTTTATTCTTTGTTTCCCCGGCCGGGAGCCTGGAAGCACGCCTGATTCCGCCCGGGAGGGAAGTACCCGTCCATGGATTCACCTCAGGACCGCCTGCTGCGGTTAGTGCCGGCGACCTTGGCCAAGATGGCCGCCTGGTGCGCGTGCCTGATCGTCATCGGCGTCGTGGCCAACTACGTGTTCGGTTTCGTGGCGTCGATGCGCCTCATAGCCTTGCCCGTGGCGATCGCCCTGCTGCTGACCGCGCTGCTGTTCCCGCTCACCCGGCGGCTGCGGGCGTCGGGGCTGCGGGCGATCTACGCCACCTGGATCACCATGCTCGTCGCCCTGGCCGTGCTGGGCGGGACGGGGTGGATCATCGGCGTGCGGGCCAACGCGGAGTTCCCCGGCCTGGTGACGCAGGTCAGGCAGACGGCCAAGACGGTGGAGAACTGGCTCTACTCCGGGCCTTTGCACCTGAAGCCCATCCAGCTCAGCGGCTGGGTGGACGAGATCGCCAAGTTCGTCACCGAGCGGCAGCAGCAGATCACCTCGACGGTCCTCGTGGGCACCGTGGTGGTGGTCGAGGTGCTGGCCTCGATCGTGCTCCTGCTGTTCGTGACGTTCTTCCTGCTCAAGGACGGCGACCGGATCTGGTCCTGGTTCCTCAAGAGGTTCGGCCGGATGGCGCCGCGGGTCGACCGGGCCGGGCGGACCGCCTGGACCACGCTGTCCCACTACGTGCAGGGCACGGTGGCCGTGGCCGCGGTGCACGGCGTGCTCATGGGGCTGGTGCTGGCCGTCATGGGAGTCCCGCTGTGGGCGGCACTGGCCGTACTGATCTTCCTGGCCAGCTTCGTCCCGATCGTCGGCATCCTCTTCGCCGGTGCGGTCGCGACGCTGGTCACGCTGGGCGCGAAGGGCCCCGTCTACGCGCTGATCTTCATCGGCATCCTGATCGTGGAGCAGCAACTGGAGAACCACGTGCTCCAGCCGCTGATCGTCGGCCGGGTCCTGCACTTCCACCCGCTCGCGATCATCATCGTGCTGGCCGTCGGCGGCATCCTGGCCGGGATCGCGGGCGCGGTCGTGGCCGTGCCGATCACCGCCATTCTCTACCGGGCCGTGCCGGAGCTCTTCAAGGACGACCCGATTCCCCTCCCGGCAGCACCGGTCCCGAAATCACCCGGGCAACCCGTACCTCCTGAGAAGGGACCCGAGCAGCAGGATTGACCCAATCCGAGGCGGGCGGTGGCGGGCTCATGGGGCCGTACGGCAGGCAGAGGCCGGGGCGGGCGGTGGCGCGCCTCCGTCGCGGACCTTCCCGGCCAGCGCCTGGTCGGCTGCGGCGCTGACCAGGCGTGCGGCGGCGGCCACCTCGGCGAGCTGACCCGGCGCCATCGCCTCCAGGCACGCGGCGAGCCGCTGCCGGTCACCATGACAGGCGATGCTCATCGCGTCCCGGAGGGCGAGAGCGCGCGAGGCCGTGCTGACCGCCTTCAAAACGTCGGCCAGGGCCTCATCCAGACCACTGTCAGGGCCTGGCCGCTGCGGAGGCCGGGCATCGGCCATCATCCACCTGCCGTCCTTGGCTCCGAGTCGGGACGTTCGATCAGGCATCGTGGGAACGTACCCGCCGGCTCGCGATCGCCTCAGCTGATGAGGCTAGCTGGGATTGCCTGTTTCCGCACAGCCGGCCGAGAGCCTTGACTGGTGAGCGACCAGCCGGCGCACCTCGCGTCGCTGTCACCGTGAGGGGGTCGTGATGACCCTGGACGCACAAGGAACGGACGCGAAAGACCGCGCAGGCCTGAACGGTCAGGTCCCGCGCTGCGAGCACATCGACCAACTCCCCCAAGTGCGGCACGGACCGCCCGAATGCAAACAGTGCCTGTCCCTCGGCCGCACCTGGACACGCCTGCTGGTGTGCCTGACCTGCGGCTGGGTGGCCTGTTCCGACGATTCGCGGGGCGGCCACGCCAAGGCCCACTACCAGGAGACCGACCACCCGGTGGCCGCCGCCTTGGGGACGAATCCGACCTGGCGCTGGTGCTACGTGCACCGCCGCACCGTATAGCCGCACCGTAGAGACGAGAGGAAAGAGATCTATGACCATTTCCGAACAGGTGGCGGAACGCCGCCAGGACTACGACGGCACCTCGCCCTTCCCCGAGGCGGAGGACCACGTTCCGGCCGGGCGGCTCCAGGTGGCCCTGACGGGGGCGATCGTGGTGCTGCCGTTCGTCGCGCTCGGCGCCGCGGTCCTCCTGGCGTGGGGCCGGGGGGTCACGCTCACCGACCTGCTGCTGGCCGCGATCCTGTACGTGGTGACCGGCCTGGGGGTGACGATCGGCTTCCACCGGCTCCTCACCCACTCCTCGTTCACCGCGCGGCCCTGGCTGCGCGTGGCGCTGGCGGTCACCGGTTCGATGGGCTTCCAGGGAAATGTGATCGACTGGGTGGCGGTGCATCGCCGCCATCACGCCTTCACCGACCGTCCCGGCGATCCCCACTCGCCCTACCGGTACGGCACTGGGCTGCGCGGGCAGCTTCGGGGGCTGGTCCATGCCCACCTGGGCTGGCTGTTCGCCGACGATCCGACCCCGGCCGAACGTTACGCCCCCGACCTGCTGGCCGACCGCGCGATGTCCCGCGTCGCACGCGCCTTTCCCGCGCTGTGCGCGCTGTCGCTGGCGCTGCCGTTCCTGGCCGGATGGGCGATCACCGGCACCCTGTACGGCGGGCTTACCGCCTTCCTCTGGGCGGGACTGATCCGCGTCGCGCTGCTCCAGCACGTCACCTGGAGCGTCAACTCCCTGTGCCACGTCATCGGTGCCAGGCCCTTCAAGACCCGACGCCACGACCGCTCGACGAACCTGTGGCCGCTGGCCCTGCTGTCCTTCGGCGAAAGCTGGCACAACGGCCACCACAGCGAACCGAGCTGCGCCCGCCACGGCCTCGACCGCGGTCAGCTCGACCCGTCCGCCGCCGTGATCGGCCTGTTCGAACGGTTCGGCTGGGCGGGTGACGTGCACTGGCCCGACCGAGAACGCGTCCAACGCCGACGCGTCGGTCCGCGCCGGCAGGCCCGCGCGCCGGCCGGAGACTGACCGAAGGGGCCTGTCGCTCTCCGCCGCCTCGGGGTTCACCCGCTCCTGGGGGACCTACAGTGGAGACGACAGCCCGCATCGACGCCGCCCAGGGCAGAAAGGGGGCGGGCATGGAGTTACGGCAACTGCGCTATTTCGTGACGCTGGCCGAAGAGCTGCACTTCGGCCGGGCGGCCGCACGTGAACACATCGTGCAGTCGGCGCTGAGCCAGCAGATCCAGCGGCTGGAACGCGAGGTGGGCGTACGGCTGCTGGACCGCAGCACCCACCATGTCGCCCTGACCCCGGCGGGCTCCGCGTTCCTGGTCGAAGCGCGCCAGATCCTCAACCACGTCAGCAGGGCCGGGCAGACCGCGCGTAACGCCGCCGCCTCGACGCCCACACTGCGCGTCGGCATCATCGACGCCGGCTACGACACCATGCCGCAGATCCTGCGCGAACTCCAGGAGAGCCACGCCGGCATCACGATCCACCAGGTCGAGGCGGGCACACCCGAACAGTACCGGCAACTGGCCGACGGCCGCCTGGACATCGCCATCGGACACGCCTCCCAGGCCCCGGCCGAGGTGACGTCCAAGCTCGTCAGGCTCGATCCGCTCGGCGTCCTGGTGCCCGACGACCACCGCTTCGCCGAACTCGACGGCGTGCCTGTCATCGCTCTGGCCGACGAGCTGTTGCTGCTCGGTGAGGAGTCGCAGACGCCGGAGCTCAACCAGTTCGTGCTCGCGCTGTGCCGTTCGGCCGGGTTCACGCCCGCCCTTTACGAGGGCACCGTCGAGAGCTCCCGGGCCGCCGCAGACCTCGTCCTCCAGCACCGCTGCGTGCACTGTGTCCCCTCCTCCTTCCGCTCCTCCAACCGGCCGGGCACCACCTGGCGGCCCCTGACCGACCCCGCCACGCACTACCCCTGGTCACTGCTGTGGCACCAGGACAACCCCTCTTCGCACATCGCCACCGTCATCGACAGCGCCCGCCACCTGGCGGAGCGGCTCGACTGGCTGGAGCCCGTGGCCCCGGTCATCGAACCGGCGCCCGGCGAAGGCGCACCGAGCACCGCCGGCACCGGCGACGCGCCTGCCTGACCCGCCCGGCAGCGGCGCGGGCTGAATGGGCCGGGCACTCTGGGCTAAACGCAACCGGCGGGCTGCCAATCATGAAGATCGGGAAGTCCGCCCAGGTCAGGCGGGGTCAAGAAGTCGCACGTCAGATGCTCAACGATCAGAAGAGCGGCGCCGAAGTCCTGCCGCGCTATCTGTTCCTGCGCACGCACGACAACCGGCTCGGCCGGCATCCCTACCCGGCCGAGACCTATCAGTCACGGCTACGAGACCTCACCCAGCGGCTGAACGTCACCGACAGCATGGGCCGGCCAGTTCACATCTCCCAGACGCACCACTTCCGGCACACCCGGGCAACCGACTTGATCAACGCGGGCGTTCCCATTCACGTGGTGATGAGGTACTTCGGCCGCCTCACCCCCGCCATGACCATGCACTACGCCAAGACTCGATCGGAGGCCGCCGAGCACGAGTTCCTCCGCTACAAGAAGTTCACCGCCGATGGGGCGAGTTGCCCACGACAATCCCTGACCGGCGGCCCCCGTCGCCACGAACCGGTGACCGAAGCACCAGCCATGCGCCGGAACCCTACCGACGAGCAACCAGCGAGCAACCACCGGCGCGACTCCACCTCGCCCGGGGCTCTCCGAGAACCGAGAAACCCCAGCTCAGCGAACTGAACCGGGGCTTCTGTCAGGGTGCGCCGCCAGGGACTCGAACCCCGGACCCGCTGATTAAGAGTCAGCTGCTCTGACCAACTGAGCTAGCGGCGCGCCGTGCACGAAGGAATATACCGGCACCAAGCACCCAGGTCGAATCGGCCGAGGCGGCGCCCGTACCGCTAGAATAAAGTTCGGCCTGCAGACAGGAGCATCGATGTTCGACTCGCCCGCCGACGTGACCGAGCGGCTCGCCGCCGTGGACTATCTCTCCGACGACGCCATCTCCACCTCGGTCTTCCTCGCTGCCGCGCTGGGCAAGCCGCTGCTGGTCGAGGGGCCGGCGGGGGTGGGCAAGACGCAGCTCGCCAAGGCCGTGGCGCTGACCACCGAAGCCGAGCTGATCCGGTTGCAGTGCTACGAGGGCCTGGACGAGGCACGGGCGCTGTACGAGTGGAACTACAAGAAGCAGCTCCTGCGCATCCAGGCGACGAGCGCCGACGACGACATCTTCGGCGAGGAGTTCCTGCTGGAGCGGCCGCTGCTCAAGGCGATCCGGTCCGCCGGGCCGGCGGTGCTGCTGATCGACGAGACGGACAAGGCGGACGTGGAGGTCGAGGGGCTGCTGCTGGAGCTGCTGTCCGACTTTCAGGTGACGATTCCGGAGCTGGGCACGATCGAGGCGGTGCGCCGCCCGTTCGTGGTGCTGACGTCGAACGCGACGCGCGAGCTGTCGGAGGCGCTCAAGCGGCGCTGCCTCTACCTGCACATCGAGTATCCGACCCCGGAACGCGAGCGTGACATCGTGCTGAGCCAGGTGCCGACGCTCCGCGCCGATCTGGCCGAGCAGCTGGCCAGGACGGTGGCGACGCTGCGGTCGCTGGAGCTGAAGAAGGCGCCGTCGGTGGCGGAGACCGTCGACTGGGCCAACACGCTGCTGGCGCTGGGCCGCGACGAGCTGGACGAGGCGACGGTCGCGGGCACCCTGGGCGTGGTGCTCAAGCACGCCTCCGACCACGCCCGCGCGGTCAAGGAGCTCGGGCTGGCGACGCCGTGACGCACGCGCCGCACAGCTCGCTCGTCGACAGGCACGTCGGCTTCGTGCACGCGCTGCGCGAGGCCGGGCTGCCCGTGTCGCTGGCGGAAGGGCTCGACGCGGCGCGGGCGCTGCGGGTGATCGAGCTGGCCGACCGCGAGTCGCTGCGCGCCGCCTACGCGGCGACGCTGGTGAAGAAGCCCGCGTACCGGCCGGGCTTCGACGTGCTGTTCGACCTGTGGTTCCCGAGGGCGACGACCGGACTGTACGGGCCGCGCCCGGATCTGGAGTCGGCGCCTCTGGAGGAGGTGCGCGGCTACCTGGCGGGGCTGCTCACGCAGAGCACGGACGCCGAGATGCGGGAGTTCGCCCGGGTCATGGTGGAGCGGTTCGGGCGGCAGGAGGCGGCGGAGGGCCGGCAGAACTGGTTCTCCTACAGCGTCATGCGGGCCCTGTCGCCCGACACGCTGATGGCCCGGATCCTGAACGAGGTCCTGGCCGGGCAGGAGCGCGGCGGGCTGGCCGAGAAGACGGCGCGCCAGCGGGTCGCGGCCAACACGCGGCGGCTGGAGGAGGCGGTGTCGGCCGACGTGCGCCGCCGCATCGCCGAGGACTCCGGCATCGACAAGATCGCGCGCTCGGCCGTGCGCCCGCCGCTCGACCACCTCGACTTCCTGCGCATCACCAAGGCCGACCTGGCCAGGCTGCGCCGCGAGGTGCACCCGCTGGCCCGGCGGCTGGCCGCGCGGCTGACGATCAAGCACAGGAAGGGCAGGCGCGGGCGGCTCGACTTCCGCAGGACCATGCGGGCGTCGTTGCAGAGCGGCGGCGTGCCGCTGACCACGCATTTCAAGCCGCCCCGGCCGCACAAGCCGGAGCTCGTCATCCTCTGCGACACCAGCGACTCGGTCTCGTCGTTCGCGCATTTCACGCTGTTGCTCACGTACGCGCTGAGGGAGCAGTTCACCAAGGTGCGGGCGTTCGGGTTCGTGGACACGGTGGACGAGATCACCCGGTTCTTCGTGCCCGGCGCCGACGTGGTGGAGGCCATGACGCGGCTGGCGAACGAGGCCGACATGGTGCGGTTCGGCCGGACCAACTACGGCCACGCGCTGGAGGGGTTCGCCGAGCGCTACGGTGACGCGATCGGGCCGAAGACGTCGCTGCTGATCCTCGGCGACGCCCGCTCCAACTACCAGCAGCCCGCGCTCGACACGCTGAAGTCGCTGACCCGGCGCGCCCGGCACGCGTACTGGCTGAACCCGGAGCCCCGGCAGCAGTGGGACACCGGAGACTCGGTGGCGACCGAGTACGGGACGGTCGTCCCCATGTACGAATGCCGAAATGTCGCCCAGTTGACCGCGTTCATCGAGAGCATCGCCTAGGGCGGTTTCTCGTGGATTGCCGTTCCTGCCGGGAAGGACGGCCTGCGGCCTCCCGCCGATCTACGGTGGCAACCAGCCATCCGATTCCGCGGGAGGAACGCCGTGACATCGAACCGACTCGGCTGCGTGGTCGCGGGGACCGTGCTGATACTCGCCTCGATCACGGCGATCCCGGCCGCCTCCGCCGCCGACTGTGCCTGGACGCGCGCCCCGCTGCCCGTGCCCGCCGGCACCCGGCAGGCCGAGGTCACCGCGACCGACCACCAGGGCGGCTTCTCCGGCCGCGCCGTGCTCGCCGACGGCGCCTGGCACGGGGTGTCCTGGCGCGGCGGGCAGTTCGTCGACCACGGCACCAAGGTCGACGGTGAGCCGATCGCGGGCCTGCCGGACGAGACCCGCTCGGGCGCCCTGCTGGTGTGGACCGCGATCGCCGCCCCGCCCTACTACGGGCCCAGCCACGCGGTCCTGCTCAGGAACGGCCAGGCGGACCGGCTCGCCCGGCCGGCCGACGGGTTCCTGTGGCCGTTCGCCGTCAACGAGAAGGGCGACGTCACCGGCCGGAACATGGTGTGGACCGGCAGCCGGTACGTGCACCGCCTGCTGCGCTGGCCCGCCGATCGGCCCGGGCAGGTGATCGAGACGGCCCTGCCCGACGGGTACGAGCCCGAGGACGCGGACGAGGACGGCACGGTGCTGCTGCGCACGCCGGACGGCCCGGCCCTGTGGCGGAACGGCGTGATCACGCCCCTGGCCAAGGTCGCGGGGGCGGCCGGCACGTTCGCCACCGGGATCTCCAACGGGCGGGTGATCGGCCGGATCAGCTACACCTCGCCCTACCGGACGTACGGCGTGCTGTGGGACACCGACGGCGTGCCGCGCGTGCTGCCGAAGAGCGCCGACACCCGGGCCGTCAACCGTGACGGCCTGATCACCGGCACCACGGACGAGGCCACCGGGGGCGGCGAGGGCCTCTGGCGGCTCGACCGCTTGGTCCACGCCCTGCCGAAGCCGCCCACGCACAGCATGTGGCTCACGGTGGCCTCGGACGACGGCGCGGTGGCCGGCAGCACCTACGACGTTAGCGACGGCACGGGCGAGCCGTTCGTCGTGCGCTGCGTCTGAGGCCGGAGTGCCTGGTGACTTGGCGCGCGGCTACGGGCAGCTGATCTTCCTGGTGAGGCCGGTCCTGCTGCTGGTGTTGCTGGAGTCGAACCAGATCCGCCATTCGTGCGTGCCGTCGCACGACACCCGCAGCGAGGCGCGCTTGCTGCTGCTGCTTGCCGAGTCCCACGAGTCGTCGACCATGTCCTGCCAGCCGTACCACCGCGACCGCTGCAGCTTCATGGTCATCCGGCCGCAGGAGGAGCCGGTCCACGTGACCACGCCCGCGATCACCTTGTAGCCGTCCTTGTACGGGGTGCCCGGCGAGAGGCTGCACGCGGCCTGCACTCCGGCGGCGGCGGGCTGGGCGCCGGTGAGGAGTCCGGCGGCGAGGGCGAGGGCGACGATTCCGCTGGATCTGCGCATGTTCTTTACCGCTCCATCCCTGGTTCTGGCCTGTCGCGACAGGACGCTAGCGGCCCGGGGTATATCGGCGGTATGTCGCCGTCAGGCGCGCTGGAGCTCGCGGGCCGCGGTGCGGGTGAGGAGCTCGATCTGGGCGGGGTCGAGGTGCCCGTTCGCCGTCGACCGGATGCGCCTGGCGACCAGGCGCGGCTTGAGCAGCGTGATGCCCTCGGCCTCCAGCAGCCCGCGGCGCGGCAGCATGCCGCAGTGCACGGCCAGCAACGGGGTGATCGTGACCTCGATGCCGGTCTCGCGGGTGAGCAGGTCGGCGAACGCCTGGGCGGCGTCGGCCAGCGGCTTGGCGACCTTGGTGCCGTACTTCTCGCCGAAGAACAGCCGGCCACCGTAGGTGGCGATCTCGGTGTCGGGGCTCCAGGACTCGTTGTCGACGATCCAGACGCCGCCCGGCCCGATCACGAGGTGGTCGATGGACGCCTGGTCCTTGATCGCCCGGCCGTCGAGCACCTGGTAGCCGCGCCTGCCGAGCGAGCGGCGCAGCAGGCGGCCGGTGATGGCCTCGCCGTGCCTGCGCCCGCGCCAGACGGCCGTGGCCTGGAAGCGGCGCCAGTCGAGCCACCAGTCGCCGGCGGCGACGAGCCCGGCCACGACGAGCGCGTAGAAGGCCGTGTAGGTGACGTCGAAGCGGACGCCGAGCGCGAAACCGGCGGCGAACCCGGCCGCCGCCTTGAGGATGCGCGCCCTGCGCCTGCTCTGGGCCTCCTCACGCCAGAACTTCTCGTACCACCACTGGGGGGACGACCCCGTGTACTTCTCGTCCTGCTGCACGTAGATAGAGCCACCGGGCACGGCAAACTCCCCGAATGAGTGTGTCGTCAACAGGATCTGCCACGCCGAAGATCCCTCGCCGGTTAAAGAGATACCCCATCCGAAACCAAGGTGAGCCTAAGGTGACGGAATTGGTACCCCTAGGAGAAGCATCACGGCTCAACCGACCAGTCGGTATGCTGTGATCCGTGATGAAAGAGGAACCGGTACGCCAGAGGCTGCTCGCCGAGGCCACCCGGCTGTTCGCCGAACAGGGCTTCGAGAGCACCTCCGTCCAGGAGATCGTGATGGCCGCCGGCGTCACCAAAGGCGCCATGTATCACTACTTCGACTCCAAGGACGACCTGCTGCACGAGATCTACGGCAGGGTCCTGCGCATGCAGATGGACCGGCTGACGCAGATCGCCGACAGTCCCGGCACGGTCGTCGAGCGGCTGCACCGCGCCGCCGCCGACGTGATCGAGACCACCACCGACAACCTCGACGACTCCAAGATCTTCTTCCGCTCGATGCACCTGCTCGCTCCCGAGACCCGCAAGAGTGTACGGGCCGAGCGCCGGCGCTATCACGAGCGCTTCCGCGACCTGGTGCTGGAGGGCCAGCGCGACGGCGTGTTCAGCGACCGGGTGCCGGCCGACCTGGTCGTCGACTACTTCTTCGGCTCGGTGCACCACCTGGGCACCTGGTTCCACACGGACGGGCCGCTGACCGGCGCCCAGGTGGGCAAGCACTTCGCCGACCTACTGCTGGCCTCCCTCGGGGCCGGGCACCTCGGCGAGTGAGGCGAGCGCCTCGCGATGGTCGCCGGGGGTGCCAAGAGCGATCTCGGTGGCCTTGGCGCGCTTGAGATAGAGATGCACCGGGTGCTCCCAGGTCATCCCGATCCCGCCGTGGAGCTGCACCGCCTCCTCGGCCACGTGCACCGCCACGCCGGCGTTCCACGCCTGGGCCACGGCCGCCGACAGGGGCGAGTCGTCGGCCACCGCGCCCCGCGCCGCCGCCCTGGCCCTGACCACGTCGAGCCACAGGTCGGCCAGCCGGTGCTTGATCGCCTGGAACGACCCGACCGGCCGGGCGAACTGGTGCCGCTCCTTGACGTAGGCGAGCGTCGTGTCGAGGCACCACTGGGCGACCCCGTACTGCTCGGAGGCCAGCAGCCCGGCCCCGTACCGCAGCACGCCCGCCACGTCCACCTCGCCGAGCCGGGTGGCCTCGGCGCCGTCCAGCGTGACGGTGGCGACCGGCCGGGTCAGGTCCAGCGACGGCACGGCGGCGACCTGGGCGCCCTCGACGCGGTAGAGGACGCCCTCGACCGGCACCAGCAGCACGTCCGCGACGTCGGCCCCGGCCACGCCGGTGACCGTGCCCGACAGCCGCCCGTCCGCGAGCCGTACGGAGGAGCCGCGCGACGGGTGGTAGGGCGAGGCCGCGAACGACACCGCGAGCGCGGCGGTCGAGCGGCCGTCGGCGAGCCGTTCGAGCAGGCCGGCGGCCCCGGCCTGGACGAGCGCCCGGGTGGCGAGCACCGCGCTGGTGAAGAACGGCACCGGCGCGACGCCCCGGCCCAGCTCCTCCAGCACGACCGCGACCTCGCTGGCCGTCGCCCCGGCCCCGCCGTGCTCCTCGGGAATGAGCAGCCCGGCCACCCCGATCTCCCCGGCCAGCGTCTTCCACAGGTCCAGGTCGTACGGGTCCGACTCGGCACGCTTGAGCACGGTGGCGGGCGGGCAGCGGTCGGCCAGCAGGTCGCGCACGGCGGCGCGCAGCTCCTCCTCGACCTCCGAATACAGCAGGCTCGTCATCGCGGCAGGTCCTTCCAGGGCACGTCCTTGTCGACGCGGGGCTCTGAGGGCAGGCCGAGCACCCGCTCGGCGATGATGTTGCGCAGGATCTCGGAGGTGCCGCCCTCGATCGAGTTGCCCTTGGCGCGCAGGTAGCGGTATCCGGGGCCGCGGCCGTAGAAGTCGACGGTCTCGGAGCGGCGGAAGGTCCAGTCGTCGTAGCCGAGGTCGCGCCGCAGCTCGACGTCCAGGCCGGACAGCGCCTGGTTGAGCCGGGCGAACGACAGCTTCATGCCCGAGCCCTCGGGGCCCGGCTGCCCGGCGGCGAGCTGCTCGCGCAGCCGCGCCCCCGACAGGCGGGTCACCTCGGCCTCGACCCAGAGCGAGAGCAGCCGCTGGTGCAGGTCGTGGGTGCGCAGCTCGGGGTGCTCGCGCCAGTGCTCCAGCACCGCGCCGACCATGCCGCCGCCGCGCCGCACCGGCGCGCCGCCGATGGCGACGCGCTCGTTCATCAGCGTGGTCTGGGCGACCCGCCAGCCGTCGCCGACCGCGCCGAGCCGCAGGTCGTCAGGGAGCCGCACGCCGGTGAGGAACACCTCGTTGAACTCGGCCTCGCCGGTGATCTGCCGCAGCGGGCGCACGTCCACGCCGGGCGCGTGCATGTCGCAGATGAAGTACGTCATGCCGCGGTGCTTGGGCACGTCCGGGTCGGTACGGGTGACAAGGATCGCCCAGCGGGCGTGGTGGGCCCCGGACGTCCACACCTTCTGGCCGTCGACGACCCACTCGTCGCCGTCGCGGACCGCGCGGGTGCCGAGCGTGGCCAGGTCGGACCCGGCGCCGGGCTCGCTGAAGAGCTGGCACCAGATCTCCTCGCCCGTCCACAGCGGGCGCAGGAAGCGGCGCTTCTGCTCCTCGGTGCCGAACGCCAGGATCGTGGGCGCGGCCATGCCGAGCCCGATGCCCTGCACGCCGCCGTCGAGCTGCGGCGTGTGGGCCAGCTCCCGCTCGACCACCTGCTGCAGCTCGCGCGAGACGCCCAGCCCGCCGAGCCCCTCGGGGAACCACACCCAGGCCAGGCCCGCGTCGAACCTGGCCCGCAGGAACTCCAGCCGGTCGCCGTCCGGATCGTTCTCGCTCAGGAACGCGGCGACGCGCTCCTTGAGCCGTGCTTCGTCCACTCCAGCTCCTGTCGTCATCACATGTGCTTCTTCAGCTCGCGGTAGGCCAGGGACCGCTTGTGCACCTCGTCCGGCCCGTCGGCCAGGCGCAGCGAGCGGGCCGCCGCCCAGAGCCCGGCCAGCGGGAAGTCCTGGGAGACGCCGCCGGCGCCGTGCACCTGGATGGCCTTGTCGAGGATCCACTCCACGGTGATGGGGGTGGAGATCTTGATGGCCTGGATCTCGGTGTGGGCGCCCTGGTTGCCGACGGTGTCCATCAGCCAGGCGGTCTTGAGCACGAGCAGCCGCAACTGCTCGATCCTGATGCGGGACTCGGCGATCCAGTCCTGGACCACGCCCTGCTGGGCGACCGGCTTGCCGAACGCGGTGCGGGCCAGCGCCCGCTCGCACATCAGCTCGACAGCGCGCTCGGCCATGCCGATCAGGCGCATGCAGTGGTGGATGCGGCCGGGGCCGAGGCGGGCCTGGGCGATGGCGAAGCCGCCGCCCTCCTCGCCGATCAGGTTGTCGGCCGGGACGCGGACGTCCTCGAACAGGATCTCGGCGTGGCCGCCGTGGTCGGCGTCGCTGTAGCCGAAGACGTGCATGCCGCGCTTGATCGTCATGCCGGGGGTGTCGCGCGGCACCAGGATCATGCTCTGCTGGCGGTGCTTGGGCGCGTCCGGGTTCGTCTTGCCCATGACGATGAAGATCTTGCAGTCGGGGTTCATCGCGCCGGAGATGAACCACTTGCGGCCGTTGATGACGTACTCGTCGCCGTCGCGGACGATCGAGGTGGCGATGTTCGTGGCGTCGGAGGAGGCCACGTCGGGCTCGGTCATCGCGAACGCCGAGCGGATCTCGCCGTCGAGCAGCGGCGTCAGCCACTCCTTGCGCTGCCATTCGCTGCCGAACATGGACAGCACTTCCATGTTGCCCGTGTCGGGCGCGGCGCAGTTGGTGGCGACCGGCGCCAGGCTCGGGCTGCGGCCCATGATCTCCGCCAGTGGCGCGTACTGGAGGTTCGTCAGCCCGGCGCCGTGCTCGCCGGGCAGGAACAGGTTCCACAGGCCGCGCTGCCTGGCCTCGTCCTTCAGGTCGTTGACGAGCGGCGGGGCGCTCCAGCCGCTGGTGCGGGCCTGCTCCTCGAAGGCGGACTCGGCGGGATAGACGCATTCGTCCATGAACAGCAGCAGGCGCCGCCGCAGGTCCTCGGTGACGGTGTCGAAGGCGAAGTCCATGCCGCGAGCCTACCGACCGGCCGGTATGAGTGTCGACAGGTGGTTCCCCGCAAAATCGGTCAGGTGGCCATCAGCGCGCCCGCGAGCCCTGCCTAAGCTGACCGCCATGACCGCGACCTTGCCGGCGCCCGTGGTGCTGGAGAACGACGACGTCCGCCTTGAGCCGCTCACCCTGGCGCACGTGCCCGACCTGTTCGCCGCCGGCGGCGGGGACGACGAGCTGTGGCGGTGGCTGCCCGTGGCGACGCCGCGCACCGAGGAGGAGCTGGCGGCGGTCGCCCACGCGCTGATCGAGGACGACAAGCACGTCCCGCACGCGGTGATCGTGAAGGCGACCGGCAGGGCCGTGGGCTGGACCGCCTACTGCGACGTGCCCGGCTTCGACGAGAGCATCGAGATCGGCTGGACCTGGTACGGCCGGGCCTACTGGCGCTCGGCCGTCAACACCGCGTGCAAGCTGCTGCTGATCGACCACGCCTTCGACAAGCTGGGCCACAACCGGGTGCTGCTCAAGACCGACTGCCTGAACGAGCGGTCCCAGAACGCCATCAGGCGCATCGGCGGCGTCCACGAGGGCACGCTGCGCCGCCACCGCCGCCGCTCCGACGGCACCTGGCGCGACACCGTTTGTTTCGGCATCCTCGTAGAGGAATGGCCGGACCACAGGGCCCGCCTGAACCGCTGACCGGAAGGCGGCATCCAACCTCGCATGGGTGATCGGCTGGGAGGCTACTGGTTGGGCGACCGGCTCGGAGGCGGTGTCCGCGAGGCCTACGACGAGTCGGGGGTCCGCCATGCCCTGCGGGTCCTGCCGCCTGCCGCCGATCCGGAGGCGCTGGCCGCCTGGGTGACGGCGGTCGGCCGGGTCAGCTCGTTACGGGTCGCCCGGCTGGTGGACCACCGGCTCGACGCCGACCCGCCGTACCTCGTCGGGGAGTACGTCGAGGGGGTGAGCGTGCGGGCCGCCGTCGAGCGGCACGGGCCGTACGAGCCGGGCGACCTCTACCGGCTGGCCGCCACCACCGCCACCGCCCTGGCCGCCGTCCACGAGGCGGGCGCCGCGCACGGCGGGCTCGGCCCCGGCACCGTCCTGCTCACGGCCGACGGGCCCCGCCTCACCGCCCCGCGCCCCGGCGGCACCCCGGCCGCCGACGTCCACGCCTGGGGCCGCCTGCTCCGCTTCGCCGCCCACGGCGCCGACGAGCCGGGCAGACCGGTGCGGGGCAGGCCCTCGCCGATGGACCGCCGATTACGCGACCTGGTCGCCGCGGCGCTGCACGACGATCCCGCGCACCGCCCCGGCGCCCGTCAGCTCCTCATGTCGCTGCTCGACGCCCCGCAGTCCCAGCAGGGCCGCCTCTCACCTCCCGAGCCCGTCGACGACCCGCCGCTCGGCGCCCGGGCCGAGGACGTCTACCAGCGGCTCGCCGTTCCCGACCAGGCCCTGGCCCCCGAGGTGTTCCTGCGGCTCGCGCCCGGCACCGTACGCGCCGACCTGGTCACCGGCCGCACCCCGGAGCAGGCGGCCGCCATCGACCGGGTGCTCACCGCGTACACCGAGGCGGGGCTGCTGGAGCGGGCGGACGGGCGGGTGACGGTCGCGTGCGGGGCGCTGCCGTCGGCCTGGCCGAGGCTGCGCGCCTGGGTGGAGGCCGAGCGGTCCGGGCTGGCGGTGCAGCGGGAGCTGGCCGGGGCGGCGCGCCGGTGGGAGGAGGGCGGGCGGCGCGGCGCCGACCTGTTCCGCGACGCGGCGCTGGACCGGGCGCTGGCCTGGGCGGCGGGCGACCGGCGGCACGTGACGCTGAACGCGGGCGAGCAGGCGTTCCTGGACGCCGGGCGGGCGGCGGCGCGCAGGCGGGGCCGGCTGCGGCGCGGCGGGCTGGCCGGGGCCGCGGCGCTCGTGCTGGCCGCGGTGCTCGCCTGGCAGGGCGGCGCCGCCGAGGGGCGGCTGGAGCAGGCGATGGCCAAGGTGGCGGCGTCCCGGGCGGAGGCGGCGCGCGGGGCCGACCCGGTGACGGCGCGCAAGCTGGCGCTGGCCGCGTGGCGCCTGGCGCCGGTGGCCGAGGCCGGGCGGGCGCTGGTGGGGGCGGCGGCGGACCCGGCGGTGGACGGGTTCGCCGACCCGTACGCCACGGACCGGTCGCTGCACGCGCTGTCGGGCGACGGGAGCAGGCTGGCGTCGCTGGCGGGCGGGACGCTGCGGGTGTGGGACGTGACCGGGCGGCGGCTGGTGGCGTCGGCGGCGGGGCCGGAGCGGAACGTGCGGGCGATGGCCTGGGCGCCGGACGGGCGGACGCTGGCGCTGGTCGGCGTGGACCGCTCGTACCTGTGGAACACCGGCTCCGGCCTGGGCGTGGGGCGGCCGTTCGGGCGCGGGCTGGGCGCGCCGGGCGAGCAGGCGGCGTGGTTCAGCCCGGGCGGCGGGCTGCTGTTCGCGGCGGCGCGGCAGTCGGGCGAGCGGTGGGCCTGGGACCTGCGCGAACGGCGGGCCACGCTGGTGGGCGAGTACGCGGTGGCGGGACCCCGGGACCGGGTGGCGCTGGTGTTCGCGGGCAACCGCTCGCACCTGCGCTACCTGGCGACGGGGGCGACGACCGCGCGGCCGTGGCTGGACCGGATGCCGTGGGAGTACACGGCGTTCGCGCCGGACGGGACGCGGGTGGCGATCGCGGAGGAGGGCGGCGTGCAGGTCTACGGGCTCGACGGGGTGCCGACGCTGCCGTTCCGGCTCCAGCCGTCGCCCGGGCATCCGGTCTTCAGCGCCGACGGGCGGGTCCTGGCCGCGACGGGCGGCGACCGGGTGAGCGCGTGGCGGCTGGCCGACGGCAGGCTGCTGGCCGACCGGCGGGTGCCGTCGCCGGGGACCGACCGCCCGGCGCAGGCCGCTCTCAGCGCGGACGGGCGCCGCCTGCGCGTGCTGGCCGGGCGCGGCACCGTGCTCACGATCGACCTGGCCCGCTCCCCCGCCCCCGGCGACCCGGAGCGGGCCGCCGCGACGGTCTGCGCCCGGTACGGCGCCCTGTCCCGCGCGGAGTGGACCCGCCACCTGCCCGAGGTCCCTTACGTGGACGCCTGCTGACCACGGGGCCCCGGTCCGCCGCCGAGCATGCCGGCCAGCAGCTCGCCCACGGCCTCGCGGAGCTCGTCCAGCGACGGTTCGGTCCCGGCCCCGGCGATCGCGTCGAACATGATGCCCTCGCCGAACGCGACGAGGCGGTGGCCGTGCCGTACCGGATCGGCGGACCCGGCGGCGGCGAGCAGGGCGACGGCGGGGTCGCGGAAGCGGCGGCCGGCCCGGTCGTAGATGCGGCGCAGCTCGGGCCGCCGGGTCGCCTCCAGCGCGAGCTCGTAGCGGGCCAGCGTGCGGCGGCGGTCGCGGAGCTGGACGTGGAGCACCCGGGCCAGGAGGTCGGGCAGCTCGGCGGCGGTCGGCGGCCGGCCGGCCAGGCCGTCGGCGAACACCTCCGTCTCCAGCTCGGTCAGCCGCGACAGCGTCAGCTCCAGCAGCGCGGCGCGGGTGCGGGCCAGGTTGGACGTCGAGCCGGGCGGCAGCCCGGCCGCCTCGTCGACGGCGCGGTGGGTGAGGCCGCGCATGCCCCGCTCGGCCAGCAGGGTGATCGCCGCCTCCGCCACGGCCTCTGAACGCTTCACGAACCGGATACTACAGTTGTAGTTGAGACTACAGCCGTAGTAGCGTGAAACTACAGACGTAGTTGAGGAGTGGGGAATGAAGGCTGTAGTGATCGGCGGCGGCATCGGCGGCCTGGCCGCCGGCATCGCGCTGCACCGCGCGGGCTGGCACGTGGACGTGCTGGAGAAGGCGGCCAAGCTGGAGCCCGTCGGCTCCGGCCTGGCCGTGGCGTCCAACGGGCTGCGCGCGCTCGACGTGCTCGGCCTGGGCGACCGGGTGCGCGAGCTGTCGAGGATGGAAGGCCAGGTGGGCATCCGCCGCCACGACGGCGCCTGGCTCACCCACACCACCGAGGACCGGGCGCGCGAGCTCTACGGCGACTCGATCGTCGTGCTGCTGCGGGCCAGGCTGGTCGAGCTGCTGACCGAGACGCTGGGGCCGGAGCGGCTGCGGCTCGGCACGGCGGTCACGGGCGTCGACGCCGCCACCGGGACCGTGCGCACCGACGCGGGCGAGCTGACCGCCGACCTGGTCGTGGCCGCCGACGGCATCCACTCGCGGGTGCGGGCCGCGCTCTTCCCCCGGCACCCGGAGCCGGTCTACGCGGGCGTGACCACGTGGCGGGGCCTGGCGCCCCGGCCGGACGGGCCGATCCGCAGCTCGGAGAGCTGGGGGCGGGGCACCGTGTTCGGCATCCACGCGCTGGACGACGAGCTGGTCTACTTCTACGCCACCGACCTGTCACCGGCCGGGGCCGCGGGCGGCGACGAGCGGGCGGAGCTGGTGCGCAGGTTCGGGACGTGGCACGCGCCGATCCCCGCCCTGCTGGAAGGCGCCCGGCCGGACCACATCCTGCGCAACGACCTCTACTACCTGCGCGAGCCGCTGCCCGCCATGCACGCGGGCCGGGTGGCGCTGCTCGGCGACGCCGCCCATCCGATGACGCCCAACCTGGGGCAGGGCGCCTGCCAGGCGCTGGAGGACGCGGTCGTGCTCGGCCACCTCGCGGGCGGCGACCTGGCCGCCTACACCGAGGCGCGGCTGCGGCGCACGGCCGACGTCGTGCGCAAGTCGATGGCGATCTGCCGGATCACCAAGGTGCGCAACCCCGTCGCCGTGGCGGTGCGCGACCGGGCGATGTCGCTGGCGAGCCGGTTCAGGCCCGATCTGATGCTGCGCTCAATGGACGAGATTCTGGGATGGCGGCCGCCTGTTTCGACGGGGAGTGATCGGGCGTCAGCCGGCCCAGCGTGATCGTGCCGGCGATGGTCAGCGCCGCCGCCAGCACCGCGGGCACGGCGGTGGCGGGGCTGGTCGGCAGCGGCTCGCCGAGCAGCAGCGCGCCGGCCAGCACCGAGGTGATCGGGTCGACGACCTGCACGCCCGCGTAGGCGATGCCGAAGTAGCCGACCGCGTACGAGCGCTGCAGCAGCACCGTGGCGCAGATCAGCAGCACCGGGATGGCCAGCGTGAACCAGTGGACCAGCCGCCCCAGGTCGCCCTCCATGCCGCCGCCGACCACCCGGACGAACGTGGACACGCTCGCCGTCGCCACGCCCGCGCTGACCGCCAGCAGCAGCGCCTTGTTCGCCCCCTTGGCGCGGATCGCGGCCACCTGCGTGACCAGCACGAGCAGCGCGATCACGCCGATGAACCCGAGCGCCGCCCCGTCACCCAGCCGGGGCGTGACGTGGTGCGACGGCACCAGCATCATCAGCCAGATCAGGCCCACGGCCACCGCGATCGAGCCGAAGATCTCTGCCTTGTACGGTTTGCGGCCGTACATGTACGCGGCCAGCGGCACCGCGAACACCAGTGTGGCCACGCTGATCGGCTGCACCGCCACCAGCGGCGCGAAGCTCAGCGCCACCGCGTGCAGGCACGCGCCGGTCAGGCTGATGATGCCGCCGATCCACCAGCGGGGCCGCCGGGTCAGCCTGAGCGAGGCGCCCTCCGCCACTGCCTCGAACTGTTGCAGCGCCGCGCCGACCGCGTAGCCCAGCGCCCCGGCGAGTGCGATGAGGAGGCCGACCCAGGTCATGGGCGCCCACGCAGGGGCAGAGATCCGTGCAAGAGCATTGCCTCAGCTTAGATGCGCAGCAATGCGCTCGAATCATCCTTTAGGCCAATCTTGGCCTACATCACTTCTCCGGGCAGACGCAGAACAGGTGGCCGTCAGGATCCCGCAGCACGATCCAGCCCACCCCCTCGTCCGTCACGCCCGGCTGGAACTCGGGCTTGGTCGCGCCGATCGCAACGTACTCCTCGACCGCCTTCTCCACATCCGGGACGCGGAAGTCGAGATGGAACTGCTTGTCGGCGCTCGGCCACTCCACGGGCTTGCGATCGGGCACCCGGCCGAAGTAGAGCGACGTGGTGCCGTCGCTCACGGCCGCGTACTCGTCCTCCGCGTACGTGATGGGCAGGCCGGTCACCTGGTGGTAGAACTCGGCCGTCTTCCTGGGGTCGTCGCAGTCGATGGTGACCGCGATGAGATTCGCCTTCGTCGTCATGACCGTCAGCCTGTCAGCCGTACCTGCCATCCTCTGTCAGGTACGCGAACCGCCTTTGACCCGCTTGAGAATCCGGTCCCACTCGGTGCCGAATGGGTTGTCCTGCACCAGATAGGTCCAGGTCGCCTGCGGGCGCTTGAGATCGGGCTCGGGCGCCTCGAACGACTCCAGCGACCGGCGCTCCACCTCGGCCAGCAGCCGCTTGTACTCCGCCACCGCCTCCCGCTGATACTCGTCGACGGGGCTCATCCGGCCCAGCGCCCGCAGGTGGATGCCCTCGCGCAGGTCGGTGAGGAACGCCAGGTGCTCGGTCCAGCAGCGGTCGATCGCGTGCAGCACGATCTGCCTGGCCGTCTCCTCCCGGGTGTCCTCGGGCATCGACTCCCAGCGCTCCGGGTCGGCCTCCTTGAGCGCCTTGGCCGCCGCGTCGCCGTGCAGCACCTTGTCGCGCCACTCCAGGATGAGCTCGCGCTGCTGCTCCAGCAGCCGGGTGTAGCGCCAGGTGTTGCGGTGGATCTGCAGGTTGACGCCCTCCGCCACCCGCTGCGCGTGCCCCACCAGGTAGGCGCCGCGCCGGTGCCTGACGATGCCGTCGGCGTCGGCCGCCGGCGGCCGCTCGTCCGGCGTGTACTGCGTGATCAGGTCGTCGCCCATGCTGACGAAGAACACCGAGCCGCCCGGGTCGCCCTGGCGGCCCGCCCGGCCGCGCAACTGGTCGTCCAGGCGGCTGCTGGAGTGGCGGCCGGAGCCGATCACGTACAGGCCGCCGAGCTCCGCAACGCCGTCGCCGAGCCGGATGTCGGTGCCCCGGCCCGCCATCTGCGTCGAGACGGTGATCGCGCCGCGCTCGCCCGCCCTGGCGATGATCGCGGCCTCCTCGGCGTCGTTCTTGGCGTTGAGCACCACCGGCTCCAGGCTGCGGCGCTGGAGCAGCATGGCCAGGTTCTCCGACTCGGCCACGTCGAGCGTGCCGATGAGGATCGGCCTGCCGGTCTCGTGCACCGCCTGGATCTCCTCGACCAGCGCCGCGTCCTTGTCGGGCACCGTCGGGTAGATGCGGTCGGGCTCGTCCTTCCTGACGCACGGCCGGTTGGACGGGATCACCGCGACCTTCAGCCCGTAGAACTCGCCGAGCTGCTCGCTCACCGCCACCGCGGTGCCCGTCATGCCGCACACCCTCGGGTAGCGCCTGATCAGGCCCTGCACGGTGATCGAGTCGAGGATCTCGCCCTTCTCGCTCGGCGGCAGCGCCTCCTTGGCCTCCACCGCCGCCTGCAGGCCGGCGGGCCAGCGCTGCAGCACCGCCACCCGGCCGCGCGAGGGGTTGATGAGCTGCACCTTGCCGTCACGCACGATGTAGTCGACGTCGCGGGTCAGCAGCGCGTGGGCGTGCAGGGCCAGGTTGACCTCGATCAGCGTGCCCGGCTCGTGCTCGTCGTAGAGCTCGACGCCCAGCAGGTTCTCCACCGTCTCGGCGCCCTTCGGCGTCAGGTAGACGTTGCGCGCCTGCTCGTCGATCTCGTAGTGGTAGCCCCGGATGAGCTGCCTGACCAGGACCGCCAGCTCCGGCACCGCGTTGCCCGCGTCGGCCGCCCCCGCCATCACCAGCGGCACCCTCGCCTCGTCGACGAGCACCGAGTCGGCCTCGTCGATCAGCGCCACCTCCGGCTCCGGCACGATGATCTCGTCCGCCGACGTGCGCATCCGGTCACGCAGCACGTCGAAGCCGATCTCGCTCACCGGCCCGTACGTGACGTCCTTCGCGTAGGCGTCGCGCCGCTCCTCCGGGGTGGAGTTCTGGTCGATCCAGCCGACGGTGACGCCCAGGGCCGCGTAGATGGGGGCCATCCACTCGGCGTCGCGGCGGGCCAGGTAGTCGTTGACCGACATCACGTGCACGCGCCTGCCCTGCAGCGCGTAGCCGGCCGCCGCCATCGCCCCGGACAGCGTCTTGCCCTCGCCGGTGGCCATCTCGGCCACCTTGCCGTCGAGGAGCGCGAGTGTCCCGAGCAACTGCACGTCGTACGGCCTGAGCCCGAGCGTGCGGTCGGCGGCCTCACGGGCGACGGCACAAAACTCGGCCAGGTCGCTCATGTCGGGCCTGGGCAGCTCATCCAGTTTGCCGATCCGGTCGGCGCGGGCGTGAGCCGCCTTCACGACCTTCTGGTACGGCGTCAGGGGGGTGCCTCCCGGACGGTCCAGCAGGTTCCTGACAAATCCTGTAATCGAGGCCACAGTTCCTCCAACGCACGCTCCGCCGCCACCGTTCCCCCGTACCGGCCCGTACCGGCGGCCTGGGAGCGGAGCGACGACACGACAGGCGTCGCCGTACGGACCCTAACCCATACGGCGACCCTGCCTCACGCTCACTCCTCCCGTGCCCGCGCCACCGCCGCCACCAGCAGCAGTACGCACCCCGCCCAGGCCGACGGCGACAGCCGCTCCCCGAACACCAGCACGCCCAGCACGGCCGCCCCCGCCGCTTCCCCCAGCGACACGATCGACACCGTCGTCGCCCGCAGCGCCGTCAACGCGCGGAAGAACAGCAGGTACGCCAGCGCCGTCGGCACCGCCCCCAGATAGGCGAGCAGCGCCACGCTCTGCCACCCGCCCACCGGGACCACCCCGCCGGCCAGCGCGAACGGCGCCAGGCACACCGCCCCCACGACGAACCCGCCCACGGCCATCCCCTGGGAGTCGTCCCGGTGCCGCCGCGAGTACAACGTCACCCCGGCATACCCGGCGGCCGACAGCAACCCGAGCCCCACCCCGGCCGGCGTCCCCTCCCCGGACGGCGTGGCGAGCGTCCCGGTGGGGGTGGCCGGCTCGGGGTGGGGGGTCGTGGTGAGGAGGACGAGGCCCGTCAGGGCGGTGAGGAGGGCGGCGAGGCCGGCGCGGCCGAGGCGTTCGCCGAGCAGGAGCCGGCCGCCGAGGGCGGTGAAGACCGGCGTGGCGCCCATCGTGACGACCGTGGCGATCGCGACGCCCGAGTGCGCGATGGCGCCGAAGTAGGCGGTCTGGTAGACGGCCATGCCGGCGCCGACGACGGCGACGCGGCCGTCGAGGCGGAGGCCGCGGGCGAGCGGCAGCAGGAAGATCGCCCCGAGGAGGTAGCGCCAGAAGGACACGTCCAGGGCGTCGAGCCCGCCGCCGGCGAACAGGAGGGCTCCGGCGGCGCCGCCGGTGCCCCAGGCCGCGGCGGCGGTGGCGACGTACAGCGTGGCACGCCGGGTGGTGAGCTGGGTCATGACAGATGTGCTCCGATGAGGAGTGGTGGATTGGGCCCGGATGCGGGCAGCAACCACCACCGGATCTGTCAGACCCGGAGATTCAGGGAAGGCCGCCCGCTAGCGGGCGGGCGGAGGCGAACAGATGAGGCGTCGCGGCATGCCACCACCCTAGATCGCTGATGTGAAATTTGGGTTAGTGATCGTAGGCGATCAGGGATCGTTTCACGGGTGCGCCGATGTTCCAGTTGTGCCAGATGACAGCG